>NZ_CP023449.1:1594118-1906178 GCF_002355275.1 Rhizorhabdus dicambivorans | reverse complement strand
AATCTCGCCCAGGCGGTTATCCTAATTGCCTATGAATGGTCGAAAGGAGAAAAGCTCGTTTCGCCCACCATCGTCGAGCTCGATCCGGTTGCGCCGCAGGCTGATCTCGAAGGCCTGATCGGACATCTCGAAACGCTGCTGGAAGAATCGGGATATTTCTTTCCGCCCGATCGGACGCCCGCCAGCAAGCGTACGCTGCGGACTTTGCTGACAAAACCGGGCTGGAACACTCAGGAGGTGCGGACATTGCGCGGCGTGTTGAGTGCCCTCGAGCGCCCGCGTCGACGCTAAAATACCGCACAGACTCGGCACTTTGCCGATCAACTCCCGTTTACGCAAAATGTAAACTAGCTGTAAACCGCAAAATTCCGCCGAATCTTGTATTTAGCGGAGAATTGTGCTAGTCGGCCCTATGCGTTCTGTGATCGGGGGTTTGAAGTAAGTGCGTTTCAAGCTTGTCACATTGCTGACGGCTTTGATGGCGTTTACGCTGGGGGCACCGCTCCCGGCGGCCAATCTCGTGACCAATGGCAATTTCGAATTGCTGACGATGACGAGCGGTAACGCGGTGCATTCGACGATCTTCGGTAACGGCGCGGGCGATGGCCTGCCGACCTCGACCGGCTGGCGTAGCTCGAACGGCGGCTACAACTTCATCATGGCTGACAATCCCGGCTATGTCTTTTTCGGCAATCCAGGACAGACGGCGACCGGCGCGGACGATTTCGCGGACGGCCCTTATATCGATGGCAATGCGCACGCGCTCTATGATGGCTCATCCCGCTTCATATTGTGGGGTCCCGACTATCCTGGCGCAGCGCCCGGCAATGCGCTGACGAACAGCCCCTATGGCGGCAATTTCCTGGCGGCGGACGGCTCCTATCTGAACCGGCCGATAGAACAGACGATCACGGGGATGACGATCGGGGAAACCTATCATCTCAGCTTCTACTGGGCGGCGGCACAGCAGGCGGGCCTGAACGGCAACACCAAGGAAGCCTGGGTCATCTGCATCGGCACATGCGCCTATACCACGCCTAATCCCGGCGTCCTCGAAGGCCTGACCTATTTCAATGCCGACCCTGGCGACATGGATCCCAGCTATGGGGACGATACCAACAACCTCGGCAATTATGACCCGAATCTGGTGCTCAACGGCACGGACAAGCTGTTCAAGACCGCCGTGGTGACCAATCCGGAACATGGCTTCACCCCGTGGATGTTCGAGTCCTTCTCGTTCACGGCGACCTCGACGACGGCCACGCTGTCGCTGCTCGCCTATGGCACGCCGCAGGGTCAGCCCCCCTTCTCGCTGATCGACGGCATAAGCATCGATACGGTCGTGCCGGCCCCGGTTCCCGAGCCGACCACATGGGCGATGATGCTGATCGGTTTCGGCATCATCGGGGGCGTGATGCGGACCCGCCGCCGCTCGACCAACGGCCGCCACGCGCTCGGCTCGCAGATGCTCTGACGCGCGGTCGCGCTCCTGAGCAGGAGCGAACAGGGGAGCGTCGACGAACACACCATGCTGTCCGCCATCATGCCCATCCTCGCGACGGCCGCCAGCCTGACCCTCTGGCTGGTGCTGCTGACCACCATATTCGTTCCGCTGGAATGGCTGTTCGCCGTCAACCGTCAGCCGGTGCTCCGCAAGGGCCTGGCCGCCGATATCGGCTTTTACTTCATGAGCGGGTTCATCCCGACATTCGTGCTGGCCTTCCCTCTGGCAGCCATCGCGGCAACCGCGCAGCAGATCCTGCCCCCCGCTTATTATATCTGGGTTATCGGCCTGCCGATCTGGCTGCAGATCGCCATGGCCCTGATCATCGGCGAATTCGGATTTTACTGGGGCCATCGGATCATGCACCAGGTGCCCTGGCTCTGGCGGTTTCACGCCATCCACCATGATCCGGTGCGGATGGACTGGCTGATCAACACCCGCGCCCACCCGATCGACATCATCTTCACCCGGATGTGCGGGCTTACGCTCGTGGCCATCGCCGGCTTCGGGACGCCAGGCTCGGGTTCGGGCAGCCTGATCCCGGTGATCGTGCTGCTGACCGGCACCTTCTGGGCCTTCTTCATCCATTCGAACCTGAAGGTGAATCTGGGGCCTCTCGAACATATCCTGTCGAGCCCGCGCTTTCACCATTGGCATCATTCGCGCGACGATCATCCCAATCACAACTTCGCGTCGGTGCTGCCGATCTACGACCGGCTGTTCGGCACTCATTATCTGCCCGCCCGGCAATGGCCGCCTTCCTATGGGATAGCCGTTCCCCCACCGGAGGAACTGGCCGACGATGATGCCGCCCCCAGCGATGTCGCGGACCCGATGCGGGACGGGTTCCCGGGCCGGCGCTGAAGCGGGGCGGTTCCGGCTATCGAGTCCGCCGGGCCCGAGGCGCATCGCCTTCCGTCGGGCCATCGCGGGGAGGCGTGCTGCAATTGACAGCACGCAATCGAACGGGGATCAAATGGCATGGCGTCCGCACACTCCCGAAACAATATCGGCTTTCTCAGGCTGTTGTTCGCAAGCGGCGTCATCCTGACCCATGTCCATGAACAATGGGGACAGGCGCCCCCCTCGCCCGATCTGCTCCAGTCGATTACCGGCAATGGCCTGACCATCTCGGCGCTGTGCGTCGACGCCTTCTTCCTGCTCAGTGGCTATCTGATCGTGCAGTCGATGCAGCATTCGGCAACGGCCGGCGATTATTTCGCCAAGCGGATATTGCGGATCTTTCCGGCCTTCATCGTCGCCTTCGTCGCTTCGCTGCTGATCGTGCCGGCCCTCTACGGCCATTCGCCCAGCCCGTGGCAAGGCTGGCGCGTACTGATCCTGCAGCGGCCGGAGGGCTTCTACGAAGGCGCCGCCTGGATCGAGCCGAACTCACCGATGTGGACGATCTCCTATGAGTTCCGCTGCTATATCCTTGTGGCGCTGCTGGGCAGCGCCGGATGGCTGGCCAAGCGGAAGCTGGTGCTGCGGGGAGCGGTCTTCTTCTTCCTGCTGTTCTGCTTCTGCAACCTGCCGCCCGTCTATTGGCGCGTCGAACAGTTTCGCTTCCCGCCCATCGTCGACATGACGCTGGGCTCCCCCTATCCGACGATCCGCTTCCTGGCGACGTTCGGCTTTGGCGCCTCCGCCTATCTCTATCGTGAAGAACTCGACCGGATCATCCGGGGCCGCACCGCGGCGGCGGCCGCAGCCATCTTCGCCGTTGCCGTCTTCTACCGGCCGATTGCCGAGAGCTCGGCGATCCTGTTCGGCGGGGTCGCCCTGTTCTGGCTGGCGCTGCACGCCAGGCTTGGGCGGCTGCAGGCGATCAACGACCGCTTCGACATCAGCTACGGCACCTATCTATATGGCTGGCCGCTGGGAATCCTGCTCAGCTTCGCCGGCCTCGGCTTTGCCGCCTATTCGGCCGCGACGCTGTTCGCCGCCTGGGCGGCCGGCGCGATCAGTTGGGTTCTGGTCGAGAAGCCGGCCAAGGGGCTGAAACGGCGGCTCGCGCCGAAACGGACCGCCCTCGACACCGGCGCCTGAAACCCGATCGGTTCAGGCGGGGCCGCTTCCCCGCGCATCGAATATCTCGAACTCATGCGAAATCGAACCTTCGACCAGCATGTCGTAGAGCCGATAGGCGAGCTTGGGCGGAAAACCGCGATCATGCGCGACCTTGACGGCATGGGCGATCACTTCGGCCTTGCGGACCTCGTCACGGACGGCGTCGCGGTCCGCCTTGATCCGGCCGGCCGCCTCTATATAGCGCATCCGTTCGGCCAGCAGGCTGACGATCAGGGTGTCGAGCCCGTCGATCGCGGCGCGGACCTCCGCCATAGTGGTGCATTCGGAAGCGGGAACGATGCTGCTGTCGGTCATGCGGCGGGCGTATAGAGCGAGGTTCACCAAAGGTGAACCGGTTACCGCACCAGCGCAGCTGAACCACAGATGCGCTTGACTATCCGACTCTTCGCGGCCATAGGCGCGCCTTCGTAATCGGCCCCGCACCCCGGTGAAGCGGTGGCCCTGCCGGATCTTCCGATCCACGCAGCGCGAAATACCGGGATCGAACCCGCCTTTGCTTACAGCGAGGGAGGGTAACGTTGTAGCGATTGAAGGAAGATATCATGTCGAAGCGCACCAGCGCCAAGTACAAGCTCGACCGCCGGATGGGCGAGAACATCTGGGGTCGCCCGAAGAGCCCGGTCAACAAGCGTGAATATGGCCCCGGCCAGCACGGCCAGCGCCGCAAGGGCAAGATGTCCGACTACGGCATCCAGCTCAAGGCTAAGCAGAAGCTGAAGGGCTATTACGGCGATGTCACCGAGAAGCAGTTCAAGCGGAACTATACCGACGCTTCGAAGATGAAGGGCGACACCTCGCAGAACCTGATCGGCCTGCTCGAGCGCCGCCTCGACGCGGTCGTCTATCGCGCCAAGTTCGCGCCGACCATCTTCGCCGCGCGTCAGCTGGTCAGCCACGGCCACATCCGCGTCAACGGCGTGAAGTGCAACGTCGCTTCGCGCCAGGTGAAGCCGGGCGACGAGATCACCCTCGGCTCGAAGGCGCAGGAAATGGCGCTCGTGCTCGAGGCGCAGGGCCTGTCGGAGCGGGACGTTCCCGAATATATCGCCCAGGACGGCGCCGCGAAGGTCACCTTCGTCCGCGTGCCGACGCTCGACGAGGTGCCCTACCCCGTCAAGATGGAACCGAATCTGGTCGTCGAGTTCTACTCGCGCTGATCGATCCGGTTATCGGAACAGGGAAAGGGCGGTCTTCGGGCCGCCCTTTTCATTTGGATCGGGTTCAGTCGGGCGCGTAGCCGCGCAGGAAGAAATCGACCGCCGCATCGGCGTCGGCCCCGATCATATCCACGGCCGGAGCGTCGATCCGGTCGAGCAATACGAGTTGCAGGCACCCGCCGGTACACAGGGCGATCAGCATCTTGGCGGCCCTGAGCGGATCATCCTGGCGCAACTGCCCCCGGGCCATAGCCGTGGCGATGAAATTGCCGAGCAGCTGATACGTCGTGCGGGGGCCGCGTTCGTAGAATATCTCGCCGATCTCGGGGAAGCGCCCGACCTCCGCGAGCACCAGCCGCTGCAGCGCCACCGCCTGCGGGGCCGTCACCCTTTCGATGAAACGCCGGGCGAAGCTTCGCAGGGTCGGTTCGGGTTCTCCGCCGGTCTCCAGCAGCACCGATATCTGCTGGCGGAACATGGTCGTGGCGTAGTCCAGCACGGCTTCGAACAAGGCTTCCTTCGAGGGGAAATAGCTCCAGAGCGTCGCCTTCGATCCACCGAGCGTCGCGGCTATTCCGGACATGCTCGTCGCCGCATAGCCATGCTCCAGGAAATAGTCATAGGCCACCGCCAGCATCGCATCGCGACGATCGTTGCGGCGCACCTCGCGGCGGCTCAGACTTGCATCTTCCCGAGTCAAATCCATAACCGTACTATATGGTACAGTTTCATATTGACAAGGGGGTAAGCCGGGCGCACATCCCCAACCATCCTACATGGTACGCTTTTGATGAATCAGAGTCGCCTTACCCCGCGCCGTGGTCCCGTCCCGCTCGCCCTGGCCCTGGCCCTGGCTGGATGCGCTTCCATACCCGATCTGGGGACACGGCCGGAGCTCCGCGCACCGGGCAGCATCGCCGCCGAGCAGAGCTTCGCCATGCGTGACGAGGCGGGGCAGTGGCCCGGCGATGGCTGGTGGCGGGACTATGGCGATCAGCAGCTGACCCAGCTGATCGAGGAAGGATTGCGCGGTTCGCCCGATGCCGCCGCTGCGGCCGCACGATTCCGGCGCGCCGAAGGGCTGGCGCAAGCCGCCGGTGCTCCGCTGCTGCCGTCGATCGATGCGACCGGCGAGGCGGCGCTCCAGAAGCAGAGCTACAACAACGGCGTTCCGGCCCAGTTCGTCCCCCGTGGTTGGCAGGATATCGGCCGGGCATCGCTCAACCTGTCCTATGATCTCGACCTGTGGGGCGGCAACCGCGCGGCGCTGGCCGCCGCGACGTCCGAAGCCGAGGCGGCGTGGATGGAACAGGGCCAAGCCCGGCTGATGCTGACCACAGCGATCGCCGCCGCCTATGCCGATCTTGCCCGGCTGCATGCCGAACGCGACGTGCTGGCCGCGGCCGTCGAGCTCCGCACCGCCACCCGGCAGTTGGTGGGCGATCGGGTCCGCTCGGGCCTCGACACCCGTGCCGAGCAGAAACAGGCCGACGCCGGCGTGCCCCAGGCGCGGGCCGATCTCGCCGCGACAGAGGAGGCGATCTCGCTGGCGCGAAACCAGATCGCCGCGCTGATCGGCGCCGGGCCTGATCGGGGAAGGGATATTGCCCGGCCCAATCTTGCGACCCTTCACCCGCCGGCCCTCCCGGCTCGGATCACCACCGAACTCGTCGGTCGCCGTCCCGACATCGCCGCCGCCCGCGCCCGTGCCGAGGCCGCCGCCCGACGGATCAAGGCCGCCCGTGCCGATTTCTACCCGGCGATCCGGCTCGATGCGCTGGTCGGCCTCCAGTCGTTCGGGCTGGAAAATCTGGCGAAGGGCGGATCGACCACCGGCCGCGTGGGCCCGGCGGTCAGCCTGCCCATCTTCCACGGCGGCGCGATTGCGGGCCAGTATCGTGGCGCCCGCGCCGCTTATGACGAAGCCGTCGCCAGCTACGATCTCCGCGTCCTGACCGCCTATCGCGAGGTAGCCGACGCGGTGACGAGCCAGCTTTGGGCAGCCGACCGGCTCGCCCAGTCGCGCCAGGCGCTGGCCGATTCCGAGGAAGCCTATGCGATCGCCCGCAAACGGTACGAGGGTGGGTTGTCGACCTATCTGAGCGTGCTGACGGCGGAAGAGAAGCTGTTGCAGGCGCGCCGCGCGGTCGCCGCTCTCGACGCCCGGATGTTCGCGCTGGACGTCGCCCTGGTCCGCGCACTGGGCGGCGGCTTCACCCCCAACCCTGTTGCCTATGCCAAGGATAGCCCGAATGGCTGATGCCGATCCGATCACCCCCGCCGGCGCCGATACGCCCTCCGAGGCGGATGCGCAGGCGCTGAAGGCGGCGCGGCTCGAAAAGCGCCGGCTGTGGCTGACCCGCCTTGCGCTTGTGGTCGGCGCTGCGGCGATCATCTGGGGCCTCTGGTATCTGCTGATCGGTCGCAACCATGTCAGCACCGACAATGCCTATGTCGCCGCCGAGGTCGCGCAGGTCACGCCGCTCGTCGCCGGACAGGTGGTCGAGGTGCGGGTCAGCGACACCCAGGCGGTGAAGAAGGGTGACGTGCTGATCCGGCTCGATGATGCCAATGCCCGGCTGGCCTATCAAGGCGCCGCGGCCGAGCTGACACGGGCGCAACGGATGTTCCGTCAGGCGACGGCAACCAGCGACGCCCTGGCGGCACAGGTCGATGCGCGGCGCGCAGATATCGCCCGGGCCGCGGCCGACTATGAGCAGGCGCGGATAGATCTCGACCGCCGCCTGAAGCTGCAACCGTCCGGCGCCGTCTCCGGCGAGGAACTGACCAGCGCGCGCAAGGCCTTCGCGGCGGCGCGCGCGGGCCTCGCCCAGGCGCGATCGAACCAGGGGGCGGCCGCCGGCCAGCTTGCGGCGAACCAGGCGATGGTGAGCGGCGCGACCGTCGAGACCGATCCGATGGTGCTTTCCGCCAAGGCGAAGCTGGCTGCGGCAAAGCTCGATCTCGACCGCACCGTCATCCGCGCGCCGATCGACGGCATCGTCACCCGCCGGCAGGTCCAGGTCGGCCAGCGGGTCGCCACCGGCAACCCGGTGATGATGATCGTCCCGGTGTCGCAGGTCTATGTCGATGCCAATTTCAAGGAGCGGCAGCTGCGCCGCGTCAAGCCCGGCCAGCCCGCCACCCTCACCGCCGATCTCTATGGCGGCGACGTCGTCTATCATGGCCGCGTGGTGGGCTTCTCGGGCGGCACCGGATCGGCCTTCGCGCTGATCCCGGCGCAGAACGCGACCGGCAACTGGATCAAGGTCGTCCAGCGGTTGCCCGTAAGGATCGCGCTCGACCCGAAGGAACTGGCCGAGCATCCGCTGCGGGTCGGGCTTTCGATGGAAGCCGAAATCGACGTCTCGGGCGACTGAACGATCCCATGGCCGAGGATGCCATCTGGAACCATGTGACGGGCCGGCAGCGCCTGCTCGCCACCATCGCCCTGGCCAGCGCCAACTTCATGGTGGTGCTGGACATGACGGTCGCCAATGTTTCCGTGCCCCACATCTCGGGCAACCTCGGCATTTCGCCCAGCCAGGGCACCTGGGTCATCACCTCCTACGCGGTGGCCGAAGCGATCTGCGTGCCACTGACCGGCTGGCTGGCGCAGCGCTTCGGCACCTTGCGGACCTACCTCACCTGCGTGCTCGGCTTCGGCCTGTTCTCGGTACTCTGCGGCCTGTCGGTCACGCTTGGCATGCTGGTCGCCTGCCGCGTGGGTCAGGGGCTTTGCGGCGGACCGCTCATCCCCCTCACCCAGACGCTGCTGATGCGCATCTACCCGCCTGAAAAGCGGGGCCAGGCGATGGGGACCTGGGCGATGACCACGATCATGGCCCCGGTGTTCGGGCCGATCCTCGGCGGCTATATCAGCGACAATTGGAGCTGGCACTGGATCTTCTTCATCAATGTCCCGGCCGTCCTGTTCTGCGTCATGGCCACCTATTCGCGCCTCCGCCCCATCGAGACGCCGATCGTCAAGCTTCCGATCGACCGGGTGGGCATCGCACTGATGATCCTGTGGATCGGGGCGCTGCAGATCATGCTGGATATCGGTCGCGAGCATGACTGGTTCGCCGATCCCATCGTGCTCCTGCTGGGCATCGTCGCGCTGGTGGGATTGATCGTCTTCGTGATCTGGGAACTGACCGAGGAACACCCCGTCGTTGACCTCCGCATCTTCCGATATCACGGATACACCATTGCGGTGCTCACCCTCGCGCTGGGCTTCAGCCTCTACATGGCGGGGATCGTCGTGATTCCGCAATGGATGCAGCTTTCGCTGGGCTACAGCGCCACCCAGGCGGGCATCGCCACCGCCGTCACCGGGGTCAGCGGCCTGCTCGTCGCGCGTTCGGTTGCCAAGCTGGCCACCCGCGTGGATCCCCGGATGCTGCTGTCGCTGGCATTCCTGTGGATCGGTTGCGTCACCCTGCTGCGGATCAACTGGACGACCGATATCGATTTCTTCCATCTTGCCCTCCCCCAGGCACTCCTGGGGCTGGGCATGCCCTTCTTCTTCATTATGTCGACCACCATCGCGATGGGATCGGTGCCGCCACAGCAGGCCACCTCAGCGGCGGGACTCCAGAATTTCCTCCGCATCATCGGCATGGCGGCCGGCACGTCGATCGTGATGACCTATTGGGGCGACCAGGCACGCGTCTCCGGCAGCGAACTGGCTGGCAAGCTCAACACCGGCGCGGCCGACACGGCGCTCGCCCAGGCGGGCTTCTCCGCGGACCAGACCCGCGCCCTGATCGCACAGCTGGTCGACAAGGAGGCGCTCACCCTGGCTACCGACAAGGTCTTCCTTGTCGCCGGCCTGCTGTTCTGCGTGACGTCGATCTTCATCTGGCTCGCGCCGCGCCCGCGCAGCGTGACGGTCCAGGGCGGGCACTGACCGGCGGCGCGTTTCAGCTTTCCGGGGCCGGGGCCGGAGAGGCAGCCGGTGCGGGCGCGTCCATCCCGTTGTCCCACGCATCCTCGACCTTCTCCAGCCAGATGAACTCCAGCTTCTCGCGGGCATTGGCGGGAATGTCGTCATAGTCGCGCTTGTTGCGTGCCGGCAGCATCACCCGCTTGATCCCGGCACTCGCGGCGGCGACGACCTTCTCCTTTATCCCGCCGACCGGCAATACCAGCCCGCGCAGCGATATCTCGCCCGTCATCGCGGTATCGCTGCGCACCGTGCGGCCGGTCAGCAGCGAGGTCAGCGCCAGATACATGGCCACACCCGCGCTCGGCCCATCCTTCGGCGTCGCGCCGGCCGGCACATGGACATGGATGTCTTGCCGCTCGAACGTGCCCGGATCGATGCCCAGGCTCGCGGCACGGCTCTTGACCAGGCTGAGCGCTGCCTGGACGCTTTCGCGCATCACCTCGCCGAGCTGGCCCGTCAGGATCAGTTGGCCCGATCCCGGCATACGCGTCGCCTCTATGAAGAGGATACCGCCGCCGACGGGTGTCCAAGCGAGCCCGGTCGAGACGCCCGGTACGCTGGTGCGCTGCGCCACCTCGTCCTCGAAGATGCGGCCGCCCAACACCTCTTCGACATCGGCCTCGCCGATCGCCACATGGGTTGCGCTGCCCTCGGCGATGCGCACCGCGGCATGACGGATGACCTTGCCGATCTCGCGCTCCAGATTCCGGACCCCGGCCTCGCGGGTATAATAGCTGATGATCGCCTTCAGCGCCTCGGGTCCCACCGCAACCTGATCCTCAGTCACGCCGTTCGCCTCCAGCTGGCGACGGACGAGATAGCGCTCGGCGATATGGAGCTTCTCCTCCTCGGTGTAGCCGGGGAGCGAGATTACCTCCATGCGGTCGCGCAGCGGCCCCGGGATGGTATCCAGCATGTTGGCGGTGGCGATGAACACCACCCGGCTGAGGTCGAAGGGCACGCCCAGATAATTGTCGCGGAAGCTGTTGTTCTGCTCTGGATCAAGCACCTCCAGCATCGCGGCGGAAGGATCGCCCTGAACGCCTCGGCCCAGCTTGTCGATTTCGTCGAGCATCATCACGCAGTCGCGCGTGCCGGCCTTGCGGATCGCCTGGATGATATTACCGGGCAGAGCGCCGATATAGGTGCGGCGATGGCCGCGTATCTCGGCCTCGTCATGGACCCCGCCCAGGCTGACCCGGACGAATTCGCGCCCCATCGCCTTGGCGATCGACTGGCCGAGGGACGTCTTGCCGACACCGGGAGGGCCCGCGAAGCACAGGATCGGCGCCTTGCCCTCGGGCGCCAGCTTGCGCACCGCCAGATATTCGATGATCCGCTTCTTGATCTTCTCCAACCCGTAATGATCGGCGTCGAGCTGGGCGCGCGCCTCGGCGATATCGATCGCCTTGTGCTCGGGCAATGCCCAGGGCAGCTCAGTCAGCCAGTCGAGATAGGTGCGGATGATGCCATGCTCGGCGGCGCCGTCCGGCATTCGCTCCAGCCGGCGCAGTTCCTTGTTGGCCTGTTTCTCGACATCCTCGGGCATGCCCGCCTTGGCAGTCGCCTCCTTCAGTTCGGCGATCTCGGCACTATTGC
The DNA here is from genome assembly GCF_002355275.1 of Rhizorhabdus dicambivorans. NCBI lineage: Bacteria > Pseudomonadati > Pseudomonadota > Alphaproteobacteria > Sphingomonadales > Rhizorhabdaceae > Rhizorhabdus > Rhizorhabdus dicambivorans. The sequence continues at coordinate 1,894,876 of NZ_CP023449.1, read as the reverse complement.
CTTCATCCTCGCCCAGCTGGCGCTGGATCTCGGCCATCTGCTCGCGCAGCAAATGCTCGCGCTGGCGGGTGCCGAGCTTCTCCTGCACGCCTTTGCCGATCTCCGCCGACAGCCGCAGCACCTCCAGCCGTTCGGCGAGCAGCGCCATCACCTTGTCGAGCCGGGGCTCCAGCGCCACCGTCTCCAATATGTCCTGCTTCTGGTCGGTCGGGATATCCAGATAGGCCGCGGTCATGTCCGCCAGCGATCCCGGCGACCCGATCGTCCGGATCGCCTCGGCCAGCCCCTGCGGCGCCTGTGGCAGCAGCTGGACCGTCTCCAGCGCCTGGTTGCGCAGGTTGATGAAGCGGGCCTCGATTTCCGCGCCTTCCGCGTCCGGCTCGGCGACCCGTTCGATCCGCGCGACCAGGAAGGGCCAGCCGTCGAGGAACTCCTTCACCCGAAAGCGCGACTCGCCCTGAACGATCAGATGATGGCTCTCGTCGGGCGCTGTGACGTAGCGCAGCACATTGGCGATCGTGCCCATGCGGTGCATGTCGAGCGCGCCCGGCTCCTTCAGTTCGGGATCGCGCTGGGCGAGGACGCCGACCGGCAGGCTCTGGCGCACCGCCGCCTGCGCAGCCTCGACCGACAGGGGTCGGCCAATGGCAAGCGGCATCACCACATCGGGGAACATCACGAAATTGCGCACCGGCACGATGATGATCGCATCCTCGGGCAATGGCGGAAAGTTGCCAGCAGGATCGGCGGCCTTGGCCTCGGCCTCGGTGGGGTGGGTGGCCATGTCGGTCATGATCTGGCCCCTCCCTGGGCCTTGCGAAGGGTGACGAGCAGGCAGCCATGGTCGCCCGACCGGCGAACGCCATCATAGCGCCCGGCCGGCAGTGGCAGGCGGCGTTCGAAACGGCCCTGCGGCAGTTCGAGGCGATGGATGCGCGCGGTGCGCAACTCGGCGGGCAGTATCCGAGCGCCGGTGACGATCAGCACGCCGTCCTCGATGAACGCTTCGGTCTTGTCGATGTCCACGCCGGGCAAGGCCACCAGCACGAGCAGTTCCGTCTCGGTCTCGATCATGTCGGCAGGCGGTTCCCAGCGGGGCGTGCCGCCGCCGGCGCGGGCCGGGGCGAAAGCCTGCTGGTGAAGCCGCTGGACGCGATCGATCAGATCGACGGCCTCGGCCCACATCCAGTCGCGCGATCGGCCATTGCTCATGTCCCATCCTCTCTACCGGCCGTCGATCACGCCGCGATGGCGCTGGCCGCTTCCCCCAATAAGGAAATGCCAGCCTCGCTTTTCAAGCCGCTGCCGGAACAACCGGCCGCACGGCAGACGGTTCCCCGATGCGCGCATTCACAAAATGCCGGTCGGCACAGCATGAAGCCGCGCATTGGCGCCCTTCTCCCCGCTATGCCTTCCCCTCGATCATGCAGTAGAGTGGCGGTGGAGAGGATATGGCGGACGCGATCGCGACGACGAGCAGCGGCAGGGTGCGCGGGATAGGCGATGGCCGGGTCCGTCGCTTCCTGGGCATTCCCTACGCCGCCTCCCCGACCGGCGAGCGGCGCTTTGCCCTGCCCGTCTCCCACCCGGCTTGGGACGGCATCCGCGATGCGACCGCGCCCGGCGCCACCGCCCCCCACCGGGTGAAGGACTTCCCCGGCCTCGACGTCAGCCCGCTGATCGGCACCGGCTGGGTGCGGGGCGACGATTATCTCGCCGCCAACGTCTTCACTCCCGACGATGCGGGCACGGGCCGGCCGGTGATGGTGTGGATCCATGGCGGCGGCTTCGTCATCGGCAGCAAGGACGCCGCGATCCAGGACTGCGCGACCTTCGCACGCGACGGCATCGTCTGCTTCGCCATCAACTATCGCCTGGGCGTGGACGGCTTCCTGCCGATCCCCGGCATTCCCACCAATCTGGGCCTGCGCGACATGATCGCGGCGCTCCATTGGGTGCAGGCCAATGCCGCCGCGTTCGGGGGCGACCCCAACAACGTCACCGTCTTCGGCGAATCCGCCGGCGCCATGGCGATTGCGGACCTGATCGCCTCGCCGCTTGCCAAGGGCCTGTTCCGCCGGGCGATCATCCAGAGCGGCCATGCCGCGATGACGCGCTCGATTCCGGTGATGCAGCGGCTGGTCAGGAAACTCGCGAAGCTGTTGCGGATCACGCCTGACAAGGCCGGTTTCATGAGCGTCGACCAGGAGGCAACGCTGGACGCAGTCGATAAGGTCTCGCAGCCCACCGCCCGGATCGATCTGCGCGATGCCGATGGGCATGAGCCGGTTTTCGGGATTAGCCGCTTCGTGCCCGTCCACGGCGACGACGTGCTGCCGCTCCAGCCGCTGGAGGCGCTGAAGCGGGGCGCGGGCGCCGAAATCGATGTGCTGATCGGCACCAATGCCGAGGAGATGAACCTCTATCTCGTCCCGACCGGCGTTCGCGACAAGGTTGGCGGCCTGTTCGCCACCTTCATTCTCAGCCGCTCGCAGCCCCGGGCGCGCAAGGCACTCAAGGCCTATGGCCTGGGCCAGGCGGGAAAGAAGGCCGGCCAGGCCCTCCTCGATGCGACCAACGACCTTGTCTTCCGCTGGCCCGCCCGCCGCTTCGCAGAGGAGCACCAGGGTCGCACCCATATGTACGAGTTCGACTGGCGCTCGCCCGCATTCGGTGGCGAATTGGGGGCGTGCCACGGCATGGAATTGCCATTCACCTTCGATTCCCTGGCCTGCGCCACCGGCCCCCAGGGCCTTGCCGGAGAAGCGCCGCCGCAGGCGCTGGCTGATCGGGTCCACCGCATCTGGGTCGATTTTGCGCGGGACGGCAGTCTGCCCTGGGACGCGTTCGACCGCGAAAGCCGTAAGGTTTTTTCCCTGCTTGACGGCAAGGCGCTGCGGGAGGAACCCATGGCTGCGCAGGGCTTCCTTCCCTGATCCGATCGGCCAAGCCTAGGAGCCGCCCGGCATAGTTTAGGGGGAATCACGACCTTTCAGAAAGGTCAGCTATCTGATAGGTCCGAACTGTCCGGCACCGGATCTAACACGATGCCATTCAGGAGAGGACCTTCGATGCGTTTCACCACCCTGCTCGCCTCGGGCTGCGCCTTCGCCGCACTCGCCGCGACCCCGTCCTTCGCCCAGCAGGCCGCCCCCGCTCCGCAGGCCGCAGCGGACATCGCCGGCGACGAAGGCGAAATCATCGTCACCGCCCGCAAGCGCAACGAGACCCTGCTCGACGTTCCGGTCGCCGTCACCGCGATCTCGGGCGACACGCTGGCCAAGCGCAACATCAACTCGGTCCGCGAAGCCGCCCTGCTTTCGCCCGGCCTGAATATCGCCAGCGATGGCGCCGGCCGCGCCTTCATCTCGATCCGTGGCGTCGGCAACACGCTGGTCGGCACCGTCCAGCCGGGTGTGGGCCTGTTCGTCGACGGCATCTATCGCCCCAACACCGCCTATCTGAACAACCCGCTGCTCGACGTCGAGCGGATCGAGGTGCTGCGCGGTCCGCAGGGCACGCTCTACGGCAAGAACACGCTGGGCGGCGCGATCAACGTCATCACCCGCCAGCCCGGCAACGAATTCTCGGCACGCGGCCAGGCTAGCTATGCCGGCCCCGACAATGCCTGGCTGGTCTCGGGCTCGGTCTCCGCGCCGATCGTCCAGGACAAGCTGGCGATCCGCATCGCCGCTTCGCATCGCGAGCAGGACGGTTTCATCAACAATGTCACCATCGGCGGCAAATCGAACCCGCTCAACACCGACTCGCTGAATGCCACCATCCGGGCCACCCCCAGCGAGGATGTTACGATCACACTCAACGGCTATTATGACTGGATCAAGGGCACCAACACGCCCTACGCCCGCGTCTCCGGGCCGACCAACTATCTGCGCACCAACCAGTTCAACGCGCTGGGCATCACCAACTACAGGTATCGTGGCGTCAACGCGAAGATCGAGGCGCCGCTCGACGCGCTCAACACCAAGATCACACTCCAAGCGGCCTACGACCTGCGCAACACGAGCGCGCCCGACAATGACGCGGATTTCGGTCCGGACAATGTCGTGCGGTCCAGCGGCACCGACAAGCTGCGCACGAAGACGGTGGAACTGCGCTTCGACACCACGCTGAACGACCAGTTCTCGACCCTCGTCGGCCTGTTCTACAGCAAGGAAACACTGGACTCGAACCTGCTGCAGAACATCATTCCCCTGGCCCGCACGGTCCGCACCATCGACCATCGCGAGGGCGACACATCGGCCGTGTTCGGCACCTTGTTCTGGAAGCCCAATCCGGGCTGGGAAGTCGCGGCGGGTCTGCGTTACGATCATGAACTCCGCAAGGCCACCGGCTCGGTCGCCGGCACCGCCATCCCTTCGGCCAGGATCAAGTCGAACCAGGTTCAGCCGAAACTGACCGTGACCCGCCACTGGGATTCGACCCTGATGACCTATGCGTCGGTCGCGCGCGGCTATCGCGGCGGCGGCTTCAATCCGCCCAACGCGCCGTTCCGTACCTATAAGGGCGACTCGGCCTGGACCTATGAGCTGGGCACCAAATATGCCACGCGCGGCGTGACGCTGTCGGCAGACATCTTCTACAATGATTACAAGGACTATATCGGCCTCAACTCGATCGCGCCGGCGGTGCCGGCCGGCCTCGTCACGGTCGATCTCAATAGCGGCGATATCGAGAGCTACGGCTTCGAAATCGAGGCTGCATTCAAGCCCACGCCGCAATGGACGATCTCGGGCAGCATGACCTACCAGCACTCCCGCCTTACCGACAGCAGTGCCTATACGCGGGCCACCAATCGCGTCCTTTCCAGCGACCGCCTCACCTTCACGCCCGATCTGCTGTTCAGCCTGACTAGCGACTATGTCGTGCCCGTGGGCGACGACACGCTGACCTTCAGCGGTGGCGTCCAGGGCAAGGGCAAGCGGCTCGCCGCGACCCTCAACCAGACCACGCCGACGTTCCTGAAAGGCTATGCGCTGGTCAACGGATCGATCGCCTACCGGCACGGCCCGGTCGAACTGGCATTGTTCGGCACCAACCTGTTCAACAAGAAATATTTCGAAAGCTATATCGAGAAGACCACGCTCCAGCTGGCGGGCCTGCCGGCATCGGATCTCGGCATCATCGGCGATCGTCGTCGCTATGGCGTCCGCGCCAGCTTCGCGTTCTGATCCATGACCGCGCCGATCACCATCGATCGCAAGCCGCTGCCGCCGGGCTTCCTCGACGAGGTCCGCGCGGTGGTCGGCGAGCGGCTGCACACCGGAGAGGCGATCCGCCTCCAGCATGGGTCGAGCGAGACCCATTATGACCCGGTGCTCCCGGACGCGGTGGTGTTCGCCCATTCGACCGAGGAGGTCGCCGCGCTGGTGAAGCTGTGCGTCGCCCATGAGGTGCCGGTCGTCCCGTTCGGGGCCGGCACCTCGCTGGAGGGCAATGTCACACCTGTCCGGGGTGGCCTGACCATCGACCTCGGCGAGATGAACGCGATCGTCGAGGTTAACCAGGAGGATTTCGACTGCACCGTCCAGGCCGGCGTGCGGCGCGAGCAGCTCAACGAATATCTGCGCGACCAGGGCCTGTTCTTCCCGATCGATCCGGGCGCCAACGCCACGATCGGCGGCATGGCCTCGACCCGCGCCTCGGGCACCAACGCGGTGCGCTACGGCACGATGCGCGAGGCGATATTGTCGCTGAAGGTGGTGACGCCGGAGGGCAAGGTCATCCGCACTGCCAGGCGTGCCCGCAAGTCCGCGGCGGGCTATGACCTGACCCGGCTGATGATCGGCGCCGAAGGCACGCTGGGCATCATCACCGAGATCACGCTGCGGCTACACGGCATCCCCGAGGCGATCAGCTCGGCGGTCTGCTCGTTCGAGAGCCTGAAGGGCGCGGTCGATACCGTCGTGCAGTCGATCCAGCTTGCCGTGCCGGTGGCGCGGATCGAGATCCTCGACGCGGCCCAGATGCGCGCCTGCAACGCCTATTCGAAGCTGAGCTATCCGGAGAAGACCACCCTCCTCTTCGAGTTCCACGGCTCGGAACGCTATGTGCAGGAACAGGTCGAGACGGTGCGCGAACTGGCCAGCGGCAATGGCGGCGACGAGTTCCTCTGGTCGAACCTGCCCGAGGAGCGTTCGAAGCTCTGGAAGGCTCGGCACGAGGCCTATTATGCCGCCATCGCCCAGCGTACCGGCGCGATCGGCTGGACGACCGACGTCTGCGTGCCGATCAGCCGGCTCGCCGAATGCATCGTCGAGACCCAGCAGGATCTCGCCGGATCGGCGGTGCCGTCGACCATTCTCGGCCATGTCGGCGACGGCAATTTCCACGTCATCTTCGCGATCGACCCCCATGCGCCCGAAGAGATGCACGAGGTGGAAGCGATCAACGACCGGCTGGTCCAGCGCGCGCTGGGGATGGACGGCACCTGCACGGGCGAGCATGGCATCGGCATCGGCAAGCAGCGCCATCTGGTCGACGAGCTGGGCGATGCCGTGGACATGATGCGGCTGATCAAAAGGGCGATCGACCCCAAGGATCTGTTCAATCCCGGGAAGATATTCCAGCTGTAGGCCGCCCGACATGCACCGCGCACCTCACCCCGGCCACAGCCGGGAGACGGGCTTCGCCCGCTCGATTCCCGCGCTGGTCGCGCTGTCGCTCGCCATCGCGGCCGGCAACCAGGCGCTCAACCTGTTCAGCATCGTCCAGGAAGCCGCCAAGGCGGAACTGGCGCTGAGCGACACCCAGCTGGGTTTCATCCAGGGCGTCGGCGCCGCGCTGCCGCTCGTCCTGCTGTCGCTGCCGATCGGGCGGATGATCGACCATCGCAACCGGATCCGGGTGATGATCGGGCTGGCTTTGTCGGCGGTCGCCGGGCTGCTGGTGATCGCCTTCGCCAATGGCGCGACGGCGCTGTTCATCGGCCGGATGTTCACCTCGCTTGCCGCCAATTGCGCGGTCGCGGCGTGCATCTCGATCGCCGCCGATCTGTGCGTCCCGGCCCGCCGGGGCAGCGCGATGCTGATCCTCACCCTTGGCAAATGGGGCGGCACGGCGGGGTCCTTCGCGCTGGGAGGCTGGCTGTTCGGCCTGCTCGGCGAGATGCCCCTGCCCGCCTGGACGGGCCTGACCGAGCCCTGGCGCGGCGCGCATCTCGTCGTGGCGGCAATCACCGTGATCGCGATCCTGCCGCTCTTCTTCCTGCGCGAGCCGCCCCGCCGCGAGACGATCGCGGGCGAAGGCGCGCCTTTACGCGTGGTGCTGCGCGAAATCGTCGCGCGGCGCGGCTTCATCCTGCCGATGTTCGCGGGGCAGATCGCGGTGGCGATGGTCGACATCGCCGCCGGCATCTGGGCGGCCCCGGTGCTGTCGCGCAACTACGGCCTCCAGCCGCAGCAATTCGCCCAATGGATGGGGCTGGTCGTGTTCGCGGCGGGGATAGCCGGGTCGCTGTCGGGAGGCATCGCCGCCGATTTCGGGCACCGCACCGGCCGGCGCGGCGGCATCCTGCTGGGCGCGGTCGGCGCCACCATCCTTTCGGTGCCGCTCGCGCTGTTTCCGCTCGCACCCGACGAGCCCAGCTTCGCGATCATGCTCGGGCTGTTCCTGTTCTGCGGCACCGCCGCCGGGCTGATCGTCAGCACCGCCATCGCCGTGCTGCTGCCCAATGAACTGCGCGGGCTGTGCATCGGCCTGTTCATCGCGATGGCAGGGATCATCGGCTTCGGCCTTGCCCCCGTGCTGATCACCGTCGTCAGCGGCCTGCTCGGCGGCGAAGCGCAGCTTGGGACCGCGCTCGCCATCGTCGGGGTGGCGACCACCGCGCTCGCCTCGATCGCCTTTCCGCTGGCGATGCGCCACGCCCCGCAAGACTCCACATCAAAACCTTTCTGATAGGTATTGCAAAACCTATCAGAAAGGTTCATGGAGAGAGCCTGACGGGCGAGGTGCGGATATGAAGGCTGGTGAGCGCGAGTGGATTCAGGTCTCCCATGAGATGGGCGCGCTGCTTGGTGGCGGGACGGTTCCCCAAAAAGCCTGGCCCGCCGATCCGGTCGCCCTCGGCTTTCGCTATGGCGGTGTTGGGGCTCCGGCGACGGTCCATTGGCATGCCGCCCCAAGGCCGTCGGATTTCGAGGGCGAGCCGCTGGTCCTGATCGTGGCCGCCGATGCCGTCCGGCGGCTGTTCGGCACGCTGCCCGCCGGAATATCCAGTGGCTTCCACATCACGCGGGAACTGCGCGAGATCGCGCTGGCCATCCGGGATTGCGCGCTTCCCGAAGCAGCGCGTGAACCCTATCGCCTCGCCAAGAGCATCGAACTGCTGTGCGACACGCTCCGCCTGATCGGGGCGGATGCGCTGGTGCCGGTTCTGGGGGATGGCCTGCTGTCCCAGGAGGACAGCCGCCGCATCCTTGCCGCCCGCGCGATGATCGACGAACGCTGGGCCGAGAAACTGACCCTGGACAAGCTGTCGCGCGCCTGCGGGCTCAACCGCGCCAAGCTGACCCGAGGCTTCCGCGAGATGTTCGATTGCTCGATCGCCGATGCGCTGGCGGAGAAGCGGCTGGAGGGCGCGCGGAGCCTGCTGCTGTCGACCGACCTTCCGATCGCCTCGATCGGCTATCGTTGCGGCTATCTCAACAATGCCAGTTTCACCCGGGCGTTCACACGGCGCTTCGGCACCGCGCCGACCCAGTACCGCGCCGGCAGGCTGGCGGCATGAGTTCGCATCCGCCCGGCGCCTATGGCCCCGGCGAGGGGCTGTCGCTCGTCCAGCAGGCGATGCAGGCCGTCCGCGACCATATCCGCGACAATGACCTGAAAGTGGGCGACACGCTGCCCGGCGAAGGCCATTTTGCCAGCCAGCTCGGCGTCAGCCGCGCGGTGATGCGTGAGGCGTTCGGCGCGCTGGCGGCATTGCGCCATATCGACGTCGCCAATGGCCGCCGCGCGCGGGTCGCGGGTATCGACGGATCGGTGATGGCCGCCTCGCTCGACCATGCGGTGGCGACCTCGCAGGTGTCGATCAGCGAGATCTGGGACGTCCGCCGCACCCTGGAGGTCCGTACCGCCGAGCTGGCCGCCGAAAAGCGGAGCGATGAGGAAGCGGCGCGGATCGTGGCGTTCGCCGAAGCGATGGCGGAGGCGGGGGACGACATGGAACAGGTCACCGCCGCCGATGTGGCGCTTCACCAGGCGATCGCCGAAGCCAGCCGCAACCCCTTCTTCCTGAACATCATCCGGTCGTTCGGCACGCTGATGAAGATGGCGGTTCCCGCCGCCTGGCAGACCCGCACCACCGACGGCCAGCGCAGCGACGTGATCGCCCGGCACCGCGCGCTCGCCAGGGCGATCGCCGATCGGGACCCCGCCGCCGCCCGGCGGCTGATGAGCGATCATTTCGATCGCTCGATCGACGATATGCTGCGAAGCGCTCAGCTCGAGCGGTAGGCGAGCGCAATGGCGCCGAGTGGCCCGGCTCTGTCGCCGAGCGCCGGCGGCATGATGATCCCCGCCAGTTCGGCCTCTCCAACCCCCGCGACATAGCCGTTGAGCCGTTCGGCGGTGCGCGCACGGACCCTGGCCAGCACCCCCTGCCTATGCTGGAAGACGCCACCGCCGATCAGGATGCGGCGGGGCGACAAGGTCAGCATCAGCATCGCCATCGCCTCGGCCAGCTCGGCCGCCACCCGATCCCACACGGGATGATCGTCGGGGATCGCCGCACCGTCCATGCCGGCGCGCGCGCCGAGCGCGGGGCCGGAGGCCAAGCCCTCCAGGCAATCGCCATGGAATGGGCAGACCCCCGCAAAATCATCGCCGGCGGTGCGGCGGACGCGCAGATGCCCCAGTTCGGGATGGATCAGGCCATGGAGCGGCTCGCCATTCACGATCACGCCGCCGCCGATGCCGGTGCCGATCGTGATGTAGATGGCGACGTCGCAGCCCCGCGCCGCGCCCCAGCGATGCTCGGCCAGCGCCGCGCCCGCCACATCGGTGTCGAAACCGATCGGCAGGCCGAAGCGCTTCCTGAAATGGCCGACCAGATCGGTTCCCTGCCAGCCGGGCTTCGGCGTCGAGGTGATATGGCCGTAATCCGCCCGCGACCGATCCAGCCCCACCGGCCCGAAGCTGGCGATGCCGAGCGCTTCCGGGCGGCCATGCTCGGCCTGCCAGGCCTCCAGCCGGTCGCCGATCACGCCCAGCGTCTGCTCGGGTTGCCCGGTCGGAAAGCGCGCGCTGGCGAGTATCCGGCGGCCCCGCACGATCAGCGCGATCGCCTTGGTGCCGCCCAGTTCGATCCCCGCGAACAGCCGATCATCCTCGCTCAAAAGCCCTGCTCCTCCGCCAGCCGCTCCAGTGCCGCCCGGCAACCCAATGCGTAGATCGCGGCGAGGCTGCGCGCCACCGTGGCAACGAAGCCGACATGGTCGACCAGGTCGCCGAACAGACTCGCGATCCGCAGCACCGGCAACGGATCGGGCCCGCCTTCGATCGTCCGTTCGCGCAGCAGCGCCGCCAGCGGATGGCGCACCTCGATCGGCCCGCCCGCCTCATCCTCGCCGCGCATCCGTCTGATCCAGGCCGCGACGCCGAAGCCGAGGAGATCGACCGGCTCCTCTTTTGTGAGCCGGTCACGGACCGGATCGAGCAGATAATTCAGCGCGGCATCGCTGTTGACCCGTTCCACGCGGTCGCGGATCGCCGGATTGGCGAAACGCCGGATCAATGTCGCCTTGTAGCGATCGAGGTCGATGCCCGGCACCGGCGGCAGGGTCGGTCCCGTCTCGGCATCCATCAGCCGGGCCATGAACCGGCGGACCAGACCGTCCGCCATGGCTTCATGAACATAGTCGTGGCCCATCAGCCGTGCCGGGCCCGCTATCGCCAGGTGGCTGGCGTTGAGCAGCCGCAGCTTCATCAACTCATAGGGCGTCACATCATCCACGAACTGCGCGCCGACACTATCCCAGGCGGGCCGGCCGTCGGCGAAGTCGTCCTCGATCACCCACTGGCTGAAGCTTTCGCAGAAGACCGCCGCCGCATCGTCGATGCCGTGCCGCGCGGCGAGATCGGCGATATCCTCGGGTCGCGTAACCGGGGTGATGCGGTCGACCATCGTGCTCGGGAAGCGAGCGTGGCTGGCGATCCAGGCAGCCAGTGCGGGCGACCGCCAGGCGGCGAAGTCGAGCACCGCCTGGGCCAGCATATGCCCGTTATGCTGGATATTGTCGCAGCTCATCGCAGTGAAGGCGCCGAAACCCGCGATCATCCGCTTGCGGAAAGCTTCGACAATGATCCCCACCGCGCTGCGCGGATGCCCAGGATCGGCGAGGTCGGCCAGGATCGCCGGATGATCGCGGTCGAGCCGCCGGGTGGCGGCATCGAGGCAATAGCCATGCTCGGTGACGGTAAGGCTGACAATGCGGGTTTCCGGTCGGGCCATGGCCTCGACCAGGGCGGCGCTGCTTCCCGCTGCGAGGATCGTGCCCACCAGCGATCCGACGATCGCGACCCGCTCGCCCTCGCCGCGCTCAACCAGCGTGTAGAGCCAGTCCTGCGCGCGCAGGTGATCATGGAGCGGAGCATCGCCAGGCAGAAGCCCTGCCCCCATGATCCCCCAGGCCGATGCGGACGGCTCGCGCGCCATCAGCGCGTCGGTATAGCGCGCCATATGCGCCCGGTGGAAATTGCCCAGACCGATATGAACGATCCCCGGCTTCAGCGCCGCCCGGTCATAGGCGGGAACGGCCACCCGCCGGGCAAGGATGGGAAGCTGGGCTTGGCTGGGCCGGGACGCGGACATGCCCCATTGACGCCGGTGGAATGGGAAAGGGAAGAGCCGGCTCCGATCGGCAATATCTTCCTGCCGAAGGGCGAAGCCTATTCGCCGCCGGAGCCATCCGCAGGGGCCGCGACGCGATCGCGCAACCGGGCGCGCATCGCATGGAGCAATTCCGTGCTCTGCGCCATCTGCGCCGGATCGACGCCCGCCATCACCTCTCGGCAGAGCCGGCTGGCGGTCACCTTGACCAGTTCGATCACCGGCTGCGCGGCCGGGGTCAGCCTGATCCGGCGCGCTCGGCGATCCTTGTCGACGACGCGCTCTATCAGGCCGCGTTCCTCCAGCGCATCCAGCTGGCGGACGAGGGTCGAGCTTTCGATGCCGACCTGGCGGGCCAGATCGGTCTGGTTGAGCGCCGCCTGCGATTCCGCGATCCGCCACAGCGTGATCCAGCGGACATGGGTCAGCCCCTGGTCCCGAAGCTGATAATCCATCGCCGCCTGCCACTGGCGATGAACCGCGCCGATCTCGGCGACGAACAATATGCTGGGATCATAGCAGGCTGGATCGAGCGAAGCGCACGTAGGAGCGTCATCCCGCTCCCCGGCGGCTTTCTCTCCTGCGTCCCACGAAGTTTTTGTCATTGAACGTTCGCATAGCCGTTCGTCGCATTCGATACAATCCGGACGGGGCGATCAGCGGGCCCGCTTATCGAGGAAGAGATAATCGGTGGAGAATTCGGCGACCCTGCGCAGCCGATCGATATCGTGAATAGTCACCCGCCCGCTACGGAAGGTGACAAGCCCCTGCTCGCGCAGTTCGCGCAGCACCCGATTGACATGGACCGATGTCAGCCCGACGCATTCGGCCAGGTCGCTCTGGGTCAGTGGCAGCGCATAGGATCGCTCGTCGGCCATGTCGACCACCGACAGGCGGACCTGCATTTCACACAGAAGATGCGCAATCCTTGCCAGCGCATCGCGCCGTCCCAGCGACACCGTCCAGGCACGGTGGAGCGCGCCATCGAGATTTGTCGAAAGCCATAGCATCCGGCCAAGGTGCGGCAGCCGTTCGGTGATGTCCTGAAGCGCGGAATGCGGCACCCAGCTTATCCAGCATTCGGTCAGTGCGATGACGTCCTGATCGAGCCGTTTGAGGGTGAAACTGTGGAGATCGGCGAAGTCGCCGGGAATATGTATCTCGGAAATCTGGCGCTGGCCGTCCCGCATATCCTTCGAGCGACCCAATATCCCTTGGACCAGCAGCGCCGAACGCTCGAGCGGCACACCCTCGCGGACCACCACGGAGCGCGCAGCCATGCGCTCCGGAGGCCTGATGATGTCGCGCAGCGCCTGTTCCTCTTCCGCATCGATGCCGTCGCGCAGGCGCAGCTTCAGCAGCAGCTTGTCGGCGCCGTCCCCGGCGCGCGGCGACGTCGGCTCACGTGCGTTCGTCGCCATCGCGCACCTCCACTGCTTCGGCGAAGGGCACCTCGAGCAGCAGATTGCCATTCTGGTCGGTTATCCGGATCATACCTCCAAAATCCAGCAGGCCGCGATTTAGTTCCTCACCCAGAATGGATCTGATCGCGATTATCGCCCGCACCCGCGCACTTTGCATGTCGGGAAGATCCACGCCTTCGTCGTCATGCGTTTCTCCCGTGCCGTTGAAGACGTGGAAATAGAACTGCGGCATGATCGGACAAGCCTCACGGAGGGCCTGCGAAGCGGAACGCCGCGCGTCCGGCAGGCGATTGGAATCGCTGATCAAACCCGTCGATGACAGGGAAGTTGCAATTCATTTCACAAACTTAACCTACGGCAATCTCATTTCGGGGCTTCCCGGATTAGGAGGATGCGCATCGATCAAAACGGAGGCCGAAACGGGGGCCGCCGCGCTCAGGGGTGCGACGCCAGGGGATGATTACGGAAAAATTCCTGAAGGGACGGCGCGGCATGTCGCTGGTGCCAGCCGAGCGGACGGCTATCGAAAAGGCGGTGAGCGAGATACGGGCGATCCCGCCCCGCACCATCCTGATCGAAGCGGGCCGCCCGCTGCGCCACAGTGCGCTCATCATCGACGGGCTGGTCTGCCGCACGATTTCCGATCGCGATGGCCTGCGCCAATTCGTCGGCCTGCACCTTCCCGGCGATTTCGTCGATCTGCACAGCTATGCGCTGTCGAACCTGGAACATGACATTTCGTCGGTCACCCAGGCGCGGGTCGCGATTGTGCCGCACGACCGGATCGACATGCTGGTCACGGACACCACGCTCGCCCGCAAATTATGGTTCGCGACCTTGCTGGACGCGGCCATGCATCGTGCCTGGCTGTTTCGGCTCGGCCGTCTCGACGCAATGGGCCGGGTGGCGCATTTCCTGTGTGAAACCAATGCGCGGCTATGCGCGGTCGGTCTCAGCGACGGTCGCAGCTTCGCGCTCGACCTGACCCAGAACGATCTGGCCGAAATCTGCGGGGTCACCAGCATCCACATGAACCGTATCCTCCGGCAGCTTCGCGAAGATGGCCTGGTGACGATGCGTTCGTCGCTGGTCGAAATCATGCAGCCCGAACGCCTCGCCGCCCGGGGCCAGTTCGACGGTTCCTATCTGTATCTCGACGACGGCCATCCTGGGCCTGTGTGACTCGGTGACGCTACGGTAAGCTTATCGACCACTAATCTGCATCATATCGCCCTGCCACGGATATGGGGTAGGCCACACAGGCGCTGCACGATGAGGCTGCCAGCTTGGCAGGCTCGCAGGCGATCGGATGCACCATGCCGCTGACCCTGGGTTCCCCTGTCGAAGGTGCGTCGCGCCCCAGCTTCCATGCTTCGCTCGACGGGCAGGCGGCGATCGTCGAACTCGACAGTGGCGCCGTGTTCCGGCTGGCGAAGCAGGCTACCCCCGGCGAGATCGCCGAGGTTCTGCAGAGCAAGCGCGAGGAAATAGAGGACGCCGCCACCCGCCTTGCGGGGGACGGCTTCATCACCCATCGCGACGGCGGGGTGGAAATATTGATCACGGCCCTCGATCTCTGAGCCGATCGTTGGAAGGCGCATTGTCGGCAAACGTTCGGCTTACCTCCTTCCGCCTTTTCGGGGAACTGCCGCTGCCGCCGACGGGTTTGGATGCCTATCGACAGGAGAGCAGCCATGCAGAAAGACGGCAAGTGGAAGGGCGAGGGCAATTACGAGGCCGCCCGCCAATATGACGAAGGCGCGACCGCGCACGCCCGGGATAAGGACAAGGTGAAGACCGAGGCGGAAGCCGCGAAGACGGCGGTCGACGGTCCGGAGGGAGACGAACTCCGGGCCGCCGAGAAGGAAGGCCGCAGCCACGCCCGCAGCTGACCGAGGCAGGTTCAGCCGGTTCCGGTCAAACCAGCCGAACTGAAATCAGCGGGCCGGTCGGGCCGCGAAGCCGGGCGCGAACAGCGGGATACCGTCGACGGTACCGACGAAGTCGCCGGATGTCCGCCTCATACCCGCCAGTCGGTCCGCCGGCACGCCATCGGTTATCCAGAGCGTGTCGCGCGGCAGACTGCCCGACGTGAACTGGTGGGCGCGAAGCTGGGTCAGGCGATCGAGCGCGCCCCTGTCGTAACGCGCCAGATAGGTGATGCCGCTGCCCATGCCCTGGTCAAGCGCCCACATATTCAGGTCACGATAAAAGGGCGCGTGATTGCGGGGCACGATCAGGCCTATCGCCCGGTAGCGCCCTTTCGCCTCGTCCCAGAAGCGCGATTGCAGCCCCGTCGGCCAGGCGGCGCCGCGCCGCGCGAACGTCTCGGCATAGGCGCTCCAACCGGCACTGCTGTCGATGATCTGCACCAGCGCCGCGACCGCCAGCAGCGACGAGGCGAACGGACGCCGCCACCCCTTCGCCACGCCCCACATGATGATCAGCATCACGACATAGGCGACCGGCCAGACGAAACGGCCGGTGCTGCGGAACATGTTCCCGATTCCCACTAGCGGTGCGGGCCAGGGCAGGCTCAGCATATGCCCCCCATTTCGACGTGGTTGCTGAGCGAGAATAGCGCGCAGCCCGCCAGGATGATCGCCAGCGGCCAATGCTGGCGATCCAGCCGCAGCTTCGGGCGCAGCCGTCCGCCCGCGGCCACCGCCGCCACCGCCAGCAACAGCACGCCGAGGCCCAGATAGGCGAAGCCCTCTATCTGTTCGGGCTTGGTCGCGATGTCGGGCAGGAAGAGCGACCAGCCACCAGGATCGATCGCGGTGAGCAGGTTCGCCTTGTAGATCGCGAAGCCCCACTCAACGCTCATGGTCCCGGCGTTCGCGGTATCGATGCCGGCTCCCTGCAGCCAGAACACCCCCGACAGCCTGGCCACGGCGAAGGCGGCAGCCGGCCCCAGCACCGCGCCGAGCAGGATCGTCCTGGGCGCCTCGCGGGCGGCTATCAGGGCGCGGAAGATGTCGGCCAGCCAGATCGCCGCGACCAGCGCGAGCAGATATGGGTGGGTAAGGACCGCCACCGCGAGCAGCGCTGCCCACCAGAGCGCGCGCCGCCGCAGATCCGGCGACAGATAGAGGAACAGCGCCGCTAATATCTGCCATTGGCCGACGAGCGTCATGTGGAAGACCGCGGGCGTGGCGATCCGGATCAGGAAGAAGGGGGTGAACAGGAACAGCAGGGCGATGGCCAGCCGCTGTTCGACATGGGGGGTCAGCTTGCGCGCGATCGCATGGGCGAACAGCCCCTGGAGCAGGAAGCAGAGCAGCAGCCACCAGCCGAAATATTGAAAGGGCGTAGGCAATATCGGGCCGAGCAGCTTGAACGGCAGCGCCATCAGCGGATTGGCGTCGGCCATCATCACGCTGCCGGCGATGTCGAGCCCGTAGGAGGGATTCGCGGCGGGGGGCCAGCCCCACGGGCTCGCCCTGAAGAAGGCCCAGCCGAGATAGTTGGTCGCCGCGTCCGCCTCGGACAGCCAGGCGATGTTGGTGGGATCGAGCGGCGCCGGCCCCACCACCAGCAGAAAGGCCGCGAGCCCGAGCAGCAGCGCGCCTCCGCGTTCCGCCCAGCTCCTGCGGTTCATGGCGGCGCGAAGTCCGCTCAGAGCGACCAGCGCTTGACGCCGGCGGGCAGATCGAGGCCGCCCCACATCCCCTTGAGATCGGCGACCATGCCGCCCTCGCCCACCAGCGCGGCAAGCCGGTCGGCGGACATCCCCGCATAATCGGCATGGGAAACCGCGCCGATGACGACATCGAACCGCTGCTGGAGCGCGTCGCCCGCCAGATCGACCCCATATTCGTGGCGCGCCTCGGCGGGATCGGCGAGCGGATCGTGGATCACCACCTCATGGCGCAGCCATTCGAGCCGGCGGACCACGTCTATCACCCGCGAATTGCGCAGGTCGGGCACATTCTCCTTGAAGGTGAGCCCAAGGACCAGGATACGCGAGCCGCTCGGGATACGCTCGTGAATCTGGTCGGCGACCCAGCCTCCCATCCCGTCGTTGATACCGCGGCCGGCCAGGATGACGCGCGGATAATGGCCGAGCTGCTGGGCGAGATGGCTGAGATAATAGGGGTCGACGCCGATGCAGTGCCCGCCGACGAGCCCCGGCACGAACTTCAGGAAGTTCCACTTGGTCCCGGCGGCGGCAAGCACGTCCCACACCGATATGCCGACCTTGCCGAAGATCTGCGTGATTTCGTTGACGAAGGCGATGTTGATGTCGCGCTGGGCATTCTCGATCACCTTGGCCGCCTCGGCGACCTTGATCGATGCGGCGCGGAAAGTGCCCCCCGTCGTTACCGCACCATAGACCTGGCAGAGCGTATCGAGCACGTCGGGATTTTCGCCAGCCACCACCTTGGTAATGCGGTCGACGGTATGCTCGCGGTCGCCGGGATTGATGCGTTCCGGGCTGTAGCCGAGGAAGAAGTCGGTGCCGCGCTTCAGGCCCGACAGCTTCTCCAGCTCGGGCCCGCACAAATCCTCGGTCACGCCGGGATAGACGGTGCTCTCATAGACGATGATCGTGCCCCTGCCGGGCTTCAATATCCTGGCGACACTGCGGGTCGCCGACATCACTGGGCCGAGATCGGGCTGGTTGGCATGATCGACCGGAGTGGGCACGGTGACGATGATGACGTCGGCCTCCGCGCCCGCTTCGATATCGGTCGCATATTCCAGCGGCGATGCCGCCAGCGCCGCGCCGTCCAGCTCGTTGGTGCGGTCGTGGCCGTTCCGCAGCTCGTCGACCCGGCCCTTGTCGATATCGATGCCGACCGTGGGGAAATGCCTGGCCAGCGCGGCCGCGAGCGGCAACCCGACATAGCCCAGACCGATCACGGCAACCCGGCTCACTCCCCTACCCACGCTTACTCCCCCAAGCTATCGCCCCGCCACCTTGGCGACTTGCCGATACCAAGGCAATGCCTCGGCCAGCCCCTCCTCGATGCGGTGGCTCGGCCGATAGCCTATCGTCCGTTCGGCCGCGCCGATATCTGCCAGAGAATGGCGAACGTCGCCGGCCCGGAAATCCCCATGATCCGGGGCCAGCCCATAAGCCACGCCCTCACGCGCGAGCCCGTCGCGCAGAAGCCCGAACAGTTCGGTCAGACTGGTGCGCTCGCCGACCGCGATGTTTAGCAGGATGGTCTCGCCCGCTGGCGCGAACAGGGCCGCGCGCAGATTGGCCTGCACCGCATTGGCGACATAGCAGAAGTCCCTGCTCGTCTCGCCATCGCCGTGGATCGCCACCGCCTCGCCCGCGATCATCGCTGCGGCCCAGCGCGGGATGACGGCGGCATAGGCGCCTTCGGGGTCCTGGCGCGGGCCGAACACGTTGAAATAGCGCAGCCCAACCGAACCGAAGCCGTAGCCGCGCCGATAGACGTCGGCGGTCAGCTCATTGTGCAGCTTGGTCAGCGCATAGGGCGAGAGCACCCGGCCCAGCCTATCCTCCACCTTGGGCAGGTTCGGCTCATCGCCATAGACCGAACTGGACGAGGCGTAGGCGAAGCTGGCGACGCCGGCCAGCCGGGCCGCATCGATGACATTCGCGAAGCCTGTGGCATTGACGTCATGGGTTGTGAGCGGATCGGCGAGCGAGCGCGGCACCGATCCCAGCGCGGCCTGATGAAGGACATGATCGACGCCCCGGACCGCGGCAGCACAGGCGGCGCGATCACGGATGTCGGCCTCCATGAAGGCGAAATTCGCCCAGGCGGGCGCACCAACCCTTATCCGCACATCCTCCAGATTGCTGCGATGGCCGGTCGCGAAATTGTCGAGCCCGCGCACCTTCTGTCCAGCGCGCAACAGCGCCTCGACGAGGTGGGAACCGATGAAGCCCGCCGCCCCCGTCACCAGCCATTGCGCCGAACGGGAAGCGAGCGCGTGGTCCAGATCCATCGTCATGACCCACGCCTAGCCCAACTTTCGCGCAACGGGAATCCGCCATTTGGCCGATTCACCTCTTTGAACCGTCACGCCCCATCGCTATCTGGCGCGCCATGACCGACTTTCGCCAGCCAGCCGAATGGGCCCCGCATGACGCCGTCTGGATCGGCTTCCCCAGCCATCCGGAGCTTTGGGAAGAGGATCTCGAGCCCGCGCGCGGCGAGGTGGTCGCATTTGCGCGCGCCGTCCATGCCGGCGGCAAGGGCGAGAAGGTGGTCCTCGTCGCCGCCGACGCGGCCTCGGCCGATCGCGCCGCCGAACTGGCCGGCGATGCCGCGCAGACCATCGTCGAACCGTTCGGCGACATCTGGCTGAGGGATTCCGCACCGATCATCGTCCATGGTCCAAGCGGGCTCACCGCCGCCGATTTCGGCTTCAACTGGTGGGGCGGCAAATATGAGCTGCCCGGCGACGAGAGCATCGGCGCTCGCCTTGCCGCGCGCACGGCGCTGCCGATCCGCAGCCATGACTGGATTTTCGAGGGAGGCGCGATCGACATCGACGGTGCCGGCATCGGCGTCACCACCGAGCAATGCCTGCTCAATCCGAACCGCAATCCCGGTCTCGGCCGCGCCGACATCGAGGCGCGGCTGCGCGAGGGGCTCGGCGTAGATCGCCTGCTGTGGCTGGGCGACGGTCTGCTCAACGACCATACCGACGGCCATGTCGACAACCTCGCGCGCTTCGTGGCGCCCGGCGTGCTCGCCATTCCGGAGGCGGCCGGCCGCGACGACCCCAACGCCGCGATCTTCGCCGACGCGCGGGCCCGCGCGCTGGCGTTCGGGCTGGACGTCGTCCCCCTCCCCTCGCCGGGCCTGGTCGAAGACGACGGCGAGATCATCCCCGCTTCCTATATGAACTTCTACATCGGCAACGCGTCGGTGGTGGTGCCGCTCTACGGCGCCGCCAATGACGAGGCGGCGGTCGATGCGATCGGCCGGCTGTTCCCGACCCGCGCGGTTGTGGGTTTCCGGGCGGACCATATATTGACCGGCGGCGGCAGCTTCCATTGCATCAGCCAGCAGATTCCGGCGCGGGGATAAGCGATCATGACCCAGGTTACCGTAGCCGCGCTCCAGCTCGCCTTCAGCGACGATATTGACGCGAACATCGCCGAGGTTTCGAAACTGGTCCGCGAGGCGGCGGCCAGGGGCGCGCAGGTGATCCTGCCGCCGGAGCTGTTCGAAGGCCATTATTTCTGCCGGGTCGAGGACGAAGGCATGTTCACCCGTGCCAAGCCGCTGGCCGAGCACAAGGCAGTCACGTCGATGCAGGCGCTCGCCGCCGAGCTGAAGGTCCATATCCCGACCAGCTTCTTCGAGGCGGATGGCCCGCACCATTATAACAGCCTGGCGATGATCGGCCCCGACGGGAAGGTCGGCGGCGTCTACCGCAAGACGCACATCCCCGACGGGCCGGGCTATGAGGAGAAATTCTACTTCCGGCCCGGCAACACCGGCTTCAAGGCTTGGCCCGCCGCGGGCACGACGATCGGCGTCGGCATCTGCTGGGACCAATGGTATCCGGAAACCGCCCGCGCGATGATGCTGATGGGCGCCGAGGTGCTGTTCTACCCGACCGCGATCGGCAACGAGCCGCACGACCCCGATCTCGACACCAGCCGGCTGTGGCGCCGCGCGATGATCGGCCATGCCGTGTCGAACGTCGTCCCCGTCGTCGCCGCCAATCGCATTGGCACCGAGGACGGCCAGACCTTCTATGGTCACAGCTTCATCTGTGACCAGCGCGGCGACCTGCTGGCCGAGTTCGGGGCGACCGAGACCGGCGTGCTGACGGCGACCCTCGACATCGATCTCGCGAAGCGCCACCGCGCAGCCTTCGGCTTCTTCCGCGATCGTCGGCCGGAACTGTACGGGCGGCTGGTCCAGGATATCTGAGCTTGCCGTCGCCCCGGCGGAGGCGGAGGCGCAAGCGGCGAGGGCACGACTATTTCTTGACGGCCCCGGCCTCCGCCCGGGCAACGCTTGTCACGGCGCGGGCGGCGGCTCGATCTCGGCCGGTTCGATCGGATCGAGTGTACCCTCCCACTTCGCGATCACCACGCTCGCCACGGCATTACCGACCACGTTGGTCGCCGAACGGCCCATGTCGAGGAAATGGTCGACCGCGAGGATCAACAGCAGGCCCGCCTCGGGAATGTCGAAGAAGGCCAGGGTCGAGGAGATGATGACGAGGCTGGCGCGGGGCACCCCGGCGATGCCCTTGGAGGTCACCATAAGGATCAGCAGCATGGTGATCTGATGGCCCAGGGTCAGTTCCACCCCATAAGCCTGCGCGATGAACATCGTCGCGAAGGTGCAATAGATCATCGAGCCGTCGAGATTGAACGAATAGCCGAGCGGCAGCACGAAGCTGGCGATGCGCGGCGGCACGCCGAAGCGGTCGAGCGCCTCCAGGGTGCGCGGGAAAGCGGCCTCGGAGGATGCGGTGCTGAAGGCGAGCAGGATCGGCTCGCGGATGTAGCGGATCAGCAGCTTCGATCGCCCGCCGACGATCAGCCAGCAGAGCAGCAGCAGCACGATCCAGAGCACGATCATGGAAAGATAGAAGCTGCCCATGAACTTGCCGAAGCTGATCAGGATGCCCGGCCCCTGCTCGGCCAGCGCCGTTGTGACCGCGGCGAACACCGCGAACGGGGCGAAGCGCATCACATAATCGGTGATCTGGAGCATCACATGCACCAGCGCCTCGATTCCCCGCACCAGGGGCGCGGCGCGCTCTCCGATCGCGGTGATGGCGACGCCGGTGAACACCGAGAAGACCACGATCTGCAATATCTCATTGGTCGCCATCGCCTCAAAGAAGCTCTTGGGCACCAGATGCGTCACGAACTGCTTGAGCGAGAATTCGGTCTGCGCCAGCCCCGCGGATGCCCCCTCCGGCGGCAGCACCAGATCGGCGCCGACGCCGGGCTGGAAGAGGTTGACCATGATCAGGCCCAGGGTCAGCGACAGCAGGCTGGCGCCAATGAACCACGCGATCGATCGCGCCCCGACCCGGCCCAGCGCCGCGGTGTCGCCCATATGGGCGATGCCGCTGACCAGCGTCGCGAACACCAGCGGCGCGATGATCATCTTGATCAGCCGCAGGAACAGATCCGTAAGGATCGAAATATGGCCGGTGACGTTGGTTAGTGTCTCGGGGTCGCTGATCGTCCGGTTGAGGGTGATGCCCAGGATGATGCCGGCGACCATCGCGAAGAGGATGTAGAGGGTGAGGCGCTTGGCCACGGGCGTCTCCGCAAAGAAATATTGCCTGTGGTCGGGCCAAAGGCCGGCCGGGTCAAGTGCCCGCTGTCGGCCGGGGAGATGCGATGCTGTTCGGTACGAAGGAGCCCCGGCTGAAAAATCTCCTCATCGTCGAGGATGAACCGCTGATCGCGTTCGACAACGAGCATTTCCTGGCCACCCACGGCTATGAGGTGGTGGCGACGATCGACACCGCCGAAGCCGCCTTCGCCGCGATTGCCGAAGGCGGGATCGACCTCGTCCTCGCGGATGTCCGGCTCAACGAAAGCGACGGTCGGGATGTCGCCATCCGGGCACGCGATGCCGGCATCCCGGTCCTGTTCGTGACCGCGACCTGCCCGGTCGACGCACCCGAGATCGCGACCGGCTGTCTCGCCAAGCCCTATACGCAGAAGGAATTGCGGCAGGCGATCGAGGCCATCGAGGCGACGCTCGACGGAAACAGGCCCAAAACCCTTCCCAGGGGACTGAGCATTTACAAATAGGGCCCTTCCCTCGTCCCGGCCGGCCGCTATGCTCGCGCGATGAACGACATATCGGGGTCGGACGGCACGGCCGTCGCAAGCAGCAACGGGATCATCGCGGCGATCCGGCCCTATACCGAGCCGGCACCGCTCGCCGCCCTGTTCCTGGGGATCAGTTCCGGCTTCCCCTATGCGATGATCGGAGCGACCCTTACCACCCGCCTCGCCCAGGACGGAATTGACAAGAAGGCGGTGACCGCCTTCACCCTGGCCTTCCTCGTCTACAACCTCAAATTCCTCTGGGCCTGGATCGTCGACGGGGTGCGGCTGCCGATCATCGGCCATCTCGGACAGCGTGTGTCGTGGATGATCGTGATCGGCCTGCTGGTGATCGCGTCGGTGATCAACCTCGCCCTGGTGGATCCCAGCGCCAGTCTCGCCCAGACGGCGGTGGCGGCGATATTGGTCGGGGCGGCGGGCGCCACCTTCGACATCATCATCGACGCCTATCGCATCGAGCTTCTCGAAGCCCGCCAGTTGGGTGTCGGCGCCGGCATGTCGCAATATGGCTGGCGGATCGGGTCCGCGACGGCCGGCGCGCTGGCGCTCATCCTGGCCGAACGTATCGGCTGGAGCGGCGCCTATGCCGCCTGCGCCACCTTCGCGCTGCCGGCGATGATCACCGCCCTGCTCATGGGCGAGCCGGCGCGCCATCGCGAACCGACGATGCGCCGGACCCGCAGCGAGGTGCTGGCCTCGATCCTCGGTCCGCTTGCCGAGTTCTTCCGGCGCAGGGGCGCCCTGCTGGTGCTGCTGTTCATCCTGCTTCACAAGATCGGCGACACCCTCGCCAACCTCACCTTCCGGCTGCTGTTCGACAGCCTCGGCTATACCAATGACGAGATCGCCATCTACGATGTCGGCTTCGGCTTCTGGGCCTATCTGATCGGCATCTTCATCGGCGGCATGCTCTATTCGCGGCTCGGCATGAAGCGGTCGGTGCTGATCAGCCTGGTGCTGATGGCGATATCGAATCTGAGCTTCGCCGGGCTGGCGGCCAGCGGCCACAGCAACTGGGCGATGGCCGGCGCGATCGGCTTCGAGAATATCGCCAGCGGCATCGGCGGGGTCTGCGTCGTCGCCTATTTCTCGGCGCTATGCGACCTGCGCTTCACCGCCGCGCAATATGCCCTGATCTCGGCCGCCGCCAGCATCATCGGCCGCCTGCTCACCGGCACCAGCGCGGGCGCGATGCTGGAGGCGATCGGCTATGTGAACTTCTATCTCTTCACCACCCTCATCGCGCTGCCCGGCATCATCCTGTTCTGGCTGATGATGCGGGCGGGCCTGATCGACCAGTCGATCGGCAGCGCGGGGGAAGAGATTGGTGGGGAAGCCAGCGCCGCCGGCTGAGTGCCTTTTCCCCCGGCCGGACCGGTGTTCTTGCCCTATGGCTTAGCGGTTCCCGGGATCACCGGAGTGGCCGTCGACGGTATCAGCGGCAATGTTGCCGCGTTCTGGTTGGTCGTACTCGATCCGACGATCAGCTTGTTTTCCACTTTCGGCGGCGGATCATTGGGCAACCTGGCCAACAGGATGAAGGAGTTGTCGATGATCTTGATCAACTGCTCCCTGTAATCCGCCTCAGAGAAAATTCCATTGGCGTGGGCCATGCATGCTTCCCACGCCAACCGCCGGATCACATCGGAAGCCTGGGTTCGGGTAAAGGTCTGGAGCAGACCTGATGTGACGGCATCCTGCACAGCCCCCTTCCCAGCAAGGGTGACGGCCGTGGCGCTAGACCGCGCGCTGATCGCATCGGCATGCGCTTCTATGCACACCACCCACTGGCTGTACTTTGGAACCGGGCGACCGTCCTTGAGGACATATTGACCATCCTTGTTGTCATAGGTGACCTTTTCCAAAACTCTTATCAGCCGCCGTTCCCCGCTTACCTTCTGCGTTTTGTTGGAATCCCGCCCAGACACATATTTATCGGAGGTGACTGGACGGTCAGCGATCGAATTGATGACACCGGCACAACCGGATACAAGAAAAGCCACACACAGCGCAGAAGCGATCCTCAGCATTAGCTGCCCTCCCGAAAGTTCGGGAGCCATCGTGCTTCGGTCATCGAAAGCCGTCCATGCCGTAATAAAACGCATGGCCCGGCACTCAGCGCCTAGAGGGCGCCAAGGCGGTTCTGGCTTGAAGGAGCTAAGGCGCCCCTCCGCTGATGGTCACTCCGGCAGGAAATCCGGGACCGACAGGTAACGCTCGCCGGTGTCGTAATTGAAGCCCAGCACCCGCTTGCCCGGCGCTTCCTTCAGCTTCTGGGCGATCGCGGCCAGGGTCGCGCCCGAGCTGATGCCCACCAGCATCCCCTCCTCGCGGGCCGAGCGGCGGGCGAATTCCTTGGCCTCGGCGGGATCGACCTGGATCACGCCGTCGAGCAGCTGGGTATGCAGGTTGGCGGGAACGAAGCCCGCGCCGATGCCCTGGATCGGATGCGGGCCCGGCTGCCCGCCGGAGATGACCGGCGACAGCGTCGGCTCGACCGCGAACACCTTGAGGCCCGGCCAGCGGGCCTTGAGCACCTGCGCGCAGCCGGTGATATGGCCGCCGGTGCCGACTCCGGTGATCAGGATATCGATCGGGCTGTCCTTGAAGTCGGCGTAGATTTCCTCGGCCGTCGTGCGGACATGGACGTCGATGTTCGCGGCATTCTCGAACTGCTGCGGAATCCAGGCGCCCGGCGTCTGCGATTGCAGCTCCAGCGCGCGTTCGATCGCACCCTTCATCCCCTTTTCGCGCGGGGTGAGGTCGAAGGTAGCGCCATAGGCCAGCATCAGCCGGCGCCGTTCAATCGACATGCTCTCGGGCATAACCAGGACGAGCTTGTAGCCCTTGACCGCCGCGACCAGCGCCAGGCCGATGCCGGTGTTGCCGCTGGTCGGCTCGATGACGGTGCCGCCGGGCTTCAGCTTACCCGATCGTTCGGCCTCCTCGATCATCGCCAGGGCGATACGGTCCTTGATCGATGCGCCCGGATTGCTGCGTTCGGATTTGATCCACACCTCGGCTTCACCGAACAGCCGGTTGACGCGGATGTGCGGAGTCCCGCCGATCGTCTCCAAAATCGATGCATATTTGGTCATGCCGTCTTCTCCTGGACCATAATCAGATGTGAGCTTGATCGGCGATCAGGCTCGGGGGACGTCCTCGAACGACCTGGGCGGGTCGAATGTCCGCGCCCGCAATATCTCCGGGAAAAGTTTCGCCCACAAGATGGCGACAACGATCGTGCCGATCCCGCCAGCGACCACCGCCACGACCGGCCCGACCGCCGCGGCGAGGAAGCCCGATTCGGCTTCGCCCAGTTCGTTCGAGCCGGAGATGAAGAGCGACGAGACGGCCCCGACGCGGCCGCGCATCGCATCGGGCGTGTAGAGCTGGATCAGCGTCTGGCGGACATAGACCGACACCATGTCGGCCGCGCCGAGCAGGCCAAGCGCGCCAAGCGCCGTCGCCATCGGCATCGACGTGTTCTGCGACAGCCCGAAAACAATGGTGCCGGTGCCGAAGATGGCGACCGCGACGAGCAGCTTGAAGCCGACATTGCTGCGCAACGGATAGCGACTGAGCCAGAAGGCGACGATCACGGCGCCAACGGCGGGCGCCGCCCGGAGATGGCCGAGCCCATCCGAACCAACATGCAATATGTCGCGCGCATAGATGGGCAGCATCGCCGTCGCGCCGCCGAGCAGCACAGCGAACAGATCAAGCGAGATGGCGCCGAGCACCAGCCGGTTGCGCCGAAGATAGGAAAGGCCCTCCAGCATCTGCGCCCAGGGATTACGGCTACCGTCGACCTCGGTGCGCGGTACCGGGCCGATCAGCATCAGCATCAGCACCGCCACGCCAAGCAGCGCGGCAGCGACCGTATAAGCGAGCGGCGGATCGATCGCATAGAGATAACCGCCGAGCGGCGGCCCCGCGATTCCGCCGACCTGCCAGGCGACCGAGCTGGTAGCGATCGCGGCCGGCAGCAGCGCGGGGGGCACGAGATTGGGCGACAGCGCCTGGAGCGCCGGTGCCGCGAAGGCCCGCGCCACGCCGAGCAATGCCGCGACCGCGAACAGCGCCGGCAAGGTAATCGTATCCCGCCAGGTCATAACGGCGAGGGCGATCGCGCAGAGCAGTTCCAGCGCCGTGGTGGCACGCGCGATCCAGCGGCGGTCGAGCCGGTCGGCGGCAAGCCCCGTGACCAGCGTCAGCAGCATCAGCGGCAGGAACTGCGCCAGCCCGATCAGCCCGAGCTGCAGCGCCGCCTCACGCGGGGGCATGGTTCGCCGGGCAACGTCATAGACCTGCCAGCCGATCACGACGACCATGCCGTTCAGCGCGATCGTCGAGCTGAAACGCGCGAGCCAATAATAGCGATAGGCGGGAATCGAGAAAGGAGACGGGCTGCGGGCCATGCTTTCCTCTAAGCGCTCGACCGATACCCCGGCAACCGCGCAGGTGCAGGGTCAGGACAATTTCTACTATAACGATAGAAAAATTCGGATCAGGGTAGGCTCACGAAACTGTCGAGCACCCGCTTGCGGCCCGCATGCTCGAAATCGATCTCCAGCTTGTTGCCCTCGATCTCCACGACCGCGCCATAGCCGAATTTGCTGTGGAAGACCCGCTGGCCAAGCGCGATGTCCTTGCGCGGTGGCTGGGCGAAGCTCACCGCCGAGGCGCGCGCCTCGACCACGCGCGATCCCGCCTGCGGCTTGCCGAGGCCGCCGGCGGCGGTCGCGCGCTGCCAGCCAGGCCCCCTGCCCGTGCCACGGCTGACATGGGCGAAGGGATCGGCATGTTCGGACCATTGCGCGCGCCACAGCGATTCGCCGCCCGACATGGTCGTCTCGGTCTCGATATGCTGCTCCGGCAATTCGGCGACGAAGCGCGACGGGATCGACGAGGTCCATTGCCCGTAGATGCGGCGATTGGCGGCATGGAGGATGGTGCAGCGGCGCCGCGCGCGGGTGATCGCGACATAGCCTAGCCGCCGCTCCTCCTCGAGGCTGGCGAGCCCGCCCTCGTCGAGCGAGCGCTGCGAGGGGAATACCCCCTCCTCCCAGCCGGGGAGGAAGACGGTGCCGAACTCCAGCCCCTTGGCGGCGTGGATCGTCATGATCGTCACCTTGGGCGTATCGGCCTCGGCGTCATTGTCCATCACCAGACTGACATGCTCGAGGAATTCGCCGAGCGTCTCATAATCCTCCATCGCCCGGGCCAGCTCGTTGAGATTCTCCAGCCGCCCGTCGGCCTCGGTCGACTTCTCGTTCTGGAGCATCGCGACATAGCCCGACTCCTCCAGGATCTGGCGGGTCAGCTCGGGATGCGACAGCTGGCTGAGCAGGTCGCGCCAGCGGGCGATGTCGCCGACGAGGTTGCCGAGCGCGCGGCGCGCCTGCGGGGTCAGTTCGTCGGTGCCCAGGATGCGGGCGGCGGCGAGGGTCAGCGGGATATCCTCGGCGCGGGCGAGCAGGTGGAGCTTCTGCACCGCCTTGTCGCCAAGGCCGCGCTTGGGCGTGTTGATGATCCGTTCGAAGGCTAGGTCGTCGGCGGGCTGGCTGACGACGCGCAGATAGGCGAGCGCGTCGCGTATCTCGGCCCGTTCGTAGAAGCGGAAGCCGCCGACGATCCGGTAAGGCAGGCCGATCGCGATGAAGCGGTCCTCGAACTCGCGGGTCTGGAACTGGGCGCGGACCAGGATCGCGACATCGTCGAGCTTGCCGCCGCCGCGCTCATGTGCCTCGATCTCGTCGCCGATCCGCCGCGCCTCCTCGGGCCCGTCCCAGATGCCGACGATGCGCAGCTTCTCACCCTCGCCCTCCTCGGTCCACAACGTCTTGCCGAGGCGGCCGCCATTATGCGCGATCAGCGCGCTTGCCGCCGCCAGGATATGCGGCGTCGATCGGTAATTCTGCTCCAGCCGGATCACCGTCGCACCGGGGAAATCGCGTTCGAAGCGCAGGATGTTCGCCACCTCGGCGCCGCGCCACGAATAGATCGACTGGTCGTCGTCGCCGACGCAGCAGATATTCTTGCGCTCCTGCGCGATCAGCCGGAGCCAGAGATATTGGGCGCTGTTGGTGTCCTGATATTCGTCCACCATCACATAGCGGAAGCGGTTCTGGTAATCGGCGAGCACGTCGCGATGGCTCTTCAGGATCACCAGCATGTGGAGCAGCAGATCGCCGAAATCGCAGGCGTTTACCGCGCGCAGCCGGTCCTGATATTGCTGGTAGAGCTCGCCGCCACGGCCATTGGCGAACTGCTCGGCCTCGCCCGCGTCGATATCGGCCGGCGTCAGGCCCCGGTTCTTCCAGCGGTCGATCAGCCCGGCCAGCTGGCGTGCCGGCCAGCGCTTCTCGTCGAGGTCGGCGGCGGCCAGCAGCTGCTTGAGCAGGCGCAGCTGGTCGTCGGTGTCGAGGATGGTGAAGCTGGGGGTGAGGCCGACGAGTTCGGCATGGCGGCGCAGCATCCGCGCCGCGACCGAATGGAAGGTGCCGAGCCAGGGCATGCCCTCGACCGCCTCGCCGAGTAGCCGGCCGACCCGCTCGCGCATCTCGCGCGCGGCCTTGTTGGTGAAGGTGACGGCCAGGATCTCCGACGGCCAGGCACGGCGCGTCGCCACCAGATGGGCCAGTCGCGCGGTCAGCGCCGCAGTCTTGCCGGTGCCCGCGCCCGCAAGCACCAGCACCGGCCCCTCGGTGGTGAGCACGGCTTCGCGCTGCGGCGGGTTCAGCCCGCGCAGATAGCCGGGTTCGGGGGCGGGAATGTCCTGAGTCACCCGCGAACAGTTAGGGAACGCCATCACCCGGGGCAAGGCCCGTTCCGGCATCCTCTCCATCGACCCTGCGCCGAAAAATCCCCGGCCGGCAGATACGCACCGGCCGGGGCAGCGGAAGCAGGTCGGAAAACCGGCTGATTTTCTTGTTGGCTGCGGTGTCCGGCGGGCGGGAAATGCTCACCGGCCTGAAGCGCGCCTCTAGCCGGCCTTCATATTGTTGCCGACATTGGTGAAGGTGGTCGACAGCTGGTTGCCCAGCGCGGTCATCGCGGTGATCGCCGCGACCGCGATCAGTGCCGCGATCAGGCCATATTCGATCGCCGTGGCGCCGCGGCTGTCGCGAAGCAGGTTGGTGAACTTGCGCATATGGTGTCCTTATCTGACGTCCTCGTGCGACTTTGGTCTAACCCCCTCCCTGTTAAGGCGGCGTAACGGTCTAGGGTTAAGGCGTCGGAAACCAACGGATTTCCGCCATTTCCTTCATTGAGCGATACCGAATTCGAGCCGTTCGGAACGAGCCGGTCGATGGCTCTGATCGATTCCCTCCACTGGAATTCGTCAGCGCTTTGACGCATAGGTGAACCCACGCACTGCAAAGGTTTGCATAAACATATTGCAAGAAGGATTTGAGTGATGGTTGAACGGCTTCCCGCTCACGCTTTCGTCGTTGCCGCCGCCATCGGCGCGGGCGCCCTCTGGCTGCTGGCCAGCCAGATCGCGAGCATCTTCGTCGGCAGGTGAAGAATGGCGGCCCCAATGGAGATTGGCCGCAATGCTGGTGGGTCCGCCGGGATTCGAACCCGGGACCTCTCGATTAAAAGTCGCTTGCTCTACCGACTGAGCTACGGACCCACCGAAGGCGTCTCCCTATTGGGCGCGGCAGGTCGGGTCAACCGCGGATTAGACGATGTCTGGCTTGGCGGACGGTGCGGGCTCCCCTCCCCACCTTCCAGCCGGGCGCTATCGCCGCCAACGGCCTGAGCACGAAGTCCCTCTGCTCCAGGCCCCGATGTGGAATGGCCAACCTCCGGCCATGGTGATAGCGCCCACCCGACCACAGCAGGATATCGAGGTCAATCACGCGGGCGCCCCAGCGCCGTCCACGCCGGCGGCCGAACGCGGCCTCGATCGCCTTCAGCCGGATGAGCAGCATCGCTGGGCCGAGCCGGGTCTCGATGATCGCCGCGGCATTGGCGAAGCTTCGTCCCGCCGGCCCCAGAGGCGGCGTCGCGATCACCGGCGAGAGCGCCGTCACCCTGATATCGTCGCCCACCAGGGCCGCCAGCGCCGCGCGCAACACGGCGGCGGGCGCGCCATGGCGGCCATGGCGCCGGTTCGAGCCGAGCCCGATCGCATAGAGATATGGCGCCATGCCCCGGCTATAGCCCAGCCGGCCCGGCTTTCCAGACCTTGAATGGAGCCTGATCCGCCCTTGAGATCGGCTAGGGCCGATCGACATTCAGTTCAGACCGAGTCGAAAATGGTGGTTTCCCGTGACCCGGAGCGCAGCGTACTCAAATGTACGTGAGCACCGGAAGCACGGGAAACCGACATTTGCAGGCCGGTATGGGCTGAATGTCGATCGGCTCTAGCCCCAGTTGGCCACGAGGGCCTGCATGATCTCGGACGCGACCCGCGCGCCGACTTGATCGATCGTGGGCGGCAACGGCCGCTCGCGCTCATAGCCGTTCGGCCCCGCCACGAACCGCCCCGGGCCACCCGAAGGCGGCACGCCCTGGGTGACCACCGTCGCCAGCAGCGTACCGCTGCGGATGTCCTTGACGTCGACACGGAAGGTGTAGCCACTGGGCGCGCCGGGATCGGGGGTCTGCAGCACTTCGACCAGCAGATCGGCCTTGCCCATCAGCGCCGACATCTCCACCGCCTGGGTATCGCCGCGATCGACGCCCTTCTGCAGCGCCGTCGAACGCATGATCAGCGTGCGGTCGATCAGCCGCGCCCCGCCCGCCAGCAGGGCCCGATTGAAGCCCTGCGCGGCGCGCCAGTCGGCCCGCTCGGGCAGGCCTGTCGCACGGGCGCCGTCGGCGGTGGCCGCCGCCCGTCCCGAACGCAGCTCGGCATCGACCACGCGGGCGCCGGTGACGACCGATCCGTCATCATAATAGGTCTTGTCGACCGCGCGCCCGTCGACGAGCGTGAAGCGCGACCATTCCTCATAGCTGGTCGACAGCGAATCGGTGAGCTGGCGGTTCCAGAAGATCACCATGCGGGGGCTCTTCCGGCGCGCATAGGCCGCGCGGAAGGCGCCGGCCGTCGCCGCGCCCATCTGCGCGGCGCCCGGCGGAGGCGGGGGCGCCCTCAGAACCTCCGGCATATTCTCCCGATATTGCTGTGCAAGCGCCATATCGGCGCCCAGCATCGCCACGATCAGCATGGCCGCCCGGCCCGTCTTCCCGCCCATCACATCTCCTCCCAGGCCGGAAAGCCGGCATCGGCGAAATCCTCTTCCTCGCCCCAGTCCTCGTCGGTGCCACATCCCCCGTCCCAGCCGAAATCGGCCACGGCGATGAAGCGATCCGGTGAGCCATCGCCGATCACCGGCGGCGTCTCCCGCCAGCCATGAGGCACGGCGGCAGGGGCAGGCGGGAGCGCGGCCAGTGCCGTTTCGACCGGACGGATCGGACGCGGCGGCGGAACCTCCTGTCCCGCCTGCGCCGAGCCGGCAGCGGCGAGCGTCAGCGCTGCGCTGAGCAGGGCGCGGATCATGGCTGCGACGTCCGCACTTCGACGAGATAATATTTGACCTCGTCGCGGCCGATCGAAAGCCCGCGATAGACGCCGGTCGCCTTGGGGGAGAGGATCACCTTCTTCCAATAGGTCGAATCCTCGGTTGGCACCTGGTTCTCGTCCATGAACGAGGAACGCGCGTCGAGCGTCACCGTCTTCTTCGTGCAGTTGACCAGCCGGGTTATCACCTCGACCGAGTTGGTTTCGGTCCGCCGGGCGAACACGCCCTCAACGACAACCTGCTTGGCAAGCTTCTTGTCGGTCATTTGGACGGCGTTGAGGTCGATCGGCGTCATCGCCTTGGGCACGTTGGCGACCAGCACCGGCCCGCCGGGCGACTGAGCCCGCTTCGCATCGCCGATGTCGCACTTAAGCGGCCGGTTCTCGCGCGTCTGGCCGGGCGCCGCCAGCAGGGCGGCGGCGGCGATCGCGCTGAGCAAGTGGATCTTCATAGTCCGTCTCCCTTCGAGAATCAGCGCAGCTTGGCGCGGAAGGCCTCGTCCTTGGCCCACACGTCCTTGTCCTTCTTGCGGGCCAGTGCGACCTTGTCATTGTTGCCCGGCGCCGCGGCCGGCAGGGTCGCCACGCTGCGCGACCGCGCCCAGACGATCCCGCATTTGCCTGCGCTGGCCGACATCGGCTTGACGCCCGCAAGATCGAGCATGTCGCTGTCACGCCGATAGGCCATGCTGACGGGCGGCATGCTCCAATCCTGCGGCCTCAGCGCCGATGGTCTGGCCGCCGCCTTGCCCTTGCCTTTGCCCTTCGCGGCCGGGGCGGCAGCCGGAGCGGCGCCCCAGCGCGTCGTGCCGACCAATATGCCCGATGGCAGGCTGTCCCACATGCGCACGTCGGCGGAGGGCCGCACCGACTTCGAGAACATGCTGATCGCCGCGCCGATGCCCTGCGCATAGAGCGCGTTGCCGCCCATCTGCTGCGCGAAGGTCGAGCCGACCGTCGTCACCACCGTGCTGGTCGTTTCCAGGCCGGCCTTGAACTGCGCCTTGCCGTTGAGGATCCCGTCGATCGCGCGGCCGCCCCGGGTGGAGGCCTGGGTATAGAGATCCGCGGCGGGGACGAGCGGCCAGGCTCGGGTGGTCTTGCCGGTGCCCAGGGTGACGATCGCGCCGTTCTCCGGCAGCGCCGGGCCGGCCTTGAAGACCAACTTCTCCTGATATTGGCCATCGGTCGCCTTGACCGGCCCATGGCCGATTTCGGTCAGCACTAGCAGATTGTCGTTCGGTCCCGGCACCTTGAGCTTGGCATCGATCTTGGCCGCCTGCTCGAAGGCGTCGGCGGCCTGGCTGCCGTCGCCCGCGCAGTGCGAGGCCCAGCCCTGGAGATAGGTCAGCAGGGCGAAATCGGACTGGAAGCTCTCGTCGGCCGAGACGGTGTCCTGATATTCCGCCGCCTTGAACGAGGCGCGGGCGTTGTCGTAATCGCCTTTGCGGAGGTAGAGCAGGCCGCGATAATAATAGGCCATCGCCCGCTCATAGGGCTCGCCCTTGAAATCCTTGTTCACCTCCAGCCGGGTCGCCGACGTCGCCTTCTCGGCCTGCTTGTCCTTGCCGTAGAAGGCCTCGATCCGGTCGAGGGCGCCGTCGAACGCCTTTTCGGCGTCGGCATAATAGCCGAGTTCCATCGCGAGGAGGCCAAGCCGCTCATAGTTGAGCACGGCATTATGTTCGCCGTCATAATAGAGGACGCGATAATATTCGCGCAGCTTCTCCTCGCGGGTCTGGGCGAAGGCCTCGACCTCGTCGGGATAAGGGCCGGGGCCATATTGCGCCTTCCAGGCCGCCACCTGCTTGGCGCGGGCCTTGGCCGCGGCCTTCGCGGCCGCGGGATCGACGGCCGCATCCTGTGCCTGGACGGCGATGGGCAGCGCGACGAGGCTGAACGCGGCCACGCCGGCCGCAAGACGGTTCAAAAGGGTCATCCGGGCCTCCCGATCAGCGATAGACGACGTCGTCGGCGCCGGCGCGGCGGATCTTGTAGGTGCCGTTCCACACCAGCGTGCCATATTCGAGATCGAGCATCTCGAGCGAGATGACGGTCAGCCGCTCCTGCATGCCGGTGTCGTTGTTGCGGCTGTCGAGCGAGGTGATCTTGCCGACCAGCTTATAGTCGGCGCCGGCGGTGGCGCGGGTAAGGCCGGTGGTGCCGGTATCGACGACGCCCTCCCGCTTCAGCGCGCGCTCCCGCTCAACCGCGGCGATGAACTCGCGGCTCACGAAGCGCATCTTGCCGCGCGCCGCGTTCATCAGCTTGCCGCGCAGCTCGTCGGTGATGATGTCCTTGTCGATCCGCTGCGAGCTCTGATTGCGCAGGTCGGAACTGTCGAGGATGATCCGGGGCGGAGTCGCCCGGTCGGAGATTTCCGGATTGGCCATCAGGTCCCGGACCATCTGGTCCGCCATGCGGCCGAGGTCCTGGCCCTCGATGCCGACGCCGGAAACGACGCCGCGCTGATCGGGATCGAGATCGACCGCCTGGTGCGAACGGTCCTTCTTCGCCAGCACCGGCCCAGCGGCGACCGCGAAGCCGAGGATGGCGGCCGTCGCCGCGTAACGCAATTTCACCATGGAAACCCCCATTGATCGTCTTGATGCGGCGCCCCCGCCGCGCGCCTGACGGCGCAGGTCGAACGCTATCCCTGCCGGAAGGCAGGTCAAGGCCCCTCATGACGGTTGCGCAACTGAATTTTTATGACTCGGATCACAGCGCCGGCATTAATCTCCCCTCATGCCCACCGCCGCCGAACCTCACGTGGATTGCCCGTACTGCCCCCGCCTCGCCGCTTTCCGCGCCGAACAGCGCGCCGCGCATCCGGACTGGTTCAACGCGCCCGTGCCGCCGTTCGGCGATCCCGGGGCCTGGCTGGCGATCATCGGCCTCGCCTCCGGCCTGAAGGGCGCCAACCGCACCGGGCGGGCTTTCACCGGCGACGGATCGGGTGCCATGCTGTTCGATGTGCTGGCCGCACACGGACTGGCCCATGGCCGCTACGCGGGTATCGCGGCGGACGGGCTGACGCTCGACGGCGCGATCATCGTCAACGCGGTGCGCTGCGTGCCTCCCGCCAACCGCCCCACTCCGGCCGAGCTTCGTGCGTGCCGCCCCCATCTCGAGGGCCCGCTCGCCGCGCTGCCCCGCCTGCGCGCGATCGTCGCGCTTGGGCGCGTGGCCCATCAGGCAGCGCTGGCGGCGTTCGGGTGCCGGCCGTCGGCTTTTCCCTTCGCCCACGGGGCGATCCATCGGCTGCGGGATGTCTCGCTGATCGATTCCTACCACTGCTCGCGCTACAATCAGAATATTGGGCGGATCGACCACAACATGTTGTGGTCCATTTTCGAAAAGGCCTTGGCCTGCCGTTAAAACGCGCACGTAACATCCTCGAAAAAAAACGGATTTTATCTCTCGGATGATCCGAAAGGGCTTGATCGCGCGACTCGATGATGATTCTGTCCTTGAATGAATCGCGTCCCCTTTCTGCAGATTGCGCGCAGTGCGGCACTGCCGGCGGTGGCGATTCTCATCATCGGCTATTTCGCCAGCGCCGCGCTGGTCGGCCCCAACGGGCTGTTCGCGCTGGGCGGCTATCGCAGCCAGCTCCAGTTCAAGGCCGAAGAGCTGCGCCGGGTCGAAGCGGTCCGCGATCGGCTGCGCCACCACGCCAAGCTGCTCGACCCCGCGAAGGTCGATCCCGATTTCGGCGAGGAGCTGGTTCGCCGCTCCACTGGTCAGGTTCGCCCGGACGAGATCATCATTCCGCGCAATTAAATATCAGTCCCGGTACGAGTTCGCGTTGAAATCCGCGCGGCGCGCGGCCTATATGCCGGCTGTCACCCCCTCCCCAGGGACAAGGAGCCAGCCTCTTGGCGAAGCCAGCACAACCACGCGCCACAGCGAAGAAACCCGCGTCGCGCACGCCCGCGACGGAAAAACCCCAGCCGGTCGCGGCAGCCGCACCGGCCATCTCAAACCGCGAGCGCCCGGCCGAACCGCAGCGCTATCAGGCCTCCAAGGAGGAGATGCTCGAATTCTATCGGCAGATGCTGCTGATTCGGCGTTTCGAGGAGAAAGCGGGACAGCTTTACGGCCTCGGCCTGATCGGCGGTTTCTGCCATCTCTATATCGGTCAGGAGGCGGTGGCCGTCGGGCTCCAATCCGCGCTGGAGGTCGGCAAGGACTCGGTGATTACCGGCTATCGCGACCACGGCCACATGCTCGCCTATGGCATCGACCCGAAGGTGATCATGGCCGAGCTGACCGGCCGCGCCGCCGGCATCAGCCGGGGCAAGGGCGGATCGATGCACATGTTCTCGGTCGAACATCGCTTCTACGGCGGCCACGGCATCGTCGGCGCGCAGGTCAGCCTGGGCGCGGGCCTCGCCTTCAAGCATAAATATGCGGGCGATGGCGGCGTCGCCATGGCCTATTTCGGCGATGGCGCGGCCAACCAGGGCCAGGTCTACGAAAGCTTCAACATGGCCGAGCTGTGGAAGCTCCCGATCATCTTCGTGATCGAGAACAACCAGTACGCCATGGGCACCAGCGTCAACCGGGCATCGTCGGAAGACCAGCTCTACCGCCGTGGCGAGAGCTTCCGCATCCCCGGCATCCAGGTCGACGGCATGGACGTGCTCGCAGTGCGCGGCGCGGCGGAGGAGGCGGTGAAGTGGGTGCGCGCCGGCAAGGGCCCGGTGCTGCTCGAACTCAAGACCTACCGTTATCGCGGCCACTCGATGTCCGACCCCGCCAAATATCGCTCGCGCGACGAGGTGCAGTCGGTGCGCGACAAGTCCGATCCGATCGACCATCTCAAGAAGGAGCTGGAGGCGCTCGGCGTCAGCGAGGACGATCTCAAGAAGCTGGAGAAGGACATCCGCGCGATCGTCGCGGAATCGGCCGACTTCGCCGAGCAATCGCCCGAACCCGAGCTCGACGAGCTCTACACCGACGTGCTGGTGGGACAATATTGATGGCTGTCGATCTGAAGATGCCCGCGCTTTCCCCGACGATGGAGGAAGGCACGCTCGCCAAATGGCTCGTCAAGGAGGGCGACGCGGTCAAGTCCGGCGACATCCTCGCCGAGATCGAGACCGACAAGGCGACGATGGAGTTCGAGGCGGTCGACGAGGGCACGATCGCCCAGATCGTCATTCCCGCCGGGACCGAAGGCGTGAAGGTGGGCGAGGTGATCGCCCGTATCGCCGAAGAGGGC
This sequence comes from Rhizorhabdus dicambivorans, assembly GCF_002355275.1. Taxonomy (NCBI): domain Bacteria; kingdom Pseudomonadati; phylum Pseudomonadota; class Alphaproteobacteria; order Sphingomonadales; family Rhizorhabdaceae; genus Rhizorhabdus; species Rhizorhabdus dicambivorans. The sequence continues at coordinate 1,857,061 of NZ_CP023449.1, read as the reverse complement.
GAGGACGCCTCCGCCGCATCGGCCCCCGCAGCGAAGGCGGAGCCCAAGGCCGTGCCGAAACCGGAGCCCGAGGTCCAGAAGGCCCAGGTTACGGCCCCGGAATCGCCGACCCCGCACAAGATGGAGACCGGCGCGCGCGACCTGGTCGCCGCCGTCGCCGATACCCGCGACGATCCGGAGGTTCCGCAGGGTACCGCACTGGTCAAGACCACCGTCCGCGAGGCGTTACGCGACGCGATGGCGGAGGAGATGCGCCGCGATGGCGACGTCTTCGTCATGGGCGAGGAGGTCGCGCAATATCAGGGTGCCTACAAGGTGACCCAGGGCCTGCTCGACGAGTTCGGCGACAAGCGCGTCATCGACACGCCGATCACCGAATATGGCTTTGCAGGCATCGGCACCGGCGCCGCGATGGGCGGGCTCAAGCCGATCATCGAATTCATGACCTTCAACTTCGCCATGCAGGCGATCGACCACATCATCAACTCGGCGGCCAAGACCAACTATATGTCTGGCGGCCAGATGCGCTGCCCGATCGTGTTCCGCGGCCCCAACGGCGCCGCCGCGCGCGTCGGCGCGCAGCACAGCCAGAATTACGCACCCTGGTATGCCAGCGTCCCCGGCCTGATCGTCATCTCGCCCTATTCGGCGGCCGATGCGAAGGGTCTGCTCAAGGCGGCGATCCGCTCGCCCGATCCGGTCGTCTTCCTGGAGAATGAGCTGCTCTACGGCCAGAGCTTCGATGTTCCCGCGATCGAGGACTATGTCCTGCCGATCGGCAAGGCGCGGGTCTGCCGCGAGGGCAAGGACGTCACGATCGTCAGCTATTCGATCGGGGTCGGCGTCGCGCTTGAGGCCGCCAAGCAGCTCGAGGCCGAAGGCGTGGATGCCGAGGTGATCGACCTGCGCACGCTGCGACCGCTCGACAAGGCGACGGTGCTGGCCAGCGTCAGGAAGACCAACCGGCTGGTCATCGTCGAGGAAGGCTGGCCGGTCTGCTCGATCGCGTCGGAGATCATCTCCATCGCGATGGAGGAGGCTTTCGACGATCTCGATGCGCCGGTCCGCCGGGTCACCAACCAGGACGTGCCGATGCCCTATGCCGCCAATCTGGAGAAGGCGGCCCTGCTGAAAGTCTCGGATGTCGTAGCGGCAGCCAAGGCGGTGAGCTACCGCGATTGAGCGGCGAGCCGCGTCCTTTTAGGGGTTATTGCGGACAGGCGCGTCCGCAATTTGTGTTAAGCTCTCCTGAGTCCGAATCGACTCGGGAGAGCTGACATGCCCCGTGAGAAGCCGAACGAGACGCAGGACAGCCCTTTCCTGGGCCGCCTCCTCTATGTCGAGGACAACGCCCACATCGCGGAGATCACCTGCCTGTTGCTGGAGGATAGCGGGCTGGAGATCACCCAGGCCGAATCCGCAGAACACGCGCTCCGCATCGTCGATGAAAGCGATGTCCCGTTTGACATCGTCCTTACCGACGTGGTCATGCCGGGCCTGAGCGGCGTGCAGCTCGCGCGTCGTCTCAACCGGCGCTGGCCCGACCTTCCGATCGTGCTGGTCAGCGGGTTCAGCGACGAGCTGGCGATGGGCTATGGCGGCCAATATGAATTGCTGCGCAAACCCTTCACGCGCGGCGCGCTGATCGACATATTGCAGCGCCATCTTGACGGCTCGGTCTATCAGACCGCCTGCTGACCCCGCACTTTCCGACCCCGAACGACTGCTGGCGCTGAGCTACGCGCCATCGGACCGCCACGACGCGCTCGCCACGCTGTGGCGGCTCGACGAGCGGCTGGGCGCGATCGTCGCCGCCGCGAACGAGCCCGCCATCGGCGCGATGCGGCTGATCTGGTGGCGCGACGCGCTGATCGCGCTCGACGAGCCGGGTGCCCTCGTCCCGGCCGAACCCCTGCTGGACGATATCGCCACGCGGCTGCTGCCCGCTGGTCTTCCCGGCCGATCGATCGCCGAACTGGAGGAAGGCTGGGCTGCGCTGTTGGAGGCCGAGACGCCGGGCGAGGCTGAAATCCTCGCCCATGGCGAGGAACGGGGCGGCCCACTTTTCGCGATGTCGGCAGCGCTGCTGGGCGCGATGCCCGAGGATGTCGGCCGCGCCGGCGAAGGCTGGGCGCTCGCCGATCTCGGCCACCGCCTGCGCGATCCCGAGGCGAGGGCCTTCGCGCGGATAGAGGCGATGAAGCGATTGACCGATGTCGCTATCGGGCGCTGGCCCGCGCCGCTGCGGCCTCTGGGCCTTCTGACGGTGCTGGCGCGCGGCGACGCCGCCCTGCCCGCCGATCGTCAAAGGCGGCAGGGTTCTCCGAAACGGTTGTTTCGGGCCCTCGCCTATCGGCTGATGGGGCGCTAGTCTCGCTCCGTCACGACGGGGAGACGGGCTATGTGGCGATATCTGGTGGGCGTGCTGGCCGGGGTGCTGCTGGTGGGCGGCGGCGTGGCCCTGTGGCAGAGCTTCGACAAGGGACCGCAACTGGCGCCGGCCGCCCCGCTCCAGGCGGCCGAGCCGACCCCGCTCGCCGAACCGCCCGCCGCGACCGAGAAGACCCGCGAGGAGAAGCGCTTCGGACGCTACGACAAGGACAAGGACGGCAAGGTCAGCCGCGAGGAATTCCTCGCCAGCCGGCGCAAGGCCTATGCCAGGCTCGACGTAAACGGCGACGGCCGGCTGAGCTTCGAGGAATGGTCGGTCAAGACCACCGACCGCTTCGCCAAGGCCGATGGCGACAAGAACGCAACGCTGACCACCGAGGAATTCGCGACTACCCGGATCGCCCGCAAGACGGCGCGCCCGGCACCCTGCGTACCCGAGAGCGAGGGGTGATGCCCCCCTCTCCCGCGTTCGCGGGAGAGGGTCTTTTCGACCAACTCAACCCCGTTTCCAGGAGCCGGGAAAAAGAGAAAGGACCCTCGCCCCATCCTCTCCCGCCAACGGGAGAGGGAGAGAAAGGTCAACCCTCCACCACCTCGAAACCCGCCGGCTTGGGCCAGCGCGGCGCGACCATCGCGATCGCGCGGAACAGCGTGCCCATCTCCTCTTCCGAGGTCAGGCGGTGGTGGGCGCTGCCGATCTCCTCCTGACGGTCGGGATGGCGGCGGGCGAGCGCGGCGGCCCGCGCGGTTATGCCGAGCGTGCCGAGGAAATAGCTTTGCGACACCGGCCCCTCGACCCGCGCCCCGCCCAGCTTGCCGGCCGCGCCCAGCGCGGTGAAGTCGACATGGCAGGTCAGGTCGTTCTGGCCGGGATTGCTGAACACATCGGCATAGGCATGGGCGTTGAGCGCCTGGAGCGTGTCGCCGGCGTCGTAATTCTCATGGCCATAGTCGATCGCGAGCAGCGCCCCCCCCTGCCGCGCGACGCGGGCCGCGAGCGCGCGGGCGATCAGCAGGCCGGCGGGCGAGGTCTCGTAGATGCTGCCGGCGTGCGCCGCGTGGAGATGCTCGGGAATGAGGTCCTCGACGGGTTCGGTGCCGGGCACCGGTTCGAACCCCTCCACGCCATGGCGGACCATCCGCTCACGCCAACCGCCATAGGTCTTGATATATTGGCGGAACGGCAGCGCATCGAAGAATTCGTTGGCGATGATGATCATCGGCCCGGTGGTGGGCAAGGTCGCGATGCTGTCGTGCCAGGTGGCGTGCGGCACCCGTTCCTTCTGCAGCTTGCGCAGCACCGGGCTGGTCTCGACGAAATGGACCGATATGGGGTGGCGCCCCTGCGCCCCGATTGCCCGCAGCGCGTCGGCGGCGAGCGTGCCGCGACCGGGGCCTAGCTCGACATAATGGACGTCGTGCGTGCGCGACCGGGCCCACAGGTCGGCGAACCAGATGCCGATCATCTCGCCGAACATCTGGCTGATCTCGGGCGATGTGATGAAGTCGCCCTTCACGCCGAAGGGATCGTGCGACGCGTAATAATGGCCGTTCGCCGCCTCCATATAGTCGGCGACGGGAATGGGTCCCTCTTCCCTGATCCTCTCGATCAGCGCTTCGGAGAGCGCGTCCTGTATTGTCATCATGGCCATATCTGCGACGTAGAAACCGTCGCGTGATAGCGGAACATGGTTAGCAAATCGCTAAGCCGCATCGATCGAGGGCCGCTTCGAGGCGGTGGCGACCAGGTAGAGGCCGCCGATCAGCATCGGCACGGTCAGGGTCTGGCCCATCGTCAACCCCCAGCTCAGCGTGCCCAGCTGCACGTCGGGTTCGCGGAAATACTCGACGATGAAGCGGCTGAGGCCGTAGCCGAGCAGGAAGATGCCGACGAGCTTGCCCGGCTGGTTGCGGGCATTGGTGCGCCAGAAGAAGAAGGCCAGGACCAGACCTAGCACCAGCCCCTCCAGCCCTGCCTCATAGAGCTGGCTCGGATGGCGCGGCAGGCCGTCCGGAGCGCTCGGAAAGATGATCGCCCAGGGCGCGTCGGTGGGGCGGCCCCACAATTCGCCATTCACGAAATTGGCAATGCGGCCGAAGAACAGCCCGAAGGGCGCGCAGCAGGCGACATAGTCGTGGATGCGCAGCCAGCTCAGCCCCTCCTTGCGAGCCAGGTAGACAATGCCGAGCGACACGCCGAGCGCACCGCCATGGAAGGACATGCCCCCCTGCCACAGCTTCAATATGTCGAGCGGGTGGAGCAGGATATCGGGCTGGTAGAAGAACACATAGGCAAGCCGCCCGCCGGCCAGGATGCCCACGGTGGCGTAGAAGACGAGATCATCGGCATGGCGCCGCGCCATCGGCGCATTGGGCTGGGCGATCAGCCTGGTCAGATAATACCAGCCGAGCAGGATGCCGGCGATATAGGCCAGCGAATACCAGTGGACCTGGAGGAAGCCGATATCGAGCACGATCGGGTTCAGGTGAAGATCGTCGAAATGAAGCGCCTGGGCGGCGGCTGCGAAGACGGGCAGTTGCAAGATCGTCCCCCGGAGGCTGGTGTGCCCCTGCCATAGCCGGGGGATGCGGGGAGAGGAAGCCAAGATCCTCCCTATCGCGCAGCGATGGGGAGGGAGACCACTTGCAGGATGGTGGAGGGGTTTACAACCTCTCCATCAGCGTAACGGTCGAGCGTGGCTACCCCTCCCCACGCTGCGCGTAGGGAGGATCTTAAAATTCATTCATAGCGCAGCGCATGGATCGGGTTCGCCCGCGCCACCCGGAAGGCATGCGCACCGATCGTGCCGATCGCGATGACCAGGGCCAGCAGGCCGGCGGCCAGGAAGGGCGTCGGCCCCAGCGCGATGCGGGTATCGAAGCTGTTCAGCCAGTCGCGCATCACCCACCAGGCAATCGGCCAGGCGATCAGGTTCGCGACGAGCACCGGACGGCTGAACTGCCAGACGAGCAGCCGGACGATATCCGGCGTACGGGCGCCCAGTACCTTGCGGATGCCGATCTCCTTCGTGCGACGTTCGGCGGTGAACGCGGCGAGACCGAACAGGCCGAGGCAGCCGACGATGATCGACAGGATCGCGAAGCCCGCGAAGGTTTTCGCCCGCGCGTCGTCGGCCTCGTAGAGTTCCTGGATCACGTCCTCGCTCAGCTTGGCGTCGAAAGGCACGTCGCTGGTGATGCCGCGCCACGCCCGCTCCAGCCTGCCGCGCATGTCGGCCGGATTGCCGTGGTAGCGGACGACCAGGAATTGGTGGCCCTGATGCGCGTTCTGGAACGCGATCGGATCGAGCGGCAGGCGGACCGAGCGGAAGCGCGCATCGGCGACCACACCGACGATCGTCGTCGGCACCAGCCCATATTCGCTCTGGACGAGGCTTGCCTTGAAGGTCTTGCCGATCGCCTGCGCCGGGTCAGCAAAGCCGAGGCGCTTCGCCGCCAGCTGGTTGATCACGACATTGACGCCGCGCCGGGCCAGTGCGGTCTCCGCCGTCCCGTCATCGCCATAGGGGATGGTGGAATCGTCCATCGCGCGATCGTCGAACCAGCGACCAGCGACCAGCTTCAGCCCCATCGCCTCCAGGAAGCCGCGGTCGACATTATAGCTGTCGATCGAGACCGGCTCCGATCGGCCGGGCAGGTTCCAGCCATTGCTGCTGTTGTTGTCGGTGCCCACGCCGATGCCGCTCCTTCCCACCGCCTCGATGCCGGGAACGCGCTTCATCTGCTCGACGATCATGTCGCCCTTATCGATCAACTGAGCACGGGAGAGCCCCTCCATCTGAACGATATTCTCGCGCTTGAAACCCGGATCGACGGTGCGGGCGTAAACAGTCTGAAGATAGACGACAGCAGTACAGATGATCAGCCCGATCGACACCGCGAACTGGCCGACGACCAGCACGTTGCGCAGCCGGCCCGATCCGGAGGTCTCAGCCGAGGACTTGTTGGCCTTGAGCACCGTGGCAGGCTGGAAGCGCGACAGGAAGAAGGCCGGATAGAGGCCACCCAGTACGCCGACGACCAGCACCAGCGCGATCACAGGCAGCGCTATACCTCCGCTGCCCAGATAGACGACCGCCAGATCGGCGTTCAGGAAATTGGCGAGGAACGGCATCGAAAGTTCGACCATGGCCAGCGCGATCAACATCGCGAGCGCCGCGATCAACAGCGATTCCCCGATAAACTGGACGATCAGCTGGCGGCGGTTGGCGCCCAGCACCTTGCGCAGCGCCACTTCACGCGCGCGCTGGCTGGCCCGGGCGGTGGCGAGGTTGGTGAAGTTGACCACCGCCATGCCCAGGATCAGCAGCGCGATGATCGCGAAGGTGGCAATCGTCCGGCGATCGTTGCCCGGGGTCATCGCGCCATCCTGCCCGGCGCCGAGATGAACGTCCCTGACGTTGACAAAATGCCAGTCCTGCTCGTCCCCCTGGTTGGTGCGCAAGTCACCCTGCATAACATCGGGAATGTTGCGCTTCTCCCAGGCCGGGAGCATCGCCTCCATCGCCTTCACGTCGGAGCCGGGTTTCAGCCGCAGATAGACGAACCCGTTCTGGCAGCCCCAGCAGGTAAGCTGTTGCCGCCCTTCCGGCCCCCAATAAGCGGGGATGTCCATGCGGATCAAAGCGTTGACCTTGAAGTGCGAAGACTTCGGAATATCCTTCAATACGCCGACAATCCGATAATCGACATGCTTGCCCCGGGTGATCACCGACATTGTCTTGCCGACCACATCCTCGGCCCCGTAGCGCTTCACGGCTTCGGCTTGCGTGATGAAGGCTTGGCCATTTGCGGTGAGCCGGCGCGCGCCGCGCACCACCGGAAAAGGCACGATGTCCAGGAAATCGCCATCGGTGAACCAATAATTCTCAGTGTAGGAGGTCTGGCCCTCCTTCACGAACACGGGGTTGTTGGTGAACAGATAGGCAGCGTTGGCGACCTGCGGGAAATCCTTCCGGATCGCGGCCGCCGATGTGTAGGTCGTCAGCTGGAGACGCTGATCCTCCCCCGTATCGCGCCAGTGATACCAACTCTGCAGCTGGTAGATATTCTCACTGTTCGGAAGCCAGCGATCGTAATTCATCTCGTAGCGGACGAAGAGCAGGATCAGCAGGCAGGCCGCCATGCCGATGGCGAGGCCGAAGATGTTGATGAAGGCATAGACCTTGTTCTTCGCCAGCGCCCGGATGCCGACCGTCAGATAATTGCGCCACATATCCCTGCCCTTCCATTTTCGTCACCCCAGCGGAGGCTGGGGTCCATGTCTGTCTCCGCTCGCGATGGCATCTGATGCCGGGAGAGACATGGATTCCTGCCTTCGCAGGAATGACGGCTCTTATGTTCTGCTTGCCCTCAAGCCGCCCGGCGGCGCTCGACCAGCACCCGGCCGTCGAGCATGTTGACGACGCGGCTCGCATAGTCGGCATGGGCCGGCGAATGGGTGACCATCACGATCGTCGCCCCGTCGCGGTTGAGCGCCTGGAGCATGCCCATCACCTCCTCGCCATGCTGGGTGTCGAGATTGCCGGTCGGTTCGTCGGCCAGGATCAGGTCGGGCCGGCCGACCACCGCGCGTGCGACCGCGACCCTCTGCTGCTGGCCTCCCGACAGCTGGCTCGGCCGGTGATCGGCGCGGTGGGCGATGCCGACCCGGTCCATCGCCGCGCGCACCCGGTTGCGCCGTTCGGACGCCGGGATACCGTGATAGAGCAGCGCCAGCTCGATATTCTCGGCGACGGTCAGCTCGTCGACCAGGTTGAAGCTCTGGAAGATGAAGCCGATGTGGCGCTTGCGGACATCGGCCAGCTTCGCCTCGGGCAGGCCCGCCACCTCCTGGTCGTGAAAGCGATAGGAACCGCCGGTCGGGCTGTCGAGCAGGCCGAGGATGTTGAGCAGCGTCGATTTGCCGCAGCCCGACGGCCCCATGATCGCGACGAACTCGCCCGCGAGGATGTCGAGGTCGATCCCGTCGAGCGCGGTCGTCTCGACCGTGTCGGTACGGTAGACGCGGCTCAGGTTGCGCAATGTGAGCATAAGATGTCCTTTCAGTCGCGCTGGAGGTCGAGCCGCGTCCTGTCGAGGAAGCCGGCATAGGATGAGGTGATGACCTTCTCGCCGGGATCGAGCCCGTCGAGGATTTCGATATAATCGCTGTTGCGGCGGCCGAGCCGGACGGCGCGGCGGATCGCGCCGTCGCCGTCGGGATCGACGACGAACACCCAGGCGCCGCCGGTGTCGGTGTACCAGCTGCCGCTGGGCAGCAGCCGCGCCGGGCTCGGATCGCCGAGGATCAGCTTCGCCTGGAGCGACTGGCCACGCTGCATCCCGGCCGGCTCGGGATCGACGAACCACAGGTCGACCTGGAATTCGCCATTCTTCACCTGCGGATAGATCTTGGCGACCTTCATCCGATAGGTCTTGCCGCCCAGCTCGATGGTCGCCTTCTGCCCGGGCTGGACCCGGCCGAGATAATATTCGTCGACCCCCGCCTCCAGCTTGGTGCGGCCGGGGCTGTCGATCTGGCCGATCCGCTCGCCCCGGCTCATCGACTGGCCGACCTGGATCGAGAAGGCGGTGAGCTGGCCCGATACCGGCGCGCGCAGCTTGAGCTGATCGAGATTGGCATGGGCGATGGCGAGCGCCGACTGAAGCGAAGCGGCGGTGGCACGGAGCTGCGACAGCTGGCTCGACTGGAGCCGCTCGTCATTGGCCTGCGCGGCGCGGAGGACGCGGCCGCGCTTCACCTGATATTGATAATCGTCCGAGGTGTCCCGGAAGACCCTGCCCGCGACGAACCCCTTCGCGGCGAGCGGCGCCTGCAATTCATATTGCCGACGGGCCTTGGTCGCATCCAGATCGGCCTGGATGATGTTGCGTTCATTCTCCAGGCGCGTGCGCGACAGGGCCAGTTCGGTGGTCCGGAGATTGTTGAGCTGCTCGGCCACCTCGGTCTCGCGTGCCAGCGTCGAGAGCTGGAGGTCCGCATTGGAAAGCTCGGCGAGCAGTTGCCCCTTCACCACCGTGGCCCCGTCCTCGACCAGGATCTTCTCGACCCGACCGCCTTCGACTGCGTCGAGATAGACGGTCAGCAGGGGGGTGACGCGCGCGCGCAGGGGCAGGAAATCGTCGAAGGTGCCCTGTTTCACCTCGGAGATGGCGAGACGCTGCGCCTCGACCGTCTGGCTCGATCCGCGCGGCGCGAACCACCAGAACAGCAGGATGGCGGCGAGCAGCAGCGCTATCCCGCCCCCGATCTTCATACGCGGCGACAGGCCCTTTTTCTCGATGACCCGGTCCATCGCGCCGCCGCTATGGGCCGCGGGCTCGGGTTCATTCTTCATGGGGACTACGCTCATGGCGGCGAGCTACGCAATCGGCGTGCCAAGTGGGGAAGACCGGATTTCCAGCGATCCTGCTGAGCGACCGTCCATTTTCGGACAGTCGGACTGTCCGCATCCGAACATTCGTCACCCCAGCGAAGGCTGGGGTCCATGTCTCTCCCGTCATCCGATGACATCGGAGAAGGCCACAGACATGGATGCCAGCCTTCGCTGGCATGACGTACTAAGGGTTGGCACGACCCTTGATTGTCCAATTCCGGACAGTCCATAGCTACCGAGCATGACATTGAGCACATTCGATCTGGCGATCATCGTCGACGACGATCAGGACATTCTGCTCGCCGCGCGGCTGACGCTGAAGAACATATTCGCCGAGATCGCGTGCTTCACCTCGCCGGATGAGGCGATGGCCGCCATCGCCGCGCGCTCCCCCGACGTGATCCTGCTCGACGCCAATTTCGCGCGCGGCGCCACCGACGCGGCCGAAGGCTTCCACTGGCTCGAACGCATCCTGGCGGACGATCCGGACGCGGTCGTCGTGCTGATCACCGCCCATGCCGGCGTCGGCATCGCGGTGGAGACGATGAAGCGCGGCGCCACCGATTTCGTCTCCAAGCCCTGGTCGAACGACCGGCTGCTCGCCACCGTCGCCACCGCCGCCAGACTGCGCGCTTCGCGCCGCGCCACCGATGTCGAGCGTGCCAAGGTATCCGCCCTGTCCTACCCGGCGGGCGGGACGCCCCTGCTAGGCCGCTCGCCCGCGATCCGCCATGTCCTTTCGCTGATCGAGCGGGCGGCGCCGACCGAGGCCAATGTCCTGATCCTGGGCGAGAACGGCACCGGCAAGGAACTGGTGGCGCGCGAGATCCACCGCCGTTCGCGCCGCGCCGCGCACGCGCTGGTGTCGGTCGACATGGGCGCGATCGCCGAAAGCCTGATCGACAGCGAGCTGTTCGGCCATGTGAAGGGCGCCTTCACCGACGCCCGCGCCGACCGGATCGGCCGGCTCCAGGCGGCGGACGGCGGCACGTTGTTCCTCGACGAGATCGGCAACCTGCCGCTCCATCTCCAGCCGCGCCTGCTGACCGCGCTGGAACAGCGGCAGGTGACCCCGGTCGGATCGAACAAGTCGGCCGCGATCGATGTCCGCATCGTCTCGGCCACCAACCTGTCACCCGAGCGGCTTCATGACGACCGGGTGTTCCGGCCCGACCTGCTGTTTCGGCTCAACACGGTCGAGATAGAGCTGCCGCCGTTGCGCGAACGGCCCGAGGACGTGCCGGTGCTGCTCACCCATTTCCTCGATCTCTACGCGCGCAAATATGGCGCGCCGGAACGCGAACTGCCCCGCGACGTGCTGGCCGCGCTCCAGGATTATAGCTGGCCGGGCAACGTCCGCGCACTCCGTCACGCCGCCGAGCGCGCCGTCATCCTGGCACAGGGGGACGCCTATGCGCTCGCCGATTTCCCGCTGTCGCGCGGCGCCCCGGCGGTGAAGATCCAGGCGACTGCTGCTCCAGCGACCGATCTCAACCTCGAACGCGCCGAAAAGCAGATGATCGAACGCGCGCTGCAGAAACACGCCTACAACATCTCGGCCGCCGCCGCCGAACTGGGGCTGACGCGCGGCTCGCTCTATCGCCGGATGGAAAAGCATGGCCTTTGACCGGCACTTCTCGATCGGGCTGGCCTGGCGGTTGACGGCGGTCGCGCTGACTCTATGGGCGCTTGTCTATAGTTTCGAACGCGCAGACCTTGTCGCCACCAAATTGCTGGCGGCGGTCATCGCCGCCATCGCGATCTGGGCGCTGTGGAGCTATGTCCGCCGTACCAATGTCGAGTTGGCGCGCTTCATCGAAGCGGTGACGCATGGCGATCTGTCGCAGGGCTTCTCCTCGCACCGCCATGGCGGCGGCTTCGACGCATTGGGGCAGCAGCTCGACAGCGCAATGCGGCGGCTTCGCGAGGAACGGGCGCAGGCGGCCGACGCGGGCCGCTTCAACGCCGCGTTGGTCGACGAGGCGCCGGTCGCGCTGCTCGTGATCGATGGCGAGCGGGTCGAACTGGCCAACCGCGCCGCGCGCAAGCTGTTCGGGCGGACCGAGGCGGTGCGGATTGCCGACTATGCCCCCCACGGCGCCGATTTCGTCGCGGCGCTCGAAGGCAGCAGCCGCCGCATCGCCGCGATCGAGATCGACGGACGTCCGCAGCGCGCGGTGCTGACCGGGGCCGAGATCCATCGACTGGGCCATCCGCTGCGCCTGCTCACCGTGCAGCCGCTGCACGGCGAACTCGACGCGGTCGAAATCGCCGCCCAGGCCGATCTGGTCCGGGTGCTCACCCATGAGATCATGAACTCGATGACCCCCGTCGCCTCGCTCGCCCAGAGCGCCGCCGGGCTGATGGCCGAAATAGAGACCGACGATCCTCGCATCGCCCCCCAGATCAGCGACGCCCGCCTTGCCGTCTCCACCCTCGCCCGTCGTGCCGAAGGGATCATGCATTTCGTCGAAGGCTATCGGGCCTTCATCCGCACCCCGACGATCCGCGCACGGCGCTTCCCTGCGGGCCCCTGGGCGGAGGAGATGCAACGCCTGTTCGCCGCCACCGCCGAGGGCCAGGAGGCGGAACTGGCCATCTCGATCGTTCCGGCGGACATGGTGCTCGACGGCGATCCCGACCTGATGGCGCAGGCGGTGCTCAACCTGCTGAAGAACGGTGCCGAAGCCGCGATCGCGGCGGGCCGTGCGCCGCGCCTGAAACTGTCGCTCGGCCTGATCGCGGGCGGGCGCAGCTCGATCATGCTGTCGGACAACGGCCCCGGCATCGCCCCCGATCAGGCGGGCGACATCTTCCTGCCCTTCTTCACCACCAAGGCGAAGGGCACCGGCGTCGGCCTCAGCCTGGTCCGCCGCATCGTCACCGCCCATGGCGGCACGATCACGATCCGGCCCAGCGACGCCGGAGCGTGCATCGAGATGATATTGTGATCGCGCTCACGACACCCACATCTTCAGCAGCAGCCTGTTGCGCCCGTTGCCCGATTGATAGTCGACGATCTCCGCCCAGGCCTTGACCAGGTCGATGCCGGCTCCGCCACCGCGCTCCGGAATTCCGGCGTCGGGATCGTCGCTGCGCGGATCGAAGGCGACGCCGCTGTCGCTCAGCGCGATTGCGATCGCGCCCTGCTCCTGGGTCAACACCAGTTCGATCAGCCCGTCCGCCGCGACACCGCCATGCTCGACGAGATTGGCCACCAGTTCCTCGACCACGATCACCAGCCGGGCGCCCAGGTCCGGCTCCAGCCCGCGATCGAGGCAATATTGCTGCGCGCCCTCGACCATCGCGTGGACGGCATCCGCGCCTGTGCAACGGATTGTTAACGACACCGAATTCGAGTCGCGGGACACCATGATTCCGCCTATGTCACGACTCCTCGGTCATGGGGATGGCGAACATCATGAAACCCGCAATGATGGTGATGCTCGGAACGGCGCTGATCGCCCAGTCCGCAATGGCTGCGGAGATCGGCCGGATCAAGCGCAGCATGGGCACGGCCTCGGTCGAACGCGGCAAGGCGAAGCTGGCGCCGGTGCCCGGATTCCAGCTCCAGTCGGGCGACAGGCTGGTCACCGGCAGGGACGGCCAGATGAGCCTCACCTTCATCGACGACACCCGCTTCTCGGTCGGGCCGAACAGCAGCATCGCGGTCGACCAGTTCGACTATAACCGCACCACCCAGGCCGGCAATTTCGTCACCCGCGTCAACCGTGGCTCGCTCGCGGTCGTATCGGGGCAGATCGCCAAGTCTAAGCAGGATGCGATGAAAGTCCGCACGCCGACCTCGCTGCTGGGGGTGCGCGGCACCCGCTTCATCGTCGAGGTGCCGAAGTGAGCCCCGCATGTCTGGCCCCGCTGATGCTGGCGGGGCTGCTCGTCGGCTGCGCCACGCCGTCATTGACCCTCCTGCCGAGCGAGGAGGGCAAGCAGGGCGCGGTCGCGGTGATCGAAGAGAATGGCGTGGCACGCGAGACGGTGGTGAGCGAGCTCAACAGCCGCACCAACCTGTCCGGACGGCCGCGCACCAGGAGCGTCGACCCGAAGCTGAGCGCCCGCCAGCGCGCGCTGCTGGATACGCTGCCGCCGCCGCCCGTGCGGCTGACCCTCTATTTCCGGGAGGGAACGACCCAGTTGACGTCAGAATCCGAACCCGGGCTCGACTTTCTCAAGAAGGAGATCGCCGGACGCCCGGGGGCGGAGGTCCAGGTCACCGGCTATACCGACACGCTCGGCAGCGACGAGGATAATGACCGGCTCTCGCAGCGCCGCGCCGAGGAGGTTCTGGCCGCGCTCGCCGATCAGGGCCTCGACCGCGATATGATGAGCGCGGTCGGCCGGGGCGAGCGCGAATTGCGGGTCAGGACCGACGATGGCGTGCGCGAGCCCGCCAACCGCCGCGTGGTGGTGACGGTCAGGTAGAACTCACCCCAGATACCGGATCGCCATCACCGTCAGGTCGTCGGTCGGATCGGTGCCCTCCTCGAAGACCCGCACCGCATCCCGCATCGCATCGACCATCGCGGTGGCACTGGCCTTGCCCTGGAGCGCCTCCAGCAGCCGTTCATGGCCGAACAGCGCGCCCGCGCCATTCTGCGCCTCGCTCACCCCGTCGGAGATGATCACCAGCGTCTCGCCCGGCGCCAGCTTCATGGGCTCGTCGGGATAAGGGAAGTCGACGATGCAGAAGGGAGGCCCGCCGTCCAGCTTGTGGATCGCGATCGCGCCGTCCCTGCCGATGTGCAGCGGGTCCTCGTGCCCCGCGCTCATCAGCACGGTCTCGCCGCTCGACAGGTCGATGATGCCGATCAGCATGGTGACGTTCATCGACTCGCTGTTGTCGCGCATCAGCTCCTCGTTGAGGATGAAGGCGGCATCGGCGAGGCTCGGAACGCCGCGCAGCACCACGCTTTTCGCCAGCGCCTTGCTCAGCGCCATGAACAGGGCGGCCGGCACCCCCTTGCCGGTGACGTCGCCCACCAGGAAGGCGACGCGATCGGCATCGATCCGGATCACGTCGTAAAGGTCCCCGCCGATCGACTTGGCGGGCTCCAGCAGGGCATCGATGTCGAGGCGCGGGTCGAAGGCGGCAAGGTCCTCGCGCGGCGGCAGCATGCCGAGCTGGATCGAGCGTGCCGCCTGCAGTTCGGCGCCGGTCGCGGCCGAGGCGATCTGCTCCTGCACCAGCGCCCCGCGCAGCCGCTCGCGCTCGCGCCGCGCCTCGACGAAGGTCGCCGCCGCGACGCCGAGCGCGGTGGCCCCGGCGAGCAGCAGCGGCCGCAGCGGATCGATCAGCAGCGATCCAAGATCGAAGGCCAGCCAGCAGCCGATCGGCAGGGCAATCGCCAGCCCCACCGGCAACAGCAGCCAGCGCCGCCGCGCCGCCAGCAGCAGGATGAGCAGCGACAGCAATGCGCCAAGCGCCCATTCCAGCGGCGCCGCCCAGCGTGGCCGATCGAGCCAGCCGCCGCGCAATATCGCATCGACCGCCTGGCCCTGCACCAAGGTCCCGAACGCCTCCGCCTCCAGCGGCGTCGCGACGATATCGGGTGTCCCGGTCGCCGACAGGCCGATCAGCACGATCTGGCCGGCGAAGGCATCGGCTGGAAAGCCCTGCCGCAGCAGGTCGACCGCCGAGCTGATCTGGGTGGACGGGAAATGGCCGAAGCGCAGCAGCATGTCGCCCGATTCATCGACCGGGACATGCTGCCTTCCGACCATCACATGGCCGGCGTCGGTCCTCAGCTCTTCCTCACCCAATGCAACACGGGCCAGCTCCAGCGAAAGGCTGGGCATGGGACGCCCCCCCGCCTTCACCAGCATCGGTATCCGGCGAACCTTGCCATCTCCATCGGGCTGGCCGTTGAGCAGGCCATGGCCGAGCGCCCAGGGCTCCAGTTCGGGGATGTTGGCGATCGCCCTGGGATAATCGGGCAGGCGCGGCGGAAGCTTCCCCTTGATCTCCGGATCGACGATCAACTGCGCCGGATCGCCTCCGTCATCGGCGACACCGGCCCGGCCCAGCACAACCGGGGCGCCGCCGATCACCTGCCCGAACAGCTTGTCCATCGGCGGCAGCGCCTGCACCTCCGCGGCAGCCTCGGGGCTGAGTTCGGGATAAAGGCGGGCGAAGAGGTCGGGCCGGACCCGGTCGGGCTCCGGAAAGGTCATGTCGAAGCCGATCGCACTGGGCCTGCGCGCGGCGATCTGCTCGGTCAGCCGGCCCATATGATAGCGCGGCCAGGGCCAGGGCCCCACCTCGGCGATGCTCTCGGCATCGATCAGCACGACATGGACCCTGGTGCCCGACAGGTCGCGCGGCGCGGCGCGCTGCCACCAGTCGAACAGCGGCCGCCGCATCGCCTCGCCAGACATCGCGCTCAGCGCCGCCTCCAGCAGCAGCGCGACGATGCCGGCAATCCAGATTCGGCGGGTCATGGGAATGCCCCAGTTCCTACAGCCTCACCTCTAGGCCGTCATAGGCGCACAGCACCTCCAGCGGATCGTCACGCCGGGTCAGTTCCTCATAGCGGATGCTCTCCTTGTGCATCCGCTGGATATCCTCGTCGCTGTAGATCGGCTCATGGTGGAACAGCGCCAGCCGCTTCGCCCCCGCCTCATGGCAGATGTCGATCGCGACGATGTTCGAGCTGTGCCCCCAATCCTCCTTCATCGAAACCGCGTCGGCGAGCGAGTACATGGTGTCGCAGATGACGAGATCGGCCGCGCGGAAGAAGTTGGCGACGTCGGCCTCGCCCTCCATGCTCTCGATCTTGTGCTCGCTGTCGGTCGAGAACACAGCCGTCTTGCCGGTCGGATCGGTGAAGCGATAGCCATAGCTCTTGTGGCTGTGATGCTGCTCCATCACCTCCACGTCGAGCCCGCCGATCCGGTAGGTCTCGCCCGGCGCCAGCACCTTGAATTCGATCTTGGCGCGCAGCCAGTCGAACGCCACCGGGAAGCTGATCTCTTCCTGCTGGCGGCGGAAGGCCTGTTCGACATCCTCATGCCCGGCATGGATGACGATGTGGGAATTGGGATCGAAGGCGGGCCCGAAGAACGGGAATCCACCGATATGATCCCAGTGCAGGTGCGACATGAAAACGTTGAAGACGCGCTTGTGGCCGCCTGCCATCCGCCCGAAGGCGCTGATCCCGAACTCGCGCGATCCGGTGCCGAAGTCGCATAGGATGAACGAGCCGTCGCCGGCCGAGGCCTCGATCTCGACGCAGGTGGTGGCGCCGCCGTAGGTCGCCCCGGTGGCGAAATCGAGTTCGCCCTCGACGAAGGCGGTGGCCTCCGCCTCGTCGGCGAAGCGACGTCCGCCGGCGGCGACCAGCGCCTTGGCGATCTTGCCCTTTATGGCCCCCGCGGTCGGCGCCACCGCCAGCGAACCGCGCGTTCCCCAGAAACGGACCAGCATGGACCTTACCCCTCGCTAGAGCGATTTCGAGGCAGATAGGCATATCTGCCGGCTCGGAAATCGCGGGAAACTAAAGCTTCGACAATCAGCCGGCGAGTGCGGCGTCGACCGTCTCGGTCACCCCGAACAGCTTGTCGTAGCGGCTGATCGCCAGGATCTCGCGCACGATCGCATTGGGCGCCGCGAGCAGGATACGCACCCCCGCGCCATCGGCCTTGCGCTTGGCCAGCGTCAGCGCGCGCAGGCCCCGCGACGACATATAATCGATTCCCGAACAGTCGAGCACCAGCCGGGCCGACGCATCGGCCGCGCGCGTGACGGCGCCTTCCAGATTCGCGCCGAATCCCTGCGCCGTGCTCTCGTCGATCTTGCCCTTCGGCGACGCGACCACCGCCCCGTCCCGTGCTTCCTCCGACCATATCATAAAGCAACGCCCCCCTGCCTCGAATCGATGCTAGCCCCAATTCGTTGCGCAGGGAAGTTGGGCAATTACGGGTATCGGCCGGCTTACCTTCACACCCGGACGGCTATTCAAGCCGGTCGAGCCAGTCCGCGATCATCCGGCGGCCGGCCGCCACCGCCGCCGATCCATGCCGGTCGTGCTGCTCGCGCAGCCCGGCGATGGTCTGCCCTGCCGCAGCGACATAGGGTTCGTCCTCCAGCCACACGTCGAAGCGCGGGTCCTCGCCCATTTCGGGGTGGCATTGCAGCGCCAGGATATTGCTGCCGCGCCGGAACGCCTGGTGCGCATAATGGCCGGTCGAGGCGAGCAGTTCGGCGCCTTCGGGCAGGTCGAATGTATCGCCATGCCAGTGCAGCACCGGCACGTCCTCGATATGCCGCAGCGGCGATCCCTGCCCCGCCGCGCTGATCGCGACCGGCGCGAAGCCCACCTCCTTCACCGGCCCCGGATAGACCCGCGCGCCCATCGCCGCCGCCATCATCTGGCTGCCCAGACACACCCCCAGGGTCGGCCGATCGAGCAATATCCGCCGCGCCAGCCGGACGATTTCGCAGGCGATCCAGGGATGGCTGTCGGTTTCATAAACGCCCATCGGCCCGCCCATCATCACGACCAGATCAGGCTCGTCGAAATCGATATTCGCGAAGTCGGGATCGGTGACGTCGATCCGGTCGATCTCGTACCCGGCGGCCTCGACCGGCGCACGAAAGCCGGCAATGCCTTCATAGGGGGTGTGGCGGATGATGAGCGCGGTCTTCATGCTGCGAGAGTAGCGGAGCCGCGGCCGAAGCCAACACTAATGCTCCTTCTTCCCGCGAAAGATAAACTCTACTAAATTGGTAGATTTTATCTTTACGAAGCGATCAATCGGCGGCTTCCTTCAGCTTCCACCCTCGGCGAGAAGCACCGGTCAAAATTTCGTCCGGCTCATATAATTTTGTAGTCAACTCGACACAGGCATAGGGCCGTCCTGCGATATTGCCGGTATCCACGCTGCTGATCGGCCAGTCGTTCTCAGCCATGGGCGCTGACGTCCAGCAGGCCCATGGCCCTTCGTCATTTTCCCCTTTCCATCGCGATTCAAAAATTCGCACGGCCGGGGGAAAGGCACTTCGAGCAACTTGCGAAATAACCAAATCGGAGTTCCCAAACCAAAGATCGAGGAGATCCTGGGCTTTCGAAAGCCACGGCTTTTCTTCAAGGTCTTCAGACAATTCCAATCCACTGGGAGACAGCTTGACTCCCTCAAAGTCGTTAAGGTCCAGCATCGCTCGCCGGTCGCCTTTATGAGCCGCAAGGAACATCCGGTAGGTATATTCCAAGGCATTGGCCTCCAACGGGGAGCCCTTTCGACTCGGCATGATATCCCCATATCGACGCCACGCACGCCTGCCGGTCATGCGCGTGAGATCGATCGGGTCATCGGCTACAATCTTCTGGGGCACCAGAATGGTTCCACTATTATGGTGATGGTGTGGACGGCGCTCTGAGGGAGGTTTGAGTCGCATAGCGACATTCTCCACGGTGTGACTGTCGAAGGTCCACCAAGGAGCACCATCCACATGAGCAAGCTATCAAGCGATTTGTCGACTGTCACGGTTGTAGGCCTTGATCTGGCCAAGCATGTTTTCCAGGTTCACTGCATCGATACCGAGGGCCGGGTGGTGCTGAACCGCTCGCTCAGGCGGCGCGAGGTGGCGGACTTCTTCCGGCGCCTGCCGCCGTGCCGGGTGGGCATGGAGGCTTGCGGCTCGGCCCATCATTGGGGTCGCACGCTGATTTCGCTGGGGCACGACGTGAAGCTGATGCCCCCCGCTTATGTGAAGCCCTATGTCCGGCGCCAGAAGAACGATGCCGCCGATGCCGAAGCGATCTGCGAGGCGGTGACGCGGCCGTCGATGCGCTTCGTGACCGTCCGCTCGATCGAGAACCAGGCAGTGCTGATGCGCCACAAGGTGCGCGAGTTGATCGTCGCCCAACGGACCCAATTGCTCA
This sequence comes from Rhizorhabdus dicambivorans, assembly GCF_002355275.1. NCBI lineage: Bacteria > Pseudomonadati > Pseudomonadota > Alphaproteobacteria > Sphingomonadales > Rhizorhabdaceae > Rhizorhabdus > Rhizorhabdus dicambivorans. The sequence continues at coordinate 1,837,371 of NZ_CP023449.1, read as the reverse complement.
ATGCCCTGCGCGGCCATCTCGCCGAGGCCGGCGTCATTGCCGCGCAGGGGGCATGCAACGCCCGCGCCCTCGCGGCGCTCGTCGCGGCCGGCGACGACGAGGTGCCGACCTGTGTGGTTCAGGCGCTGCTGCCGCTGGTAGAGCAGCTCCGCCATCTTGATGCCGCCATCGCCGAAGCTGACAAGGCGATCCTCGAAGCCGCGCGTGGCAGCGCGGATGCACGGTTGCTGATGTCCATTCCCGGCATCGGCTCGCTTACCGCGAATGCGTTCGTCGCCACGCTGGGCCCCGATGGCGTGGGCCAGTTCTCGGGTCCCCGCGAGTTCGCCGCCTTCCTGGGCCTCGTCCCGCGCCAGCGATCCTCGGGGGGCAAGGAGCGGCTTGGCCGGATCACCAAGATGGGTAATGTCTATCTCAGGAAGCTGCTCGTCGTCGGCGCTCATGCCGTGCTCCACCATCATGCCCGGCACGAAGATCCGCTGCGGCTGTGGGCGAGGAAACTGCTCGCCACCAAGCCCTTCAAGCTCGTCGCGGTCGCCATCGCCAACAAGCTGGCGCGGATCGCCTTCGCCTTGCTCTCCCGGCAGGCGCGCTACGCCGCCTGACCTCCCCGGCTCGCTCAAGGGTGCCCATGCGGTGATGTGACAGGCGGACAACAAGGCTGCACAGCCCGGTAAACTGGCAGCGCTTCGAGCGCGATACGGTGATAGCGGCACGCCACCTTCAGCGGACAATCATCAGGGCCAGCGGCAACCACCGCACTCAACAGGCCGAAGACATGACCGCACCCGTTCAACGCATCCCTTCAAAACCCTTGACGAGGAGCGCCGTCCAGACATGGCACCAGTTAAGCTCCATGAAGAAGCCCTCATAGGGTTTTCCCGTTTCTGGATCACGGCCGCATTCGTGCAATCGCCCGAGCAGCGTTATCCGATGCGGTGCCCCGGCAGACCACGGCCACCCAAACTCCGTACCGTCGTCGGCTGCAGGAAATACCCCGAGCCCCATACGCGCGCGCCTCCGAGCGCGGGGATTATGGTTTTGCCAAGTCTCCGTGCTTTGGTAGATGTCACTGACGCTGCCGTACATCGTCCAAAAAGCAACGATGCCCGTAATCCGAACACAGGCCCATTCTTGCCTACTTCCGCCCCGCGACGCCTCCGCGATCGATATGGGCCGTGCGTTAGCGGCCGTGCATTCCCCCTTCTTATCTGAATGCTTCGCGTGAGAAGCAACTGGCATCAAACATGAAATCACCAGCAGCATGATCAGGCAAAGCGAGGGACGCTCACGCAAGGCAGGACCGGTCCATGGTCGAATTTCGGCAATGGAGAATAGCAAACATCTGATGCTTTTCACGGGGTTTTCCTATGAAATAAAGACTGTTGAAGATTCAAATTCTTCTGAATCTCTTCTGCCTCATGATTGCTAAGACGCATTCCTACAGGGTACATAAACTGGAGTCTGCCATCTTCCAGTTGATGCCAAGCTAGGCGTCCTTCCGACACGGTAGCCATCGGTGCCGGATTATTCGCAAGCAGTGACGTCACATCTCCATAAACCTTTTTGGAAGGAGCCCAATAATCGATCATTGCATCACTTGCGTAATCTCCTTTATCGATGTGGCCATGGCCATAAGCCACCGTTCCCACCGGTTGCTCATTAAAATCTCCAAACTTGAGCGTCTCGGCGCCGTCTATCTATTTGGTCTCTGGATTTATAACAGGAAGAGAATAATACATTTCCGACTTGGGCGCGGTCAGCGGGAGATTCCTTTCACTAGGCGGCCGATCGTCAATTTGGTCACTGAAATTCATCGGCAAGCTTATGATCCGAGTTCCTTTCTCCCCTCTTGCCGAACGATTTGTCACAGCAATCTGATTTATATCGGCATTCATTTTAGCGATCACGTCAGCGTTGGGCATGACCGTTTTCCCATAGACAGCGCAGGATCGAAGGAGTTCGCGCTGATCACATTATAGTCGATTCCGCCGATCGTCTTGCGGGTTACAGCTACACCGCCTCCACTGCCGCCCGTTCCAGCCGAACCACGGGAAGCCGTCGCCAGAACCTCCCCGGTCGGCGGCGCCATCTGCCGATCGAGCTTCCGATCCAGCTCATCCCAACTCAGAATACCCGCCCGGGCGAGATCGCGCGACTTCCCCGCGCTCATCGGCTGTCCTATGCCGCGCTCCTCATCGCGATAAATGACGTTGCCGCCCTCATCGACCCGGAAGGGCCGCGGCAGCTTGCCGTCCGGGCCGGGCAGCGACTTCATCCCCGCGTAGCGATCGTAGTTCGGATCCTTGGCCATTCGATTCTCCATATTTCCAAATAGAACATAAAGAGAACAAACGAAATCCTACATTGCAAGCATGATGGTGCGGCGGGCCGGCGGACTGGTCCGAAATGGTGCAATACTGCCGGAGTCCGCTGAGGAGCGGAGGACGACCTGCCAACCGTCATCCCCGCGAAGGCGGGAATCCATGGACGGCGTCCGGACCAGTCGAAATCGTTCCGTTACCGTGAATTCCCGCCTTCGCGGGAATGACGATGAGGAGGGGCCGCATTGTGCGGGAACCGCATCTCCGGACGGCCCGAAGGCGGTCGAAACGCCCCCCCTCAGTCCCCGGTCAGGATGCGGTCGACGAGCTGCTTCACCGTCGGCACGAAGCCGTTCGAGTAGAAGGGGTCCTGCTTAAACTTGTAGGCGGCGTGGCCCGCGAACATCAGGTTCTCGTCCACCGGCCCGCCATGGGCGATATCCTGCAGGGTCTTCTGGATGCAGAAGCTGCGCGGATCGGCGAGGCGGCCGGTCGAGTTGTTCTCATTGTCCGCCCAGGAGGAGAAGCCGCACTGGCTGAGGCAGCCCATGCAATCGGCCTGGTCCTTGCGGATGATCTTCATCTCGTCGGTGGTGACGAAGACGAGGGTGTTGTCGGGGGTCTTGAGCGCGTTGGTGAAGCCCAGGCCATACCATTCGCGCGCGCGGTGGAGATCGCCCAGCGTCACCCAGAAGCTCTTGCCCTTCACGCCGACGTCGAGCTGATACTGATGGTCGCCCGCCGCCTCCATCGAGAAGGCGATCTGCCGTTCGGAGCGCGCCTCAAGGTTGCGGAGGAAGGGATTGCGCACCGCCGACGAATAGAAGCCGGTCGGTGAGAAGCGGTGGAGCAGCACGTCGCCGGGCTCCAGCGTCGTCAGCCGGTCCTTCCAGCCCTGCGGGATCGGGCTTTCCTGGGTCAGCAGCGGACGGGTGCCGAACTGGAAGGCGATCGCGCCCAGCTCGGGATTGTCGATCCAGTCGTTCCAGTCGCGCAGATACCAGACGCCACCGGCCATGATGATCGGCACGCTGTCCGATATGCCGCCCTCGCGCATCGTGTCGCGCAGCGCCTTGACGCGCGGATAGGGATCCTGCGGCGCCTTCGGGTCCTCGGCGTTGGACAGGCCGTTATGGCCGCCCGCCAGCCACGGGTCCTCATAGACCACCGCCGCCAGCCATTCGGCCGCCTTGGAATAGGCGCGCTTCCACAGCGCGCTGAAGGCGCGGCCGGAGGAAACGATCGGCAGATAGTTCACGCCATAGGAGGCCGCGATCTCGCTGAGCTTGTACGGCATGCCGGCACCACAGGTGACGCCCGCCACCATGCCGCGCGTCTTTTCCAGCACGCCGTGCAGCACGCGCTGGGCGCCGCCCATTTCCCACAGCACGTTGATGTTGATCGCGCCCTTGCCGCCGGCGATCTCGAACGCACGCTTGACCTGCTCGACGGCGCCGTCGATCGCATATTGGATCAGCTCCTCATGGCGCTCGCGCCGGGTCGAGGCGCGATAGACCTGCGGGATGATCCGGCCTTCGGGATCATAGCTGTCGGCGTTCACGGCCGAGACCGTGCCGATGCCGCCCGCCGCTGCCCAGGCGCCCGAGCTGGCATGATTGGTCGCGGCGACGCCCTTGCCGCCTTCGATGATCGGCCAGACTTCGCGCCCGCCATAAACGATCGGCCGCAGACCCTTGAACAACGATACCTCCAATCACGCGCAACCAACGCCCAAGCATGGCAAGGGCCAGAATGGGCGCCCTATAGTGCCAAGCGCCGCGAAATGCGCGCAAAATCGCCCAGCCCTTGCAAATCGGCGATTGTTACCGTGTCAGGGATGCGCCGATCGCATTCCAATATAGGGTGCGATAGCGCTCGATCATCGCCTCTTCGGCGAAATTTCGTAGCGCCACCGCCCGATTGGCCGTGCCTATCGCACGCCTCAGGGCAGGATCGGCCGCGAGTTGCGCCAGCCCTGCCGCAAGGCCGGCCTCATCGTCACAGCGCCGGATGAAAGGCCGGTTCTCCGGCGCCGTCATCTCAGCGATGTCGCCGACATCGGCCATCAGCCCCGGCAGGCCACAGGCCATCGCCTCGACCAGCGAGATCGGGAATTGCTCGCTGTCCGACGACAAGGCGAAGATGTCGAACCCGGCCATATGGCGTACCGGATCGCGCACGAAGCCCGGCATCACCAGCCGGCCGGCGACGCCCAGCCGTTCCGCCTCGGCCTGGATCGCGCCCCGGTCAGGGCCCTCGCCCAGGATCACCAGCCGCGCATCGGCCGGCGCGCCGGCCGCGAAGATGCGAACGAGGCGCGGCAGGTTCTTCACCGGCCGCAGCCCGGCAACCGTCCCGATCACCAGCCCCCCGCCTGCCGCGAGCCCGGGGATCGGCAGCGGCGCGGCCAGCTCGCCCTCGCTCGGCAGGCGGATGCCGTTCGGGATGCGCTCGATCCTGCCCGTCGGCTGCTTCCAGACGTCGAGCGCGATCGCCTCCAGCCGGTGCGACGGCACCACCAGCCGGTGAACGGCGGGCAGCGCGGCGCGGCGGAACCAGACCCGCGCCGGCTTCTGCCGCACCGCCTCATCCTCGTTGAAGCCGTCCTCATGGTGAATCAGCGGCGGCAGACGGCGCAGCCCGGCATAGAGCCGCCGCGCGCCGACCACGTCCATGGCGCCCCAGTTGTAGCTCAGGACGAGGTCGAAGCCGGCCATATAGCGGGCCAGCAACGAATAGCGGCCAACACCCGGCTTGCCCTGCAGCGATGGCGCGCCATCGCCGGGAAAGGCCACGCCGATGCCCGGATCGATCGCGTCGCGGGCGGCCAGCGCACCGGGCACCGCGCTCAGCACGACATGCTCGGCGGCGTCGCCGAAGGCGTTCATCAGCCGCACCGCCCGCGCCTCCTTGCCACCCAGCTGGAAGGTCGAGTGGCAATGGAGGATGCGGGCCGGACGATCCATCCGGTCAGCCGGCCTTGGCGATGCGGGCGAGCAGCCGGTCGACCGCCGCCTCGCTTTCGGGCTCGAACAGCGTCGGCGCATGGCCGATGCGCGGCAGATCGACCCGTTCGAGCAGCGGCAGCTCGGCGGCCATGCGGTCGGCCGTCTCGGCCGAGAGGATATCCGACAGCTCGCCCCGAATCAGCAGGCTGGGGATCGGCTTCAGCGCTTCGGCCAGTGGCCACAGATCGCCGCCGCTTTCATTGCCGGGCACGCGGAACGGTTCGGCGATCGCATTGTCATAGTCGGCGACGATCCGCCCGGCGCTGGTCAGGCGATACAGCCGCTTCGCCATCTCCAGCCACTGGTCCAGCTTGTAGTCGGGATAGGCCGGCCGGTGCACCTCCGCCAGCGAGCGGGCCGCGTGGAGCCAGGTCGGGTAGCTTCCGCCCCGCCCGACATAGCCGCGGATGCGGACCAGCCCGGCCGGATCGATCGCCGGCCCGATGTCGTTGAGCAGCACGCCCGCCACCTTGGCCGGATGGGTGGCGGTGATCAGCATCGACAATATGCCGCCCAGCGAAGTGCCGAACAGGATGAAGCGATCGAGCGCGCGCTGCTCGATCAGCGCGGTCAGGTCCTCCAGATAGGTGGCGGGCACATAGCTCATCGGGTCCTTGGCGCGCTCGCTCTCGCCGCGCCCGCGCAGTTCGGCGACGATCACCCGGTATTTGCCCGCCAGCCGATCCGCCACCGCCGCGAAATCGCGCGCATTGCGGGTCAGGCCGGGGATGCACAGGATGGCCGGGCGCTTCGATCGCGCCGCGGCGGGATAGTCGCGATAATGGAGACGGAGGCCGTCTTTCGACAACCAGTGACCGTCTTCCCATGCCGCCATGCTTGCACCTCCGCCTGTTCCACCCCCATATCGCCGCATGCCCATCGCCCCGCAAGCCGCCGCCTATCGCGCCGATCCCAAAATCGAGACGATCAGGGATCGCCTGTCCGATCCCGTCGCGGCAGCGGACTTCCCGCAGGCGATCCTGAGGTTCCGCAACCGGCGCTGGGACGGCGCGGTCGGCCTCGATTCGCTGAGCGACGAGCAATGGATCGCCCATTTCGGCCGCTTCGAGCCGCTGCCCGGCAACCTGCCCCAGCCGCTGGCGCTTCGCTATCACGGCCACCAGTTCCGGCATTACAACCCCGACATCGGCGACGGGCGCGGCTTCCTGTTCGCGCAGCTGCGCGACGGAGAGGGCAGACTGCTCGATCTCGGCACCAAGGGATCGGGCCAGACGCCGTACAGCCGCTTCGGCGACGGCCGGCTGACCCTGAAGGGCGGCGTGCGCGAGATATTGGCGACCGAGATGCTGGAGGCGCTGGGGGTCGAGACCAGCAAGACCTTCTCGCTGATCGAGACCGGCGAGGCGCTCCAGCGCAACGACGAGCCCTCCCCCACCCGGTCCTCGGTGCTGGTGCGGCTGAGCCATGGCCATATCCGCATCGGCAGCTTCCAGCGGCTGGCTACGCTGGGCGAGGCTGACACGATGCGCGACCTGATGGGCTATACGCTGACCAACCTCTATGGCGAGACGCCCGGCAACGCGCCCGCCGGCCAGCTGCTCGATCTCGTCTGCCGCCGCACTGCCGCGCTCGCCGCCAGCTATATGGCGGCGGGGTTCGTCCATGGCGTGCTCAACAGCGACAATATCAACGTCACCGGCGAGAGCTTCGACTATGGCCCGTGGCGCTTCAACCCCACATGGAACCCCGGCTTCACCGCCGCCTATTTCGACCAGCAGGGCCTCTATGCCTTCGGCCGGCAGGCGCAGGCGATCCACTGGGACGTGGTGGAACTGGCCCGGTCGCTGCGCACCGTCGCCGAAGCCGAGGAACTGGCGCCCGCGCTCGACGGCTGGCCCGGCCATTATGAGCGCGACGTCGCCGCCGCGATCTGCGGCCGGCTCGGCGTCGCCCCGCGCGGCGAGGAAGCGGACCTCGCCCTGCTCCAGGCGATGGACAGCGCGCTTCAGCGCAGCCAGGTCGGCATCGACCGCTTCTTCTTCGACTGGCGCGGCGGCGCGCGGCGCGCGGCATCGCCGGCCGATGCGCTGTATGACGGCGAGGACTTCGCCGGCTTCCGTGCGGCCATCGCGGACTATCGGGGCCAGGCCTCGCTCGACCATGACTATTGGCGCGACCCCGAGCCCTGCTCGATGCTGATCGACGAGGTGGAGGCGATCTGGTCGGCGATCGACGAGCATGACGACTGGGGACCGCTCCACGCGAAAGTCGACGCGATCCGCCGCATGGGTGAGGCGATGAGACTATAGATCACCTTCCTTACAGAATATCGAAGATGATCTTCCCGAGTCGTCACATTAATGGCAGATTAATGGATGATGTCCGATCCGTCATAGATGTTCATCTCAGCACATAACTTCATATCTCCAAATCAATTCATCGCGCCGGGCCGGCAATTGGTCGGAGAAGCATGGACCCGATTGAAGGAAGCTGGGTTCTTTTACGCATGAGGTACGCAACCCACCCCGTCCGCCCCGGCCTGACCGCGATTGCCGCTGTCCTGGCCCTGTCCTCAACCCCGTCCTTCGCGCAGGCCGCCGATCCGGCAGCGCCCGCACCGATCGTGACCCCGCCGCCGGTCGTCGCCGCGCCCGCACCCGCGCCGGTCGAAAGCGCCCCGGCAACGATGAGCAGCACGACATCGGCCCCATCGAGCGGCGGCCTCGTGACCGTGCCGATCCGGCCGGGCAGCTCGACCGTGATTGCTCCGACCAGCGCCGCGCCCGCCCCGGCCCCCGTCGTCGAGGCCGAACCCGCTACGCCGGCCCCCGCACCGATTGCCCGCTCGACCGCCCGCAACACCCCTGCTCCGGCGCCGCGTGCCACCGCGACCGCCCCTACCGCAGCCGCCCCCGCCGCCGCGCCGATCGCGGCGCCGGCCGAACGGCTCGCGCCGGTTGCCCCGGTCGTAGCACCCTCCCCGACCCCGGTCGCCAAGGCGCCCGTCGCGCAGCCTGCCCCGGCCGCCCCGGCCGATGACACGCTGCCGATCGCGGGCGGCGTCGGCGCCGCGATCCTGCTGCTCGGCGGCGGGCTCTACGCACTCAACCGCCGCCGCCGCGACGATGTCGCGGAGGTCCATAGGACCGACACGGTCGAGACCCGCGAGCCGCCGGTGCCCGTCGCGCCGGAGGTCTATGCCGCCCCCGTCATGACTGCGCCGATCCGGACACCCGAGCCCGCCCTGGCGACGGCCTCCGATGCCCCGTCGAACCGGATTCCCGAAGGCTTTGACACGTCGCGTTTTGGCCGCCACGTCCAGGCCGCCTATCGCGGGCCGACGCCCAACAATCCGTTCCTGTCGCTGAAGCGCCGCGTGAAGCGGGCCAGCTTCTACGACATGCGCGAGCGGATGGCTGCGCGGGGCGATCTGCCTATGACCGATCCGGTCGTCGCGGCCACCGCCAGCCAGCCGGCGACCGCCCCGCGCCAGACCGAATATGTCACGACCCGGGTGCAACGTCCGCCCCGGCCCGGCTTCCGGCCGGCTTATCAGGGCTGAGGCTGAAACCTCGACCCGAGCCAGTGCCGGTGGCGCCGTCCTTTGCCAGCTCATTCTCCGACGGGGGGAATAGCCGGCAAGGGGCGGCGCTTCCTCGTGTATCGGCAATCGGCCCGAGGCGGCCTGCAAATGGCGCCCCCCTGCGCTTCCGGTGCTCACGTACCTTGAGTACGCTGCGCGCCGGTTCTCGCTCGGCACCATTTTCGGCTCGCCCCGAGCCGATTTCCGACACACGACATAACCTCATAGTAAATTGGTTTGCCCCTCCAGTTCGAGCAGGTAGCGCTTTGCCGCGATGCCGCCGGCGAAGCCGGTGAGGGCGCCGGTGGAGCCGATCACGCGGTGGCAGGGCGCGACGATCGAGATCGGGTTGCGCCCATTGGCGGCGCCCACCGCGCGGGACGCCGAGGGCCGGCCGATCGCCCGCGCAATCTCCCCATAGCTGCGGGTCTCCCCGAACGGGATGGCAAGCAGCGCCGCCCAGACGCTGCGCTGGAAATCGGTGCCGCGGAAATCGAGCGGGAGATCGAAGCGGTCGAGCGTCCGCGCGAAATAGGCGGCGAGCTGCCGCGCCGTCTCCCGCAGCACCGGGTGATCGGGGCGCTCCTCGGCCCGCGCCAGTGGCACCCGGGCGGGATCGTCATCCTGCCAGAGGATCGCCACCAGCCCCGCATCACTAGCGACAAGGCGGAGGTCGCCGACCGGCGAGGGAAAGGTCGTGAAAGCCAGGGTCATCGATTCGCTCCCGATATCGCCACGGCCATCATTATCGCGGACCTGCCGCCACGGCGCCTCCCGCTCCTTGCGATCACATCAGCATGCGGGCGAAACCGTCGGCGGTGACGCGATCGACATGGCGGCGATAGGCGGCGAAATCGGGGTGGCCGGGCGAGATCCGCCCGAGCGCGGGGGACGGCTGGCCGGGCTTCAGCGGCACCAGCGCGATCGGCATCGTCACCGGCATCAGCGAGGTGCCCTGGCCGACCTGCAGCGTGGTCAGCACGCCATAGAGCTCCCCCGCGATGGTCGGCCGGCCGAGGATGACGAGCCGGTACTGGCCGAGATCGTTGGTGACGAGATAGACATGGCCCGACAGGTTGGAGACCCCGACGGTGCCGCCCTGGGTGAACTCCGGATCGATCCGCGCCGCCTCCCGGAAGGCGAGCAGGCCGCGCGCCTCGTCCCAGGCGATGCCGAGCAGATGGGCATAGACCGAGCCCGCCTCCCCCGCCGAGGGCCGCAGCGTCAGATAATCGCCCTCCAGCCAGCTCACCGCCGGCCGGGCATAGGCGCCAAGCTCCTGCGGCGCGAGGGTGGGAAGCGACGACGCGGCGGCCGCGCCTCCCTCGCCGCGCAGCGACAGGCCCAGCGCCTCCTCGATCCGGATGGTCGTCATCAGGGTGAAGGAGCGGCTGCCCGCCAGCGCCTTTTCGAGGGTGGAAAGGCTGATGCGGGCCGCATCGGCCAGCCATTGCCGCGACAGCCGGCGGCGCGCCAACTCCTCCCGGATGCGCTCCCCGATCCGCCGCGCCTCCTCCGCCCCCGCTCCGTCCGACGCCATGCGCAGCCCTCACCATCCCGTACAAATCCGCACAGTGGCGCGCGGACCCCGCCATGACAAGCACGGCGTGGCGGCAAATGGCGGGAGTTGCCGATCGCTGTCCGGCGCGGCGGCATGACAGGCGTGGACCCGGCCAATCGAGAGGAGACCGACCATGTCCTGCCCTTCCCCACATCCCCGCCGGCGGAGGCCGTCATGAGCATCAGCCGCAGATTCCTGGCGATCGGGGTGATCGCCGCCGCGCTCGGCATACCGCTGTTCGTCATCTACATGCTGGTGTGGGACCGGAGCGCCACCGCCGCGCAGGCCCGCAGCGAGATCAGCGCCGGATGGGCCGGCGAACAGACGCTGCGCGGCCCCTGGCTGGTCGTGCCCTTCACCGAGAGGCGGCTGACCGCCGTGGAGGCCGCCCCGGCAGAGGCCGCGACGGGCACCGTGACCGGTGCCGTGGCCGGTGTCGGGGCCGGCGCGGTGCAACAGGTGCTGGCGGACCATCAGGACGCGCTGGTGATCGCGCCCGACGACCTGCACGTCACCGCGCGGCTGGCGCCCGAGCTGCGCCGCCGATCGCTGTTCGAAACGGTGGTCTACCAGGCCGACCTGGCGGTGGAGGCGCGCTTCTCGACCGGCGCGATCGCCGGGGGCGATGTCGATCCGGCGCGTCTCGACTGGGCCCGCGCCTATTATGTGCTGGCGATCGACGATCCGCGCGGCTTCGGCGGATCGATCCCGCATATGCGGATCGACGGCCGGCTGGTGGAGGCCGAACCGGGCAGCCGCGACCTGAAGCTGCCCGGCGGCGCGATCAGCGCCCCGGCCGGGCTGAGCGCGCCGCCGGCCGGGCCGATCCGGCTGTCGAGCCGGCTGCCGGTCAAGGGCAGCACCGGCTTCGGCGTGGACGGCCATGCCCGCCGCATGACCGTCGACCTTGCCTCGCCCTGGCCGCATCCGAGCTTCACGGGCGGGCTGCTGCCCGACCGGCGCAGCATATCGGCCAAGGGGTTCGCGGCGCGCTGGTCGACCAGCTATCTGGTCGCGAACAGGCCGCTGGCGATGCGCGCCAGCACCGGGGCCGCCCGCGAACAGGGCGCGCCGGGCCTGGCCGAGGTGCGGCTGATCCAGCCGGCCGACCTCTATGCGCAGGTCGAACGATCGCTGAAATATGGGATATTGTTCATCGCGCTGACCTTCCTGACCTTCTTCGCCTATGACGTGACCGGGCGGCGGCGGGTGCCGATGCTGGCCTATGCGCTGGTGGGGCTGGGGCTGGTGCTGTTCTTCCTGCTGCTGCTGGCGCTGGCCGAATATATCTCGCTCACCCCCGCCTATGTGCTGGCGGCGGCGGCGCTGATCGGGCTGATCGGCAGCTATTCGAAGGCGGTGCTGGGCGGCACCGGCCGGGCGCTGGTGATCGGCGGGGTGCTGACGCTGCTCTACGGGGTGCTCTATGTGCTGCTGCAACTGGAGGATTATGCCCTGCTGCTGGGCAGCCTGATCCTGTTCGCGGCGCTGGGGGTGCTGATGTACGTCACCCGCCATGTCGGCGAAGGGGAAGCGGAGGCCGAAGCGCGGGAGGACGGCGCGAGCGACGCCGACGGCACCCCCGCCGCGCTCGGCTGACCCGATCGCGAGGAAGGACGGCCGGCATGGCGACGTGCCGGCCGTCTGTCGTGCGAGCCGATGCCTGTCTGCGGGGCCGGCAGCGAGGCTGGCGAAGGCGCCGACGAAGGAGGGCCGAGGGCCCGCATTTCCGGGTGCATGGGGTTGTGCGTTCGTTTTTATTTTTTCCCGCGACGAAGCGGGCCCGGCCGCGCATCGCCCGGCCTGCCGGTGACGCGAGGGGATACGAAATGGGAGGACGTCCACGCCGGGCGCCGCCGGCATCTCCGCCCAGGCGGCATCGGCCAGCCGCAGCGCCATGGCGGCGACCTCCGGCCCCAGCGCGAAGGCGCGCAAAGCGAGCCGGGCGGCGGCGGTAAAGCGGCTGCTCGCCCGAATATAGCGCGCCGCATCCCGGAACGCGGCGGAACGCCCGCCATACTTCCAGGCATTCCGGTTCCCGCGCGGCGCGCCGCTGCCCCTGCCGCCATGCATCCGGCACCGCTGCCTTCCGCCCACTGCCGGGGACCGGCACGGCGCCCCCGAACGGGTCCGCGCGCCGCAGCGCGGGGCGCTGGCGAGGATGGCGGGTTCGGCGGAGGGGGGTGATGGGTTGGGCAGTTGGGTGGTTCCTGATGGGCGCTGTGCAATATGCGGCGCGGCCAGCCTTAACACGCCACGAGGAGGAAAGATAGAACAAAAAGAGAACAAATTGAATTGACGGTTACGGCCGCTACTGGGCCGGTTGCGGAATGGCGGGTTCCGGGCAACAATAGGGGAATAGGGGCCCTCCGATCCGTCACATAGCGACGGCAGCTTCCGACCACACCCCGTCGTTCGGGGCAGAGGCACGGACGACCAATAATGGGCGAACCTGCCCCTCGCTTCTTCAAGAAAATAGGCAGGCGCATCGGGCTGTATTTACGGCCTTGGGCAGCGCAGCGCCTTCAATCATCTTTCCACTCGACGCGCAACTTGCCGTTGGTTGGATCCCAGCCAAACATCCGCTGCGAAAGCTACGTCTAGCAAGGCAGAAATCGGCGCATGTTTGTGATTGGAATTGCTATATACTCGGAAGCTTACCTTTGATCCAAGTGCACGCGGCGCGTTGGCGGCAGAAACCTGCTTATCTTTTGGTATCGTAACCAGTTGCGATCCCATCCCCACCAAAAGCGGAATGGCCAGGGCGCACGGTGAAACCTCGATCCTAGGTAGCAGCGCTGCAATATCCTAAGACGGTACCTGTTTCATAGGGTCAGCATCTTCGGATCGGTCAGCGTGAGGAGCGTGAGCATTGTGCCGCCGTGCGCCTTCAGCGACTGCTCGGTGATGCGGTAGCGGCTGGCATCGCGCCGATCGAACCAGAGGCTGGCGGCCACGGCTTGGCTCTTGGATCGCTCGACGGTTCCGAACAGTACAGGAAACGAAGGCGAGGAAGGATCGAGATCGTCTCGGGGAAACCAGTCGTCGGGGACGCTTGCGGCTCGTTTGAACCATCGTCGGCCGGAGGAACCATGGCAAACGAGGACAACTGGCCAAGAGTTGATGTCGACACAGCGAAGGGCGGTTGCGAGCCGGCTAGTCGAAAAGGTCCCGGCGAGCATGTCGATGCCTTCGAAGTCCGGCCGCTTCAGTTGTGCGACTGACGGACTGAAGAGGAAGCGTGGCATCAAAAGGTCGGCGGCGAACCTGTCGGCCTGCTTCTCAAGCTGGCTGGCAGCTCCGGGGTTGCCGATGTCGCTCGAGCGACAGATAGAGGATCGGCCGCGATGATGGACCCAGTGGCCGAGCTCATGGCCGATTGAGAAGCGACGGCGGCGCGGGTCGCCGAAGTTGCGGACGGTGATGATCGCCTGGTCCTGGAAACCGATGATGCGTGCCTCGCAGCTTGGTAGCTCGGCTTCGCGAACCTTGACTCCCATGGACCAGGCGATTGCTTCGAGGTCGATCTCATCGGGACTTGTGACACCCAAAGAGCGCAGGAGCGTCTCCGCCGGGGTGTCACCGCTCAATCGGGTTCCCCTCGTCATCTATCAGTCCGAGCTCGCGCAGATCGGCTAGAATGGAGTCGATCTCCTGTTCCGTGATACCTTCGCCGTTTCGGGCCGCCATGGTGAGGCGGGACTTGAGCTTGGCATCGTCGTTAGCGAAGCGCTCCAGGATGCTGGCGCGCATTGCTGCGGGGAGCGGGGAGCGCACGACGCGCGCCGTCCGATCACGATCCACTGCTGTTCGTGCTGCGACGAGACGCGCGCGACCCCCACGGGCGATGCCTGCGGCGACTGCGTTGCGCGCGGCCTGCGCTTCCGCTTCCGGGTCGGCTCCTTCTTCGGCGAGCTCAGCCATCAGTTCGGCATCACTCAGCTTCATCAGGTCTTCTACGGCTTCGTCGATCAGTTGGTGGAGCGTGGGATCGTTTTTCTCAGGGCCGCTCACGCAGTCCACCCGTTTGGAAACCTCCGTTCCATCTTTCGGCGGATTCGGGTTCGGGTGCTGTTGTAGGTGGTTTCGGACATCTCGTTCATCACCATGATTTCCTCCTTCGATAGTTCGTCCAGGTCAGCCATGATGACGAGCAGTGCAGGCTCATCATCGGCGAACAAATCCTCCAGAGCGGCGATCCTCCGGGCCGTGTCGTCGGCCCGGAGGACTAGGGTCTCCGCGTCCGGCGCGTCGCACTTGAGAACGACCAGGGGGTGGCCATCGGTTCCAGTGGCGTCGAGCGAGATCTCACTCCCGGCTTTTCGTGAGGACACCTTCGCGTTCCATGCGATGCTCCGCATTGCGCCGACGAGGAATACCAGGATGGGAAGGTCCCTGCGGCATTCGCGTGCACCGGAATAGGCGGAACACACCGCCTCGCCGATGAGATCGTCCGCCGTGCAGTCGAGGGCCAGAGCGAACTTGCTGCCCGCACGGCGCAGGCGAACGAGATCGCTCTGGGTCAGGCCGTCGAGAGCGGACCTGATTTCTTCGAGGTCGAACACGTCTCGGATCGCGTCACTCCACTTGGGTCTGTCTTCCTGCATAGGCTGACGTGGAACTGCTTCGCGGACAAGTCGGTCGAAATAAATTTTGATGTCCGTGTAGGCTGCCGGGATCAGCCTACCTCCTGAATGCCAATCACGGGGTTCGGGAGCGGTGTCGCAAGCCGGCTTACCCGCCAGCGCGAGGAAGGAGGAATATCAAGATGGGCAAGAACCAGCATGTTGTGCCGCACGCAGGCGGCTGGGCGGTTCGTGGCGCCGGCAATGAGCGGGCGACCTCGGTGCACACCACCCAGTCCGAAGCGATCGGCGCGGCGCGTGACATCGCGCGCAACCAGCAGAGCGAACTGCTGATCCATGGCCGTAATGGCCAGATCCGCGAACGCGACAGCTTCGGCGGCGATCCGTTCCCGCCGCGCGGCTGACGCAAGACCGGGGCCGCGCTTCGGCGCGGCCCCACCCTCGATGACTCGATGATTGGAGAATAAGCATGGCCAAGGGCAAGAGTGGCGGTTCCTACCGCAGCGCGATCTCCGGTCGCTTCGTGACGGCAAAGCACGGGAGGGCGTCTTCGCGCACGACCGTTCGCGAGGCCGCTGGCAGCGGCAGCACCGGTGGCACCTATCGCAGCGCAATCTCCGGGCGGTTCGTGACGACCGCGCACGGGAAGCGCAGCCCCAACACCACCATCAAGGACAGCTGATCTGCGTCCGGCTCAGCTCCTGGCATTATGCGACGCCGCTCGAACTAACGTTTCACGTCCGCTCTTGACGCGAGCTGCCGCTCGACCTGCGGCACAGGAACGGCAGGAAAGTCCCAAAGCCGGTCGTTCCAGACTCGTTCATTGAGTGAAAGATCAAATGGAGGCTTTCGGGAGGGCCGGAAAGCCTGCTGAACGGCTGGTATCTCGCGTATAGCCGCCGCAATCGCACCCCGTACCGCCCGTCCCGGCAACGCCCCCCTGCCCCGCGCGTTGTCCCCACCATGATCGCTATCATAGGCACGGCGGGCTGGGCCATTCCGCGCGGCGAGGCCGCTAGGTTTCCCGCCGAAGGCACGGGTCTGGAGCGCTATGCGCGGCGGCTGGGCGGGGTTGAGGTCAATTCCTCCTTCTACCGGCCGCATCGCGGATCGACCTGGGCGCGGTGGGCGGCGAGCGTGCCGGCGGATTTTCGTTTCTCGGTGAAGATTCCCAAGGCGATCACGCATGAGGCGAAGCTGGTCGGCGCCGATGCGGCCATCGCGCAATTCTGTTCCGAGGTGGAGGGGCTGGGGCCGAAGCTGGCCGTGCTGCTGGTGCAGCTGCCGCCCAGGCTGGCGTTCGACGAAGCGGTGTGCCGTGCCTTCTTCCCCACGCTGCGGGCCCACAGCACCGCCGCCCGGATCGTGTGCGAGCCGCGCAATCCGTCCTGGTTCACCGAACATGCCGACGGGGTGCTATCCGACCTGCGCGTCGCGCGCGTCGGCGCCGATCCGGCGCTGAGCGAGGAGGCCGCCCGCCCCGGCGGCTGGCGGGGCTTCCGATACAGGCGGCTCCACGGATCGCCGGCCATGTACCGATCCCCCTACAGCAGCGAGGCGCTGGCGGGCTATGCCGGGCAGATCGCCGCCGAACTGGCCGAGGGGGTGGAGAGCTGGTGCATCTTCGACAACACCGTCACCGGAGCGGCGCTGGGCGATGCGCTGGCGCTGGAGGCGGCGATCAGGGACGCGGATCGGGCGCGGACGCGGCGGCGGGGCTGAGCACGCTTATTCCCCTTGTTTTCCGTGTCGTCAGGTGCGTCCACCCGACTTCAAATCACTCTGGACCTTTGCGTAAGAGCGTCTGCCCCCCCAACATTCGTCATCCTCGCGGATGCGGGGATCCATAATCCCTTCCGTCAAGAGGCTCGAGCTTCAGAGAATATGGATTTCCCGCCTGCGCGGGAATGACGGATATGAAGAGCGGGATCACGTCTATTTTCCTTTTTTTCCGTGATTTCCGAGTCGTCAGGTGATTCCACCTGACTTGAAATCACTCTGGCCCAGGCAGTGCGACAGGGCCGCTTCGTCGAAGACGATCTTCCGGCCGGCGCGGTGGAACTCGACGGTGTCGATCTTCAGCGCGGCGACCGGGCCCTTGAGCGCCGCCCCCATGCCCTTCGGCACGACGAGGACCTTGCGATAGCCGCCGCCGAGCAGATGATCGTAGATGTGCAGCTGGCCGACCGCGGCGAAGATATCCTGCGCGCCGGCGCCCGACTTGATCTCGAACAGCACGCTGGGGCCCGGGCCATAGGTGAAGAGATCGGGCCCATATTGGCCGACGCGATCGTTCGAGTGCGGCACTTCGCGATCGGCAAGCGCGCCGGCCAGGGCGCGCTGAATCTCGCCATGCCAGCGGTTGCCGGTGCGGGCGTCCTGCGCCGCGATCTCGAAGCTGCCGATCGCTTCGGGGCTGAAGCGGTGTTCCCAGTCCTTCGTCTTTTCCAGATCGGGGAGGGCCATGCCGTTGGCGAGCTTGACGTTGCGGGCATGGGCGCACTGGGCGATGAAGGCGCCGATGCCCTCCGCCATGAGCGCGGCGGGGCCGTCGATCCGCGCGACGGGGTGATAGGCGCCGTGCGATCCGTCGCTGAAGGCCACCTTCACCGGCTGCAACCCCGTCGCGGCGATGAAATCGGCCTCGGTCACCCGGCTTCCCGACACGCTCATGCGGCCCTGGTGCAGCACCCAGAGATGGCCGGCGCCATCGCGCGCGAAGACGGCCTGGAGGTTGCGATCGATCCCCCTGGGGGGCTGGTTGATCTCGACGATCATATTGCTGCGGAAGGATAGGGGCTTCTGGCCGAAGGCGTTCCAGTCCCGCAGCGCGCCGTTCCGGCCCTTCGTCCTGCCGAAGGAGGCCCAGAACTGCAGCCGCTCGTGCCAGAGCACGTCCTGACCATCCATCTTGCCGATGGCCCTGGACTCGTCCCGGAACGCCTTTTGCCACTGGGCGGCGGCGGCGCGCACCTCCGCGGCCTTTTCGACAGCCTTCATGTTTCCCCCTTCTTGCGTGCCCCGCCCCGTCACTGCGGCGAGGCGCAGAGATTGACCAGAAGCGATCCGCGAACAACAGCGACGAACGGGTTGATCGGCGCGACGAATCGCGTACATCTGAACAAAAGGGGTACATGGCATGCGATTCTGGATCGGATGGATGCTGGTGCTCGGCTGGATGACGCCGGCGCTTGCGGGGGATCAGGTGGAGTTCGGGCCGCCGCCGGCCTGGGTGAAGCCGGTCGCCGTCCCCCAGGCGGCTGATCTGCCGGCCCAGGGCGGGATCAGCTATCTGCTGCTCGACGAGCAGATCGATTTCCAGGCGAAGCAGACCAGCGTCTATGCCGAAAGCATCTTCCGCATAAACACCGCCGATGGCCTGTCCGCCGGCAACATCTCGCTGGGGTGGGAGCCGCAGACGCAGCGGCTGATCGTCCACCGGCTGACCATCCAGCGGGGCAAGCAGACGATCGACGTGCTGAAATCGGGCCAGCAGTTCACCGTGCTGCGCCGGGAATCCAACCTCGAAAGCGCGATGCTCGACGGCGTCCTCACCGCGAACATCCAGCCCGAGGGGCTCCAGGTCGGCGACATCGTTCATCTCGTGACGACGCATGTGATGGCCGATCCGGTGCTGGGCGGCCATGCCGAACGCGCGCGGCGCGCGACCAATGCGGGCGGGGTGGCGCGCGAGCATATCCGCGCGCAATGGCCGGCGGCTTTCCCGATCCGGGTGCAGCAGACCCCCGATTGGCCGGCGGCGCCGCCGCGACGGGCCGGAAACCGGATCGAGGTCGAACTGACGCTCGATCGCGCCAAGCCGGTCATCCTGACCAAGGGCGCGCCCGACCGCTACCGACAGCCCCGCATGATCGAGTTCAGCAGCTTCGGCTCCTGGGCCGAGCTGGCGGACCTGTTCGTGCCTCTCTACGACAAGGCGGCGCTGATCCCCGCCGACAGCCCGCTGCGGGCGGAGATCGAGCGCATCCGCCGCGCATCCCCCGATCCGGTCAAGCGCACCGAGGCGGCGCTGATGCTCGTCCAGGGCCAGGTGCGCTATGTCGCGCTGCTGATGGGGGCGGGCGGCTATACGCCCGCCGATGCATCGACCACGTGGAGCCGCCGGTTCGGCGACTGCAAGGCGAAATCGGCCCTGCTGATCGCCATCCTGCGCGCGCTGGACATCGCGGCCGAGCCGGTGCTGGTCGACAGCGACGGGGGCGACGGCTTCGACCAGCGCCTGCCCAGGGCGGGCCTGTTCGACCATGTGATCGTGCGGGCGACGGTCGCCGGCAAGAATTACTGGCTCGACGGCACGCGGAGCGGCGACCGGCGGCTCGACCAGCTTGCCACGCCCGATTATGGCTGGGGGCTGCCGCTGACGAAGGACGCGGCGCTGGTCCGCATGGTGCCGGAACAGCTGGCGCTGCCCGAAACCGAATCCTCGCTGCACATCGATGCCCATGCCGGCCGGACCAAGCCGGCGCCCGCCCGCGCGGAAATCCTGTTCCGAGGCGACTATGCCTATTCGATGAGCGTCGCCATCGCCGACATGAACGACGAGACGCGCGAAAGGTGGCTGCGCGACTATTGGAAGCGCCGCTACGACTTCATCGCGGTCGGCACCGTGACGCAGAGCTATGACGCGGACAGGCGCGAGCAGCGCCTCGCCATGGAGGGCATCGCCACGCTGGAATGGGATGGCGGCGCCTATTGGCTCACCGACAGCCGGCTGGGCTATGACAAGGTCGATTTCGAGCGCAGCGCGGCCGAAGACCGGGCCGCGCCCTATGCCGTCAACTTCCCAAGCTACACCCTGCTCAGGGAGACCATCATCCTGCCCCCCGGCGTGGTGCCCGACAATCCGAATGTCGAGGCCATAGCCGGGGCCATCCGCCATTCGCGAAAGGGGACGCTGAAAGGCAATATCCTGTCGGTCGAGACGGTACAGCAGAGCCTGGCCCCGGAATTCCCGGCCAGCGAAGCCGCCGCCGCCCAGAAGACCATCCGCGCGCTCGCGGATCGCTACGTCGCGCTGCGGATCGCCCAGCCGCAATCGGCCGCGCTGGGCGAAAACCAGGCGCCCGAGACCAGCGACCAGTTCGTCGAGCGCGGATTGCAGCTGCTGGACCGCAACGATCTCGACGGCGCGGTGGCGGCGTTCAATGCCGCGCTGGAACGCGATCCGCGCAATGCCGATGCGCTGGCGGCACGGGGCTTCATCTTCGCGTGGCGGAAGGATTTCGCCGCCGCCACCCGCGACTTCAATGCCGCGGCGGTGCTCGACCCCGACAACACCTACCTCGTGCGCTCGCGCGGCTATCTCGCCTATGCCGAAGGGCGCCCGGCCGATGCGCTGCGCTATTTCTCGCGCGTGCTTGAGGAATTCCCGGACGACGACACCGTTCGCGGCTGGCGCGCCTTCGTCTATCGGGACCTGGGAAATTACGAGGCCGCCCTGCGCGAAGCCGACCTGACGACCAAATCGCTGCCGCGATGGTCCGACCTCTACACGCTGCGGGCTTCGATCCACCGGCTGACCGGCAAGCCCGAACTGGCCATCGCCGAGGCGCGGGCGCTGGTCGCGGCCAAGCCCGGCGACGGCCAGGCGCACGCCCTGGCGGCGAACATCTACCGTTGGGGCGGGCGACGGGAAGACGCCCTGCGCGAGATCGGCCGCGCTATCGAGATCGAACCCACGGCCGACTTCTATCTCGACCGCATGGGCATCCGCGGCCGCGCGGACGTGGCGGGCAAGCTGGCCGATGCCGATGCCGCCCTGCGGATCGATCCGAAGAATTTCGAAGCCTGGTATGGGAAGGCCATCGTGCAGCGGAGCGCCGGCAACCATTCCGGCATGGTCGAAACCCTGAGCGCGGCGCTCCGCAAGCTGCCGGGAAATCTGGACCTGATTTCGCTGCGCGGGCAGGCCTATTTCCTCGACGGCCGGAAACAGGAAGCCCTCCGTGACTTCGCCATGGCCCGCGCCGCGGCGAAGACGGCGACCGACCTGAACACGGTCTGCTGGGACAACGCCACGGCCGACGTCGATCTCCCCGCCGCCCTGGCGGATTGCGACGCCGCGATCGCCAAGGATCCCGACGATTTTGCGCCTCATGACAGCCGTGCCGTCGTCCTGCTGAAAATGGGCCGCCTCGACGACGCGATCGCCGGTTTCGACACCGCCCTCGCGATGAAACCCGACACGGCGGAATCGCTGCTGGGCCGGGCCATCGCCTGGTCGCGCAAGGGGGATGCCCGGCGCGCGGAAGCCGACCGCGCCGCCGCGCTGGCCAAGGATTCCGATATCGTCGAAACCTATCGCAACTATGGACTGGAACTGAACGGCACCGGCGGCGAGCGGAAGCGCCCGGCCCCGAGCACCGCGCCCTGAATCCCAAAGCGGCGCCCGCAGGAGGTTATCCCCGCAAGATCTTCTCCATCGCCTTGCCCCTGGCGAGCTCGTCGATCAGCTTGTCGAGATAGCGTATCTCCCGCATCAGCGGCTCCTCCACATCCTCCACGCGGACGCCGCAGACCACACCGGTGATCAGGGTGCGGGCAGGGTTCATCGCGGGGGCCCGGGCGAAGAAATCCTCGAAGCTGGTCCCATTCGCCAGCGCCTGCTCCAGCGATGCCGGGGTGTGGCCGGTCAGCCAGCAGATGATCCGGTCCACCTCGGCGCGGGTGCGGCCCTTCTTCTCAGCCTTGGCGACATAATGCGGATAGACGCTGGCGACGCTGGTCGCATAGATGCGGTGCTTCGTCATGGCTTCCCTCGCCGGTTCCTCAGGGACAGGACGCGTGAAGACGAAGCGGGATCCCGGATCACGTCCGGGACGACAATCGCGGATGGGCGCGCCGACGTGCGCTCTATCCGATTGCTTCGGCTCGTGGGCTCTACCTTGTTGTTTTACCGCGATTTCCGAGTCGGCAGATGTTTCCATCTGCCTAGAAATCGCTCTAATCCGTCAGATCCTCCCACACGCCCTTCAGCCGGGCGAAGAAGCCGCTCGACTGGGGGCTTTCCTCGCCGGTCTCGGTGGCGCGGAATTCCTCCAGCAGCTCCTTCTGGCGGGAGGTGAGCTTGGTGGGCGTCTCGACGTCGATCTGGATGACGAGGTCGCCATGGCCGCGCTGGTTGAGCACCGGCATGCCGGCGCCGCGCTGGCGGATCTGCTTGCCGGACTGGATGCCGGCGGGGATGCGTATCTCGTGGCGCTTCCTGTCGAGGCCGGGCACTTCGATCGTGCCGCCGAGCGCGGCGGTGGTGAAGCTGATCGGGGCGCGGGCGAACAGGGTGGTGCCGTCGCGCTGGAACAGCGCATGCTCGCGCAGGTGGAGGAAGATGTAGAGATCGCCGGGCGGTCCACCCCTGGCGCCGGCCTCGCCCTCCCCCGTCAGGCGGATGCGGGTGCCTTCGTCGACACCGGCCGGAATGGCGACGTCGAGCGTCTTGGTCTTCTCGATCCGGCCCTCGCCCCGGCACTCGCCGCAGGGATCGGAGATGACCTGGCCGGCGCCATGGCAGGAGGGGCAGGTCCGCTCCACCAGGAAGAACCCCTGCTGGGCGCGGACCTTGCCGTGGCCGCCGCAGGTCTTGCACTGCTGGCTGCCGGTGCCGGGCTTCGCCCCGGTGCCCTGGCAGGGCTCGCAGGCCGCGGCGACATCGACGGTGACGGTCGCCTGCTTGCCGGCATAGGCCTCTTCGAGGCTGATCTCGAGATCGTAGCGCAGATCGGCGCCGCGCCGCACGCTGGAACGCTGGCCGCCGCCGCGACCGCCGCCCATGAACTCACCGAAGATATTCTCGAAGATGTCGGAGAAGCCTTCGAAGCCCTGGCCGCCGCCGAAGCCGCCCCCCGCCCCGCCCTGTTCGAACGCGGCCTTGCCGAAGCGGTCATAGGCGGCACGCTTCTGCGGATCCTTCAGGCAGTCATAGGCCTGGCTGATCGCCTTGAACTTCGCTTCCGCTTCCTGATCGCCGGGGTTGCGATCGGGGTGGAACTGCATCGCCAGCCGCCGGTAGGACGACTTGATGACCTTGTCATCGGCGGTGCGATCGACCTCCAGCAGTTCGTAATAGTCGATGTCCGTGCTCATCGTGCCCCCGATAGGCTAACTTCCCGCCGCCAAAAGCCTTATCCCGCTTGCGGGAGAAGGTTGGATGAGGGTCTTTTTCTTCTTTACCGGCCCATGCCGCAGCGAGCCTGCCGCAAGAAGAAGACCCTCACCCAACCCTCTCCCGCGAAGGCGGGAGAGGGCTATAGCGCAAACCGGCCCTGCGGGGTCCAGCTTCTCCCGCGTCATGGAAGGCAGCGGGACCCCGGATCAAGTCCGGGGTGAGGAAAAAAAGACCGGATCCGGAAGCTCACCCTCCCGCAGGAGAGGCAAATCCCGGATCCGGTTCACCAGTCTTACTTCTTGTCGTCGACTTCCGAGAATTCGGCGTCGACCACGTCGTCGTTCTTCGGCGCCTCGTCGGCCTGGGGCGAGGCGGCGGCCGCCTGCTCCTGCTCGTAGATCGCCTGGCCGAGCTTCATCGCCGCCTGGGCAAGCGCCTGGGCCTTCTCGGTCATCGCGTCGGCATCGCCGCCCTCGACCGCGGTCTTGGCATCGGCCAGCGCCGTCTCGATCTCGGCCTTCACGCTCGCGTCGACCTTGTCGCCATGTTCCTGGAGCTGACGCTCGGTCGAGTGGATCAGGCTTTCGGCGTTGTTCTTCGCCTCGGCCGCCGCACGGCGCTTCTTGTCCTCGTCGGCGAACTGTTCGGCATCCTTCACCATCGCGTCGATATCGGCGTCCGAAAGGCCGCCCGACGCCTGGATCTTGATCTGCTGTTCCTTGCCGGTGCCCTTGTCCTTCGCCGACACATTGACGATGCCGTTCGCGTCGATGTCGAAGGTGACCTCGATCTGCGGCACGCCGCGCGGCGCCGGGGGGATGCCGATCAGGTCGAACTGGCCGAGCATCTTGTTGTCCGCCGCCATCTCGCGCTCACCCTGGAAGACGCGGATGGTGACGGCGTTCTGGTTGTCGTCGGCCGTCGAATAGGTCTGCGACTTCTTGGTCGGGATCGTCGTGTTGCGGTCGATCATCCGGGTGAACACGCCACCCAGCGTCTCGATGCCCAGCGACAGCGGGGTCACGTCGAGCAGCAGCACATCCTTGACGTCGCCCTGCAGCACGCCGGCCTGGATGGCGGCACCCATGGCGACGACCTCATCGGGGTTGACGCCGGTGTGCGGCTCCTTGCCGAAGAAGCTCTTAACAACCTCGCGGACGCGCGGCATGCGGGTCATGCCGCCGACCATCACGACCTCGTCGATGTCGCCGGTCTTCAGGCCGGCATCGGCCAGCGCCTTCTTGAGCGGCTCGACCGAACGCTGGATCAGCGGCTCGACCAGTCGTTCCAGATCGGCGCGGCTGATCGCCTTGACGAGGTGCTTCGGCCCGGTCGCATCGGCGGTGATGAAGGGCAGGTTCACCTCGGTGGTCTGCGCCGACGACAGCTCGATCTTCGCCTTCTCGGCGGCTTCCTTGAGCCGCTGGAGGGCCAGGCGATCCTTGGTCAGGTCGATCCCTTCGGCCTTCTGGAAGTCGGCCGCCAGGAACTCCACCAGCTTGGCGTCGAAATCCTCGCCGCCCAGGAAGGTGTCGCCGTTGGTGGACTTCACCTCGAACACGCCGTCGCCAATCTCGAGGATCGAGATGTCGAAGGTGCCGCCGCCGAGATCATAGACGGCGATGGTCTTGCCGTCGTTCTTCTCCAGCCCATAGGCCAGCGCGGCCGCGGTCGGCTCGTTGATGATGCGCAGCACCTCTAGACCGGCGATCTTGCCGGCGTCCTTGGTGGCCTGGCGCTGGGCGTCGTTGAAATAGGCCGGCACGGTGATGACGGCCTGGGTCACGGTCTCGCCCAGATAGGACTCGGCGGTCTCCTTCATCTTCTGGAGCGTGAAGGCCGATATCTGCGAGGGCGAATAATCCTCACCGCCCGCCTTCACCCAGGCGTCGCCGTTCGGACCCTTGACGATGTGATAGGGCACCAGTTCGGTGTCCTTCTTGGTGATCGGATCGTCGAAGCGGCGGCCGATGAGGCGCTTCACCGCGAAGATGGTGTTGTCGGGGTTGGTCACCGCCTGGCGCTTGGCCGGCTGACCGATGAGCCGCTCGCCATCCTTGGCGAACGCGACGATCGAAGGCGTGGTGCGCGCGCCTTCCGCATTTTCGATGACCTTGGGCTTGCCGCCTTCCATCACGGCGACGCAGCTGTTGGTGGTGCCCAGATCGATACCGATTACCTTAGCCATTCCAGTCCTTTCAAACCCCCAATGGGCGATCCCTGTCCTGCCCCCAGATAACGAGGCGAGCAGGCGGCCAATCGCAGTGAACGGGGGCGATATAGGTGGGGATTCGATTGCTGCAAGACGCAACTGCTCCTAATTGTCGTGCCGGATTTCATGGAGTTATCGATGCGCCGCCTGCTGGTTCCCCTGATCGCCCTTCTCGCGCTTGCCGCATGCCAGCCCCGGGGCGGTGAAAAACCGGTGGTGAAGGACCCCTGGGTGCGGCTGGCAGTGGTGCCGGGGCGGCCCGCCGCCGCCTATTTCACGCTGAAGGGGGCGGCCAAGGACGATCGGCTTCTGAGGATCGACAGCGCGGTGGTCGACAAGATAGAGATGCACGAGAACGTCATGGACGGGGGCGTGATGACGATGCGGCAGATGGCCGATGTACCGTTGCCGGCCGGCGCGACGATCGAGTTCGCGCCCGGCGGCAACCATGCGATGCTGTTCGGCGTCGATTCGCGTATCACCCCGGGCACGGGAATCCCCATGCTGTTCAGCTTCGCCAGCGGCGCGAAGATCGAGGTCGAGGCGAAGACCGTTCCCGCCGGTGGCGACGAGGGTCAGGGCGGGGGCCAGGGCGACATGGCGGGCATGCACCACTGATGGCAAGCGAGCCGCCCCGCCCCGCCCCGACCTTCCTGGTCGCGGCGCCGCGTTCGGGTGCGGCGGCGCTGCGCCATGTGCTGAACCAGCATCCGGCGATCATCATCGCGCCCGAGTTCGATTTCCTGGT
This sequence comes from Rhizorhabdus dicambivorans, assembly GCF_002355275.1. Lineage (NCBI taxonomy): Bacteria > Pseudomonadati > Pseudomonadota > Alphaproteobacteria > Sphingomonadales > Rhizorhabdaceae > Rhizorhabdus > Rhizorhabdus dicambivorans. Next base: position 1,811,263 of record NZ_CP023449.1, on the reverse strand, counting down.
GGAGGCGATCACCCCCGATGGCCGGCTGATGAAGCGCGATGCCTTCCTGCGCTCGGTCGACTTCAACAGCCGCTTCAAGAAGCTGGGCCTGACGGTGCCGCAGGGCACCGGCCTGGCCGGCATCGCGCAGGCGCTGCTCGATCAGGTGGCGGCGGCCCGCCCCGGCGCGGCGATCGTCGGCGCCACGCTGCAGCATGATTTCGACCGGATATTGTGGCTGTGGCCCGACGCGCGCTTCATCCACCTGGTGCGCGACGGGCGCGACGTGGCGATGGCCAATGTGCGGGCGCGGCAAGCGGGCAATCTGTGGCACGGCATCGCCGAATGGACCGAGGCGGAGGCGCTGTGGGACCGGATGTCGCACAAGCTGCCGCCCGACCGGCAATATACGATCAAATATGAGACCATGGCCGCCGAGCCCGATTATGAGATCCGGCGGCTCTGCCAGTTCCTGCAGCTGCCCGTGGCGCCGGAGATGCTGCAGCAGGCCGGCGTGCTGGAACGCGAGGCGGCCGGCCGCTGGCGCAAGGCCGAAACGCGCGAAATCTCCGCCGCCGAGCATCGCGCCGCGCGCTGGCTGCTCCAGAACAGCTATTTCCTGAGCGGCACCGTGCGACCGCCCTCTATCCTCCACCGCGCCGCGCTCGGCATCCAGAACAAGGCTGCCATCGCCAACCACAGACGCGAACGGCTCGGCACCGGGCTGTGGGTGAAGGGCGGCCTCGTCGGCAAACTCGGCACCCGCAAGGCCAAGGCCAGGATGAAGCGCCGGCAGTACGACATCCTCAGCCGGAACGAGGATTGATATAACAGCGTCGCCCCGGCGGAGGCCGGGGCCGGCACAGGCACTAGGCTGTAGTGACATTTTAGGGATTTACGCCGACGGAGGTTTCTGATTCAACGCTGGCTTTTGGAGGCTGGTGTGGAAGGCGAGGTTCTTCGAGACGATCAATGGGACCGTCTGCGAGAGTTCGTGCCGGGTGGTCGCAAGGGACGGAGAGGCCCACGCAGCGACGGCCGTCGCTTTCTAAATGCCCTTTTGTGGCTGGCGCGTTCAGGCGGTCGCTGGCGCGATCTTCCAGAGAGGTTCGGCCCCTACCAGACCGCCAAGCGGCGCTATTATCGTTGGGTCGAGCAGGGGGTGATCGACCGGATATTCGAAGCCGTGTCGGATGATCCCGATATTGAATGGCTGGCAATCGATGCGACGGTGATCCGCGCTCAAGCCCAAGCGGCTGGGGCAAGGGTAAAAAGGGGGGCGCTCAAGCCCAGGCTCTTGGGCGATCCAGAGGCGGGTTTGGCACCAAAATCCACGCCGTAGTCGATGCCCTTGGCTTGCCGATCCGCTTCATCCTCGGCCCTGGACAGCAAAACGACATGGCACCGGCCTGCGATCTGATCCGAGGCATTCCAGCTGAAAGAGTGCTGGCGGATCGTGCCTACGACGCCGACAGCTTGCATGACCTCATCTACGAGCAAGGCGGCGAGCCGATCATTCCGCCTCGCCGCCATCGCAAATATCAGCACCACTATGATCGCATTGCCTACAAGCAGCGCTGGGGCATCGAGGGCTTCTTCGCAAAGCTCAAGCAGTGGCGGCGCATCGCCACACGCTACGACAAAATTGCCAGAAACTTCCTCGGCTTCGTTAAACTCGCCAGCATCATGCTGTGGCTCAAATGATTAAATCGTCACCACAGCCTAGAGCGGCCGATCCGACTGCATCGGATTGACCGCTCTAGGTCATTGTTTTACCGCGATTTCCGAGCCAGCAGATGTTTCAATCTGCTTAGAAATCGCTCTTGCGGCAGCCTCACCTCACACTCTGACGGCCCCGGCCTCCGCCGGGGCGACCGCCATGGTTCAACGGCGAATCAGTCCGGCTTCTTCGCCACGCCGACCAGCGCCGGGCGCAGCAGCCGGTCCTTGATCATGTAGCCCGCCTGCATCTCCTGGATGACGGTGCCGGGTTCGGCATCGGCATGGGGCAGTTCCATCATCGCCTGGTGGCGATTCGGATCGAGCTTCTCGCCCATCGATTCGATCCTGGTGATGCCGTTGCGCTGGAAGACATTGTCCAGCTCCTTGGCGGTCATCTCGATCCCGGTGAGGAGGGACTTGATCCGCTCGTCCTCGCGCAGCTCGGCCGGAATCGCGGCGAGCGCACGGGCGAGATTGTCGGAGACCGACAGCATGTCGCGCGCAAAGCCGGTCGCCGCATAGGCCGAGGCGTCGGCCTTTTCCTTCTCCAGCCGGCGGCGGACATTCTGGGTCTCGGCCTGCGCGTAGAGCACCTCGTTGCGCAGCTTCTCCAACTCGCCCTCAAGCCGGGCAAAGGGGTTCTCGACCTCGGCTTCCGCCGCCGTCTCCGTCTCGGGGGTCTCCACCTCGTTCTCGCCGATCTGTTCTTCGCTCATGCCTTCTTCCGGTCGCTGCGCGGGATCACCCGCCATCGTTTCGCGGGCTGATATAGTCAAACAAAGGCGAACGACCAGAGGCCGAACGCATTTTGCGCCATGATCCATTGTCGCCTTTCCCGCGAAAGTGGACCTTTGCGTAAAGAGCGTGCGCCCCCCAACACCCGTCATCCTCGCGGATGCGGGGATCCATAACCCCTTCGCCCAAGAGGTTCGAGCTTCAGAGAATATGGATTCCCGCCTGCGCGGGAATGACGACAATGGGCAAACCGACGACACGCCCAAGTTCAGCATGACGGCGGGGAAATGAGGCGCTACTGCGCGGCCCATGTCGATCCTCGACACCCATCGCGAGGCGCTGGACCTCATCGCGCGGCGATCGCGCACGCGGCGGCTGATCCCGCGCGCCGGCCATGATTTCGCGTCGAACGACTATCTGGGCCTCGCCAACTCGCCGGAACTGCGCGGCGCCGTCGCCGCCGCGATCGAGCGCGGGGTGGCGATCGGCGCGGGCGGGTCGCGGCTGCTGCGCGGCAACGATCCCGAGCATGAGGCGCTGGAGGCCGAGGCCGCCGCCTTCTTCGGCAGCGGAGCCGCCCTGTTCTTCTCGACCGGCTTCGCCGCCAACAGCGCGATCCTGTCCACCCTGCCGGCGGGCCGCGACCTGATCGTCCACGACGCGCTGATCCACGCCAGCGTGCATGAGGGGCTGAAGCTGGGCCGCGCCACCACCGTCGCCGCCCGCCACAACGATGTCGACGCCTTCGCCGATGCGGTCCGCGGCTGGCGCGCGGCCGGCAACAAGGGCCGGGTCTGGATCGCGGTGGAGAGCCTCTACAGCATGGACGGCGACATCGCCCCGCTGGACGAGCTGGCCGAACTGGCCGACCGCGAGGAGGCCTTCCTGATCGTCGACGAGGCGCATGCCACCGGGGTGTTCGGGCCCGACGGACGCGGCCTTGCCCATGCGCTGGAGGGGCGCGACAATGTTGTCACGCTCCGGACCTGCGGCAAGGCGCTGGGCTGCGAAGGGGCGCTGGTCTGCGCGCCGCGCGTGCTGATCGACATATTGATCAACAAGGCGCGCGGCTTCATCTTCTCCACCGCTCCCTCGCCGCTCGCGGCGGCGGCAGTGCGCGCGAGCATCGGCCTGCTTGCTTCCCAGCCCGAGCGCCGCGAGCGGCTGGCCAGGCTGGTCGCCCATGCGGGAACCCGCCTGCCGGCCAGCGGATCGCAGATCCTGCCGCTGATCATTGGCGAGGATGGCCGGACGATGGAGATCGCAGGCGAACTGCAGGGGCGCGGCTTCGACGTGCGCGGCATCCGCCCGCCGACCGTGCCGCCCGGCACATCCCGGCTGCGCATATCGCTGACCCTCAACGCCGACGAGGCGGCCGTCGATGCGCTGGCCGACGCGATCGGGGACCTGACCGCATGACCCAGGCGATCGTCGTCACCGCGACCGACACCGATGTCGGCAAGACGGTATTCTCGGCCGGGCTCGTCCGCGCGCTGGACGGCTGCTACTGGAAGCCGGTGCAGGCGGGCCTTGCCGACGGCACCGACAGCGAGACGGTACGCCACCTGTCAGGCCTGCCCGACGATCGCATCCTGCCCGAGGCCTATCGCCTCCACACCCCCGCGTCGCCCCACCATGCCGCCGCCATCGACAATGTGGTGATCGAACCCGCGCTGCTCGATCCGCCGCCCTGCGACCGCCGCCTGGTGATCGAGGGCGCGGGCGGGCTGCTGGTGCCGCTGGCGGGCGGGCTGCTGTTCGCTGACATCTTCGCGCGCTGGCACTTCGAGACGGTGCTGGTCGCGCGCACCGCGCTCGGCACGATCAACCACAGCCTGCTGACGATCGAGGCGCTGCGCGCGCGCGACATCCCGATCCTCGGCATCGCCTTCGTCGGCGATGCGGTGGAGGAAAGCGAGCGGACGATCTGCGCGATCGGCCGGGTGAAGCGGCTCGGCCGCCTGCCCCGGCTCGATCCGCTCGACGCCAGATCGCTCGCCGCCGCCTTCGCCGCCAATTTCGATCCCGCGGATTTCACACCATGAGCTCACCCGTCTGGCACCCCTTCACCCAGCATGGCCTGGGCGAGGATATCCCGCTGATCGAGCGGGCCGAGGGCGCGCTGCTCCACGCCGCCGACGGGCGCCGCTTCATCGACGCCATATCCTCCTGGTGGGTGACGACCCACGGCCATTGCCATCCGCGCATCATGGCGGCGATCCGGGAACAGGCCGGGAAGCTGGACCAGCTGATCTTCGCCGGCTGGACGCACGAGCCGGCCGAGACGCTGGCGCGCGACCTGGTCGCGATCACCCCGGCCGGGCTGGACCATGTCTTCTTCTCCGACAGCGGATCGACCAGCGTCGAGGTCGCGCTCAAGATGGCGCTCGGCTACTGGCTCAACCGGGGCGAGCCGCGCCACCGCATCGTCGTGATGGAGCACAGCTATCATGGCGACACTATCGGCGCGATGTCGGTGGGCGAGCGTGGGGTCTATAACCGCGCCTATCAGCCGCTGCTGTTCGACGTCGACACCCTGCCCTTCCCGCATGGCGACGGCGAGGCGGCGATCGCCGCGTTCGAACGGCTCTGCACGCAGAACCCGCCACCCGCCGCGCTGATCGTCGAGCCGCTGATCCTGGGCGCGGGCGGCATGCTGATCTACCCGCCGCATGTGCTCAAAAGCCTGCGCGACATCTGCGCGCGCGAAGGCGTATTGTTCATCGCCGACGAGGTGATGACCGGCTGGGGCCGCACCGGCATGGTCTTCGCCTGCCAGCACGCCGGGATCGCACCCGACCTGATGTGCCTGTCCAAGGGGCTGACCGGCGGCGCGGTGCCGCTGGCCGTCACCATGGCGACCAGGGCGATCTTCGACGCGCATCTCTCCGACGATCGCGGCCGGATGTTCTTCCATTCGTCGAGCTACACCGCCAATCCGATCGCCTGCGCCGCCGCCAATGCCAATCTGGCCATCTGGCGCGACGAGCCGGTGATGGCGCGGATCATCGACCTTGCCCGCCGCCAGGTCGAGCGGCTGGAGCGGATCGAGGATCCGCTGATCGTCGGCAAGCGCCAGCTCGGCACGATCACGGCGATGGAGTTCGTCGATCCCTATGGCGACTATCTTTCGGCGATGGGGCCGATGCTGGGCCGCTTCTTCCGCGACCGGGGGCTGCTGCTGCGGCCGATGGGCAACACCGTCTATGTGATGCCGCCCTATTGCATCGAGGACGACCAGCTCGACGCGATCTACGCGGCGATCGCGGCGGCGGCACAGGGGATGCGGACATGAAGAAGCAGATCGTCCCGCCATCCTGCTGCTCGTGCTGCTGCTGCCGATGTTCGCCGGCATCGCCCGGATCAGGCGCCTGCCCCGTGAGCGCAAGGACGACGATCAGCCGAAAGTCTGAGAAAGGGCGCCAGACGGCGGCAACCTTTCGTTAACCATGATCAGCGACAATTAAGGGGTGTTAACGGGACCCCTCCCATGAGCCTGACGGGCTTCGGCAGAGTCGAGCGCGATGCCGGCGGCGTTCGCGGCGCGATCCAGCGCGCGGCGCAGCGGGTGGGCGTCGACTTCACCTATCTGCTCAACCAGGCCAAGTCCGAGAGCGGGCTCAACCCTCAGGCGCAGGCGCAGTCGAGCTCGGCGGGCGGCCTGTTCCAGTTCATCGACCAGAGCTGGCTCGGCGCGGTCAAGATGTATGGCGCCAAGCACGGTCTGGGCTGGGCCGCCGATGCGATCAGCCGCCGGGGCGACGGCAGCTGGAAGGTCGACAGCTCGGTCCGCGAGCAGGTGATGGCGCTCAAGAACCATCCCGACGCCTCCTCGCTGATGGCCGCCGAGTTCGCCAGCGACAATGCCGAAGGGCTGCAGGCCAGGCTGGGCCGCCAGCCGCGCTCGGCCGACCTTTATTTCGCGCATTTCCTGGGGCTGGAAGGCGCGACCAGATTCCTGAAGGCCGCCGATGCGCGGCCCGACGCCAGCGCGGCCGCGCTGTTCCCGCGCGAGGCCCGCGCCAACCGCTCGATCTTCTACGACAATGGCGGCAATGCCCGCTCGCTGTCACAGGTCTATGCGCTGATGGCGAAGAAGATCGACGACAATGGCAGCGCCGTGCCCGCCACCGGGCCCGGACAGACCGATCCGCTGGCGGGCGAGGACGGCCTGCGCCTCGCTTATGCGCGCCAGGTGTTCGAAGGCGACGGCAAGGCCGCGCCCGACACCGCCGAGATGCTGGCGATGATGGGATCGACCCAGCGGCTCAACCTGCTCAAGCCCAGCCCGTCCAACGCGATGCTGGCCTACCGGATGCTCGCCTCCAACGGCGATGGCTCGATCAGCGACGATTTCCTCCCCGGCCGCGACGCCTGACGGGCGCCCAAGACTTCCCCTTGCCGGGCTCCCGACCCGCCCTGTACAGCGTGGCCGGGCTTCGCTGGATCGGGTTGGTCAATGTCGCTGAATCAGTATTTCTGGACGAACCGTGGCGAGCCGATCAACAAGTGGCTCCAATATCTCCCCGTCTACGAACGCTATTTCTCCCGCTTTCGCGACCGGCGGATCATGTTCCTGGAGATCGGCACCGGCCAGGGCGGCTCGTCGCAGATGTGGAAGCATTATTTCGGGCCGGCGGCGCAGATCGTGAGCGTCGACATCCGCGAGGAATGCCGCAAGTTCGAGGACGAGCAGGTCGCGATCCGCATCGGCGACCAGTCGGACCCCGCCTTCCTGGGCGCGATCGTCGAGGAGTTCGGCTATCCGGATATCGTCCTCGACGACGGCAGCCATCGTTCCGAGCATGTCAATGCGACCTTCGATTTCCTCTATCCGAACATGCCGCGCGAGGCGCTCTACGTGGTCGAGGACACCCATGCGAGCTACTGGCCGCGCTGGGGCGGCGGCCTGGGCGTGCCGACCACATTCATCGAGCGGATGAAGCGCATCGTCGACGAACTCCACGCCGGCAATCCCTATAACAAGGCGCAGATCGGCGAGGACCTGCCCTGTTCGGAGATCGGGCGGCTGACCCGCGCGGTGCACTTCTACGACAGCATTGCCGTCGTCGAGAAAGGCGCATTCATCGCGAAGCAGAGCCGGTCGATCCCCCATGTGCCGGGCCAGAAGGTCTGGTGACGGGCGACTGCAGGCCCGCATAGCGATAGCAGGTTTCGACGAGGGTCGCAGAGGTGGTCTCTTCGGGCCGATACCAGGGCTGCGCGGCTATGCCGGTGTCGGCGAATGGCAAGCGGTCGATCAGCGGCAGGACGCCCTCATAGCCCTGCCTGTCCCCATGATCGCCGATCAGCGCCTCGAAATGATAGCGATCGTCGGACTCCTCGACCGGCAGGCGGGCCATGTACCCCGCCTTGATCCAGAAGAAATTATGCCAGCACCAGCCGCGCCGGGACGGAAACAGCCCGGCGCGCGTGATCGCCGGATTGCCGGTCAGCAGAGCGAGATCCGCGGTCAGGCCGACCTCGGTGTGCAGCCGGAACAGGCCCATCTTGCCCGGCGAGAGCTGCGATATGCCTTTGCTGTGGCAATAATAGATCAGGTGATCGGGCGACGACCGCTCGGCCACCGCCTTCATCGCGCGGAAGCCGGGATATTCGAAGCGGTTGCGGCGATCGGATTCGATCGAGGCGGGGTCGATCGAAAAGCCATGGCTGGCAATCGCATGATGGACTTCGGCATCCCAGGCCCGTGGCGCGACATAGGCGACCACGACCTCGATTGGTTCCGCCGACGGCCGGATCAGTTCGGCGATCCAGCGAAGCTGCTCCCCCATGAAGCCAAGCCGCGCCGGCATCGCCGCGGGATCGGCATCCTCGTCGCCAAGGAATGCGAAATAGACGACCGACCTCGATTGGCGCATGGCGATTGCCTATCGCCATGACCGATCGGCCGCAATCCCGGCCGGGAAATCGCCAGAATCAGTGCTTCTTCGCCGCCGCCATCTGCGCCATCGCCTCGGCGGGCATCGCGGTGGGGTCGTTCGCGCCGGAGCCCGCCATCAGGTCGACCGGGCCGCGCGGCGCGGCGCCGGCGAAGCCTGGGTTGTCGCCCGACCAGGCGAGCGTGATCGACATGCGGCGGTTGCGCGGATCATAGGGATCGTCGGGCAGATAGGGCTCGCGATCGGCGACGCCCTCGATCCGGGCGAAGCGGCTGTTGGCGACGCCATTGTCGGCCAGCGCGCGGCGGGTCGCCTCGGCGCGGGCGGCAGACAAGGTCCAGTTGTTGACGGTGCGGCCCTTCGAATAGGGCATCGCATCGGTGTGACCGCGCACGATCACCGAATTGTCGGTGAAGTTGCTCACCTCGGCGACCTGCTTCATCAGGCTGAGCGCCTCCGGCGAAAGCTGGTCGGTGCCCGACCGGAACATGGCGAAGTCGGCCTGGTCGACCAGATCGATGCGCAGCCCCTCGCGGGTTTCCACCATGCGGACGTTCTTCATCATCTGGGCGAGCTTGGGATTGGCCGCCATCTTCGCCTGAAGCATCATCTTGAGCTTCTGGAAGGCCACGCGATCCTTGTTGCGGATCGCCGAGCCACCTTCCTTCTCGCCGCCCGACGCATCCTTGGGGATGGTGATCGACTTGGAGCCGGTCTGCGCCGCGCGGTGCGGGTAATTGTCCTTGTCGACGATCGACTCGCCGCCGAACAGCCCGTTGGAGCCCGCGCTCTTCTCGCGCATCTGGACCATCGTCGGCGTGAAATAGTCGGCGATGCCCTTGCGCTGTTTCTCGGTGGTGGCGCCCAGGATCCACATCAGCAGGAAGAACGCCATCATCGCGGTCACGAAGTCGGCATAGGCGACCTTCCAGGCGCCGCCATGATGGCCGCCATGGCCCTCCTCGATAATCTTCTTGATGATTATCGGTCTGGGTTCGGGCTCGTTCTTGCCGCGCTTGGTGGGCGATTGCGCCATGGCGAAGGCTTTCCTGCGAGGATTTGAGGCTTAACGGCCGCGCATGCCGTCGAACACGTCGGCGAAGGCCGGCTGGTTCGAATGGGTGATGCCCGAGCGCGCGGCCTCGATCACCAGCGGCAACGGATGGCCATGGAGCGACGCGATGATGATCTGCTTGACCACGCCATAGATGGCGGCATCGGCCTCGATCACCTGCTTGCAGCGGCTCGCGAAGGGCCCGAAGATGCCATAGGCGAGCAGAATGCCGAGGAAGGTACCGACGAGCGCCGAGCCGATCATCGCGCCGAGGATCGCCGGCGGCTTGTCGATCGAGCCCATCGTCTTCACCACGCCGAGAACCGCCGCGACGATGCCCAGCGCGGGCAGCGAGTCGGCCAGGTTCTGGATCGCGTCCGCCGGGCGGACCTCGTCATGATGATGGGTCTTCAGCGCATTATCCATCACGTCCTCGACCGCCATCGGATCGAGCGTGCCCGACGAGATGACGACCAGGCGCAGCGTGTCGGTGATCATGTGGATCAGCGTGCTGTCCTTCAGGAGCTTGGGGTATTCGGCGAACAGGGTCGACGCCTTGGGGTCCTCGATATGCGGTTCGAGCGCGACGGGCCCCTCGGTGCGCAGCTTCTTCATCAGCGTGCTGACGAGGAAGATGACGTCGAGATAGTCCTTCTTGTTGTACTTCGGACCCTTGAAGACCTTGGCGAAGCCGCCACCGAGCTGCTTGAGCTCCTTCATCGAATTGCCGGCGACGGTCGCGCCGACCGCCGCGCCGCCGATGATCAGCATTTCGTGCGGGATGGCGTGAAAGACGGGGCCGAGGTCACCGCCGGTGATGGCGAAACCGCCAAACACCATGGCCATGAGGATGACGAGGCCGATACCAGCAAACATGGACGCTCACTCCCGGATATTCCTATGGGCGCCGGGCCTGTGCGCGGCCCATGTCCCCGATCATCGTTAACGGCCGGAAAAGCAGATTCTTTATCCAGCCTTCGTCAGCGACGCTTAACGTAGAAAATCAAATAAAGTGTTGCTGTTGACCTTGGCGAAGGCCTGTTGCGCGGCCTGGAGCGTCAGGGTCTTGGCGTTAAGCTTCATGATCGCCGCCGCCACGTCGGTATCCTCGAGCGAGCTGCGCTCCTCGGACAGCTGGGCCGAGGCATCGATGAGAGTCTCGGCCGCGGTGTCGAGCTGCGAGGCGCGCACGCCCTGGGCGGCGCGCTGGTTGGTGACATGGGTGATGGCCCGATCGATGTCCGACAGCGCGGCATCGGCGACGGTCCGGCGGGTCGCGACGTCGTCGGTGGAAATCGCGTCGATCGCGGCGCCGATCGCATAATCGAGATCGTCGATGCCATGGCCGTAGCTGATGCCCTCGAACATCTCCGAGCGCTGGGTCGTCGCGGTCAGCCGCACGGTCGCGGAGACCGAGACCTGGAGCGGCGCGTCGGTCGGGAATAGCGACTGGCCGGTCGGCGTCGTCGCCGTCGCCGTGTTGGCCAGCGCGACGCGCAGCGAGGACAGCTCCTGGACGATCGCGGCGCGATCGGTGGGCGACACCGATTCCGAACGGCCGGCCAGGGTGAGTTCCTTCACCCGGTTGAAGATGTCGCCGATATTGTTCTGCGCGGTATCGACCTGGGCGGCTACCGCCTTGGCGGTCTCGATGTTGCGGCTCCACACGACCTGATCGGCCTGGGCACGGCGCAGTTCGGAGATGCGGCCGGCGGCGATCGGATCGTCGGACGGCTTCTGCACCTTCTTGCCGGTCGATATCTCCGACTGGGCGCGCGCGATCTCGGCGCCGAGCTTGGCCTGCCGGTTGATCTGGGCCAGGGCGTTGTAGCGGGTCGCGGTTATCACCGGTCGCTCCTCATGGGTTCAAGGGGCCTCATCAAAACAGGCCCAGGATTTCCTGAAGCGTCTCGCGCGCGATCTGGATGATCCGCGCCGAGCCGTTATAGGCCTGCTGGAAACGAAGCAGCTGGGCGGCCTCGACATCGAGATCGACGCCGGTGACTTCGTCCAATTGCTGGAGCGCACCATCGCGCTGGATCGCCGTCGCCGACTGCTCGGCCTTGGCGGCGGCCACGCTCTGCGCATGGGTCGATACCAGCAGCGCCCATTGCGCTTCCGGACCAGCCGAATTGCGATAATCCTTCAGCGCCAGCGCGTTGCCGTTGGCGACGCCGGCGGTCGAGGCCGCGGCGATCAGAGAAAGATCGCTGGTCGCCGTGCCGAGCGTATCGGCGCTGTTGCCGGTGACGAGGGCCGCACCGGGATTGCCGTTGCGATCGATGCCGGCGCTGTTCCAGTCGTTCACGACCTGGGCGAAGCGCGACGCGATGGCATCGAGCGACTCGCGACGCGACGCGATCGTGTTGGCGGCGTCGACCAGCCCGGCGAGCGAACCCGACTGCGGCGCCATCGGCACTTCTTCTCCGAAGCCCGAGGCGACGAGCGACAGGCGCCCGCTGTTCGCCTGCACCAGCCCGACATAGCCTGGGTTGGAATTGGTCGCATCGACCAGCTTGACCGTATTGTCGCCCAGCAGGGTGACCTCGGCACGGCCGTCATCCTCCAGCCGCACGTCGATGCCCACCGCGTTCGAGATGCTCTTGAGCGTTGCGTCGCGCTGGTCGAGCAGCAGCGCCTGGCCCTGCGAACCGGGCGCCGAGCGGCGCAGGCCGGCGTTGATCTGGGTCAGCGTCCGGAGGTCGGCATTGAGCTTGGCGACATTGTTCTGCGCGGCGGTCGAGATGCCTTCGGCGGACGAACGCAGCGCCGCCGCGGTGGTGTTGAACTGGTTGGCCGCGTCGGTGATCGCGGTCAGCATGGTGCGGCGGTTGGTGTCGCTGCTGACATCGGCGCTCAGCGCCTCGGCAGAGGTGAAGACGGCACCCATCTTCACGCCCAGGCCGACATCCGAATCGTCGAGCGCGCCCTCCGCGGTATCGAGCCAGGCCGCCTTGGCGTCGGCCTTGCTCGCCTCCGAATTGGCGAAGCGGGCATAGGTGCTGCGATAATTGTCGAACACCCGCTGCACCGAGCCGACCTCGACTCCGCCGAACACGGCGGAGGAGCGGTAGATATAGTTGCTGGACGAGGCCACCGCGGATTCGGTGAGGTTCACCTTGCGGCGCGTATAGCCCTCGGTCTCAGCGTTGGAGACATTCTCGCCGACCGTGGACAGCGCCGCGCGATAGGCGATGACGCCCGAGCGGCCGATCTGGAGAAGATCGCTCATCCGGTGGTCCCGTCAGCTTTGGCCGGGGCGGCATGGCCCTGCGCGGTCCCGGCCGGGGCGGCCGGCCTGGCGACGCGCGCCTGGAACTGCTTGACCAGCAGGTCGGCGATGCCGATCGCGCCCTTGCCCGACAGCTGGTCGGCCAGGTTCGAATCCTGCATCTCGCGGAACTGGTCGGTCGCATCGCTCCCGAACAGATCGTCGTCGGAGAGCTTCGCCTCGCGCATCGACTTGAGCATCTGGCGTGTGAAGATCGCCTCGAACTGCTTGGCCGCGGCCTTGAGCTGATCGAGCTCGTTCGCCTTCGGATCGCCGAGGACGCCGCTCTTGATGGAGACGCCGTTGATCATAGCACCACCAGCTCCGCCTTCATCGCGCCCGCCTGCTTGAGCGCTTCGAGGATCGCGACGAGATCGGCCGGCGAGGCGCCGATCGCGTTGACCGCCTTGACGATCTCGGCGAGCGAGGCGCCCGGCTGGAACTCGAACATCGGGCGGACCTCCTGATCGGCCTTGATCGCGCTGTTCTGCTGGACGGCCGTCTGGCCCTTGGAGAAGGGCAGCGGCTGGATGACCTGCGGCTTCTCGTCGACCTGCACGGTCATCTTGCCATGGGTCACGGCGACCGGCGCGATGCGGACCGCGCCGTTGATCACGACGGTACCGGTGCGGGCATTGACCACGACGCGCGCGGGCGCATCGGCGGTGTCGACATCGATATTCTCGATCCGGCTCATCAGCGCGGTGCGGACTTCGGCGCCGGGCTCGGCCTCGATGGTGATGGTGGTGGCGTCGATCGAGCGCGCGATGGGCCCGAGCCGGCTGTTGATCGCAGCGGCGACCCGCTGCGAGGTGGTCAGATCGCCCTCGGCGAGGTCGAAGCGGAGCTGCGGCGAGGTGGCGAAGCCGGCATCGACGCTGCGCTCCACCGTCGCCCCACCCGGGATGCGGCCGGCGGTCGGCACGTTGATCGTCAGCTTCGAGCCGTCGGCGGCGTCGATGCCGAGGCCGCCCACTGCCAGATTGCCCTGCGCCATCGCATAGATCTGGCCGTCGGCGCCCTGGAGCGGGGCCATGATCAGAGTGCCGCCGCGCAGCGACTTGGCCTTGCCGAGCGCCGAGATGGTGACGTCGAGACGCTGGCCGGGCTTGGCGAAGGGCGGCAACTCGGCGGTGAGCATCACCGCGGCCGCGTTCTTCAGCGCAGGATTGACGCCCGGGGGAAGCTGCAGGCCGAAGCGCGAGGCGACGCCCTTCATGCCCAGGGTAGAGTAGTCGAGGCTGTCGTCGCCGGTCCCCGCCAGGCCGACGACGATGCCGTAGCCGGTCAGCTGGTTGGCACGCAGGCCCGCGAAGGTGCCGATATCCTTGATCCGCTCCGCATGGCTGACGCCGGAGGCGGCCAGACCCGTGAAAGCGAACAGGAAGGTGATCAGAAAGCGGATCATTAACGGCACATCCTCGAAATTCTTAACTAGAATGGACTCAAGATGGCAAAGAAACGGTTAAGCCATCCCATTTTCGAGCCGCGCGCGATCTCGCCCTTGCCCGAATAGATGATGCGGGCATCGGCGACGCGGGTGGAGGGCACCCGGTTGTCCGGGCCGATATCGGCGGCGCGGATGATGCCGGTGATACCGATCGTCTCGTCGCCGCGGTTGAGCGTCAGCAGCTTTTCGCCGCGGATCAGCATCGTCCCGTTGGGGAAGACCTGCGCGATGGTGACGCTCACCTCGCCGTTCAGCTGGTTGGACTGCGCCGCCCCGCCCTTGCCCTGGAAGGTGCTGCCGCCGCTCGCGCCGATATCGGTCGGCTTGAAGAAGGAAGCGGGGCCGGTGGCGGGCGGGGTCAGGCCGATGTCGCCCGAGCGATCGGTCGACGCGCTGTTCGACTTGGTCGCCTGGGTCCGCTCGACCAGGGTGATGGTGACGATATCGCCGACCATCGCGGCGCGCGCGCCGTTGGTGAGCGCCGAATAGCCGTTGGATGCCTGGAAGATCGATCCGTTGGCGACCGGCGCCATCGGCGGGCTGGCGAAGGCCGGCACATAGTCCAGGTCGCGCTTGCGCGGCTTGGCGTGGACCGGATCGACCGCCACGCCGACAAGTAGCGCCGCGACCAGACCGAGCGCTCCGAGCGCGTTCATATCCAGCTTAGAGGTTCTGGTTGACATATTGCAGCATCTGGTCGGTGGAGGAGATCATCTTGCTGTTCACTTCATAGGCGCGCTGGGTCTCGATCATGTCGACCAGTTCCTCGACGATGTTGACGTTCGAGGATTCGAGCGACCCCTGCGCGATCGTGCCGCGACCATCGACGCCGGCGGCGCCGACCTGCGGCTGGCCCGACGCGGCAGTCTCGGTCAGCAGGTTGTTGCCCTCGGCCTGCAGGCCGGCCGGGTTGATGAAGCGGGCAAGCTCGATCTTGCCGATCTCGCTGACCTCGGTCTGGCCCGCCAGGCTTGCGCTGACGCTGCCATCGGCACCGATGGTAACGTTGGTGGCGCCTTCGGGGACCTGGATCTGCGGCTGGAGCTGAAAGCCGTCCGACGTGACGATCGTGCCGTCGGCGGACAGGTTGAAATTGCCGTCCCGCGTATAGCCAGTGCGCCCGTCGGGCATCTGCACCTGGAAATAGCCCGATCCCTGGATCGCGATGTCGAGCGGATTACCCGTCGTCTGCAACGATCCCTGCGTCTGGATCTTGGCGGTGCCGTTGATCTGCACGCCCGAGCCGAGATTGGTGCCGGTGGCGAACTTGGTCGATTCCGACGAGGCGGCGCCCGGCGCGGTCATCGCCTGATAGGCGAGCGTCTCAAAGCTTGCGCGATCGCGCTTGAAGCCGGTGGTGTTGACGTTCGCCAGGTTGTTGGCGATCACCTGCATGCGCATGTTCTGGGCATCAAGGCCCGTCCGTGCGACGTGAAGAGCTGCGTTGCTCATTGGTCTACTCCACTCTTAATTTCAGTCGAAGCGCATCAGGTCGGTCGACGCCTTGTCGATGTCCTGCGCGGAGCTCATCATCTTGACCTGCATGTCCCAGTCGCGGCTGGCCTCGATCATGTCGATCAGCGTGGCCGAGACGTTGACGTTCGATCCCTCGAGCGCCCCCTGCCTGACCGAAGCCTGCGGATCGGCGCCCAGCGTCCCGCCGCTGCGCAGCCGGAACAGGCCGTCGAGCCCCTTTTCCACCGAATTGCCGTTGGTGGAGACCAGCTTCAGCCGGTCGACCTGCTGCACCTGGGTGGGATCGCCGCCCTGGGGAATGATCGAGACGGTGCCGTCGCCGGCGATGATCAATTTGTCATAGGGCGGCAGCGTGATCGGGCCGCTGTCGCCGAGGACGGGCAGGCCATCGCCGGTGGTGAGCAGCCCGCTGTCGCTGACCTGAAGATCGCCCCGGCGGGTATAGGCCTCGTCGCCTTCGCGACTCTGCACCGCGAGCAGGCTGTCCTTGCCCTGCACCGCGACGTCGAGGTCGCGGCCGGTTTCCGAGACGGTGCCCTCGGTCATGTCGGCCGAGGTGACCTCGCCCGAGTTGGTCGCGCGGGCATCGAGTCCGTCGCCCTTCAGCCACAGCGCCGTCGACGAGCTCATCTCGCCGCGGAAGCCCGCGGTGTTGACGTTGGCGAGGTTGTTGGCGGTCATCGTCTGACGCGCCATCGCCGAACGCATCGCCGAGAGTGAGCTGTAGATCAGCTTGTCCATGGCTCAGGTCCCTATTCTGCCCGTAACGCCTATGATCAGGTCCGCAGCTGGACGATCGTCTGGGTCATGGTGTTGGCCGCCTCGATCGCCTTGGCGTTGGCCGAGAAGTTGCGCTGCGCCTGGATCAGCGCAACCAGCTCCTCGGTGATGTCCACATTGGCCTGCTCGAGCGCGCCGGACTGGATCTGGCCGGTGCCGTTGCTGTTCGCCTCGTTGATGATCGGTTCGCCCGAAACGCCGGTGGCGCCCCATTTGCTGTCGCCGAGCTGGCGCAGGCCCTCCGGATTGGCGAAGGTGGCGACGATGATCTTGCCCAGCGCCTGGCTGTCGCCGTTCGAGAAGGTGGCGACGACCAGGCCGTCCGAACCCACCGAAACATTGTCGAGCGCGCCGGCCGCGAAGCCGTCCTGATCGAAGCTGGTGAGGGTGAAGGGTGCGGAGCTCTGCTTGGTGCTCGCGCCATAGGAGAGGTCGAAGGTCAGCGGCGCCGACGCGCCGTTGGGGGCGACCGGGCCTATCGTCATCGCGCTGCTCGGCGCGGTCATCGCGCCCGACGCGTCGAAGGTCAGCGTCAGCGGCGCCGGCTGGGTCGCGGCCGAGTTGTCATAGCTGATCTCGGTGTCGCCGATGAAGGTGTGGGCGGTCCAGCTCGTGGTCGTGGTGGCGCCCGAGGGGATGTTCTCGCGGGTGTAGTAGGTGGTCATCGGGAAGGCGGTGCCCGATGCGTCGTAGACCGTAGTGGTGGTCGACTGGTTGTAGCTGTTCGCGTCGTTGCGATCGAACGCATAGGGGTTCGTCGCGGTGTACACCGAACGGGTCGAGGGCACGTCCGCCGCCGACGGGAAGGTGACGGCGAGGTTGATGTTCTGGGTCGCCTGCGACGTGCCCGAGGTCAGCGGCAGCTGGACCGAGCGCGTGGCGCTGATCCCGGTGGCGGTGACGGTGCCCGAGCTGTCGGTCGGCAGGACCTGCAGATAGGCGCCCGCGCTATCGACCAGGAAGCGGTTGGCGTCGACGCTGAAGGCGCCGTTGCGGGTGTAGCTGACCTGCGCGTTGGAGCTGGAGGCGCGGGTCATGAAGAAGCCCTGGCCCGAAATGGCGAGGTCCAGCGAACGCTCCGAAGCTTCCAGGCCGCCCTGGGTGAACTGCTGGGCGATGCCGCGCAGGCGGGTGCCCTGCCCGGCGATGCCGGCGCTCTGCAGCGGCGAGGAGGAGACGAGATCGCTGAACTCGGTATCGCTGCGCTTGAAGGCGGTGGTGCCGACATTGGCGATGTTATTCGAGATGACCGCGAGATCGGTCTGCGAAGCCTTGAGGCCGGAGAGCGAGGTGTAGAAGGACATGGGTTAAGCTCCGTTTCGCAAGAAAAAGGGGAAGATCAGGAAAGCTGAAGGACGTCGGACGGGCTGAAGCTGCCCATCGAGGTGTTGAGCTTGGTCGAGCCGCTGGTCGGCGAGGTCACGCTGTTGACGGTGGCCCAGCTGGCGGTGGCGTAATCCTTCATCGTCTGCGCCTGGGCGTCCTTGGCGAAGACCGAGATGGTGAGCGGACCGGGGACGGCGTTGCCGTCCTGATCCTTGCCGTCCCAGTAGAAGGGCACGTCACCCTTGGGGACGTCGGTGGCGGTGCCGGTGTAGACGACCTTGCCGCTGCCATCGACGAGGCTGATGTTGACCTGCGCAGCATCCTTGGGAAGCGTGACCGTGCCGGCATAGGCGCCGTCGGCAAGGGGCGCGGCGGTCTTCGAACCGATCAGCGCGGCCTTGCCGATCCAGCTGGCGGCGCCGCCGACCCGGCTGGCTTCCATGCCGCCGGCGATCGTCTTTAGCGACTTGTTCATCTCCGCGATGCCCGCGACCGACGAGAATTGCGCCATCTGGGCGACCATCTGGGTGTTGTCGACCGGGTTGAACGGGTCCTGCGTCGTCATCTGCGTGGTGAGCAGCTTGAGGAACGCCGCCTGATCGAGCGTGTCATTGGTCTTGCCGGTCGTGGTGGCCGACGAGGACGTTTTGACGTTGCTCAGGCTATCGAGATAGCTGTTTCCGGATATGGTCATTTGCCGAGCCTCAGCGTGTCGAGAGTCAGGGTTTTCGCGGTCTGCATGACCGAGACATTGTTCTGGTACTGGCGCGCGGTCTCCATCATCTCGACCAGCTCCTGCGCCTGATCGACCCCGGCCTCCCAGACATTGCCGTCCTTGTCGGCCTTGGGATGGTTGGGATCGTAGCGCTTGGTCGGCTCGATGTTGGAGGCGACGACCTGATCGACCTTGACGGTGGCGACGCCGGGAGCGTCGGTGACGGAGGAGAAGACCGGCTTGATCGCGCGGAACGCCTCTGCCTTGCTGCCCGCGACCGAGCCCGCATTGGCGAGGTTCGACGCCGAGGTGTTGAGCCGCACCATCTGCGCCGACATGGCGCGCCCGGCGATATCGAAGACGGAAAGATTGCCGGCCATGGCTTATTCTCCCCTCAGCGCCTGCTTGATGGTGTTGATGCGGCCTTCCAGGAAGGACAGCGTCGACTTGTACTGCAGCGCGTTCTCGGCGAACTGGTTCTGCTCGGTGCTGAGCTCCACCGTGTTGCCGTCGAGCGAGGTTTCCAGCGGCACGCGGTAGCCGATGTTCGCGTCGGCGGCCTGGCCCGCGGTCATGCCGCTGTTGCTGGTGGCGTCCGACAGCGCCTTGCGGAAATCGATATCGCGCGCCTTGTAGTTGGGCGTCGCGGCGTTGGCGATGTTCGAGGCAAGCATCGCCAGCCGCTGCGACCGCAGCTCCAGCGCCTTGCCGTGGATGCCGAAAAGTGGATCAGCCATTTTTCGTGTCACCTTCCCTAAACTTCCGCCGCGGCCTGCCGTTAATCATGTTCGAGCAGGCACTGCGGCGCTCTTGGGCACCTCCCAAGCAACTGCCGTGCCAAACGTGGTTAACAGGGCGATCACCCCTTAAATTTCTGGGATTTGGCGGGATTCCGGCAGGGCTTTGCCGGAGGCGGCAAGATTTTGCCGGTCGATCTTGCCGGGTTCGTTAACCCTGTCGGGCAACGGTCTGTCGACCATCTGGAGCTAGAAGAAAGACATGGTCCTGCTCGATGCGATCGCCCGTTATATCGACCCCGTCGCGATCGGCATCGTGTTCGGCGGCACCCTCCTCACCACCGTCTTCCGCTCCCCGCTTTCCGACATCGGCCGCGCCTTCGGGGCGTTCGGGCTGGTCGCGAAAGCCAACCCCGACGCCGATGCCGCCGCCGCGCGCGTATCGGTGAGCCGCATCCGCGAGCTGGCCCAGGTCCGCGCGATCGCCTGCGTCGACCGGGTCGAGACCGCGCAACGCTTCCTGATCCGCGCCGCCCGCGAGCTATCGGAGGCGCGCAACTCGGGCGACTTCGTCCGCTGGGCCGCCGCCGACCTCGACGCCCGCCGCCTGCGCCACCAGGGCGTGATCGGCGTGTGGCGCGGCGTGGCGGAGACCGCGCCGGCGATGGGCATGATCGGCACGATCATCGGGCTGGTGCAGATGTTCTCCCACATGGAGGACGCGGCGGCGATCGGCCCGGCGATGGCGGTGGCGATGCTGACCACCTTATATGGCGTGCTGATCAGCGCGGGCATCGCGGCACCGATCGCGGGGCGGCTGGAGACGATTTCCGAGGCCGAACTGGCGTGGCAGGCGGCGGCGTGCAAGCAGCTGGAGATTCTCGCGCGCGAGGAACTGGACAGCCTGCCGCAGCCGATCGCCCGCCCGAACCTGCGGACCGTGCTGTGACCGGCCGGGCGGTGACGGGCCAGGCGGTGACGCGGCGCGACATATCGCAGCGCTGGGTGCTGAGCTTCGCCGATCTGGCGCTGCTGCTGCTCGCCTTCTTCGTGATGATGCAGGCGCAGATGGCCGACCGGGTGAAACTGGCGGCGAGCCTGCGCGGCGCGTTCGGCGGGCAGGGCGCGGGCGGAAGCGGCGGCGGCGTGAAGGTGGAAGGCTTCGCGGCCGGGCAGATCTTCGAGGCCGGGGAAGCGATATTGAAGCCGGGCGTCCAGGCGAAGCTGAAGGCGATCGGCGCCGAGGCGGCGCGCGGCGGCAGGCGGGTGATCGTCGCCAGCCAGGGCCGCGACGGCCAGTCGGCCCGGCTCGACGCCTGGGAACTCTCCGCCGCGCGCACCACGGCGGTCGCCCGCGCGATCCGGATGGGCGGCGTGCCGGACGCCATGATCGAGATCAGCATCCCGCCGATGCGCGCCAGCGAACCCGCGAAGGGCCAGCGCATCGCGGTGCAGACAGTTTCGGGGAAGGCGCAGGCCAACCCCTGAGGGCAACATCATCCCGGTGCGGCTCCCGGATCGTGCTGGCCGCGGGAGCGACGGGCCCAACAGGCCCCCCGCCGGGATGATGTTCCCCCCTTCTTTCGAGTAGCGTTGCGTTGACCCGGCCCCGGCCAGCCCGTCGCCCCGGCGGAGGCCGGGGCCGCAACCGGCTCCTGCCCGCGACGTCGTCCCTTGACGCTGGCGGCCCCGGCCTCCGCCGGGGCGACGAAATCAAACTTGGTAACCGGCGCGTTAACCCTTTCTTTCCAGTTCGCGCGGTAGGCACGGGCGCATGAACTGGAGTATCGCCGCGATGCGCACCGCCATGACCGCTCTTTCCCTGGGCCTTTTCCTCGGCCTCGCCGCCGCGCCGCTGTCGGCGCAGAGCGCGCTGCCGCCGGCGCAGGACCTGGACCAGCTGGAGCGGATGGTGATCGCGACGCTGGGCGCGGACATCGGCGCCCCCGGCGGCCCGATGGCGCCGATCGACCGGCGGATGCGGCTGGCGGCGTGCGCGGGCGGCATCCAGATCGATCCCCCCTCCCCCGGCGCCGTCACCGTGCGCTGCACCACATCGGGCTGGCGCATCCGCGTGCCGCTGACCCGGCCGGGCACCAGCTATGCCCAGGGCAACCCGGTCTATGGCGGCGGCCAGCAGGGCCAGCCCGCGCTGAGCAACGCCGCGATCCGCAAGGGCGACCCCGTCCAGCTGATCGCGCAAGGGTCCGCCTTCTCGATCAGCGTCGATGCGACCGCGATGGAAGACGCCAATGTCGGCAACCGGATGCGCGTGACGACCGCCGCCAAGGGGGGTATCATGTTCGCCGAGGTGCTGGACGCCGGAAAAGTTCGCCTGATCGGATTTAAATAAATTGGAAACCTGTCGTTACTCCCATCAGAGGTGGACAGAGAGGCCCTTCGCGGGGCCCCGGAGTGAAAGGACATTAGGATGATCAATGGGGTAGGACCGGCCAGCCCGACCCGCATCGGTCAGGTCAAGGACGAGAAGGTGATCCCGCTGGTGCCGCTGGCGCCGACGGGACCGGTGGGCGCATCGCCCGCGGCCAGCCCATCGCTGGTGGCGGCGCTGGCCGAAGCCGGACCGCCGATCAACAGCGAGAAGATCCAGGCCATCCGCCAGGCGATCGCATCGGGGGCCTACCCGATCGATCCCAGGGCGATCGCCGCGAAGATGATCGCGCTCGACCTGCCGAAGGCCGAATAGGACGACATGAACGAGATCGCAGTCGATCGTCTGATCCGATCGAGCGAGGCGTTGATCGCCGCGCTCGACGCGCATGACGTGGACGCGATCGAAGCGGCGCTGCCCGGCTTCGGCCAGAGCGTCGCCGCGCTCAAAAGCCCCGGCGGTGGCCTGCCCACCCCGGGGCTGAAGGCGCGCCTGGACAAGGCGCTGGCGCTGGCCGACGCGGCCCGCGCGCGCATCCGCTATCTGAGCGACCGCACCCAGCAGCGGATCGACATGCTCGCGGTGGCCGCCGGCCGCTTCGACTGCACCCCCGCGACCTACGGCCGCCCCGGCCGCTGACCGCGCCCCGCCGCACGCGGCCCCCGCCCCAGTTGCGAACGAGTCGCGAAAACCCCGGGTGCATGGGGTTGGATGTTCGATTTTTTTATTTTTCCTGTCGCCGCCCCATGGCCGGCGCGCCATCGCTCCGCGCATGCCCGCTGCGGCCCGCGCACAGGGGACGGCCGGGACGGCAGGCAGGGCGGCGATGGCGGCGCCGACGATGCGGCGCAGCGCGCGGAAGATCGGCCTGGGCCAGGACAGGGTCATGCCCGCAGCCTAGCAGGCGCAACCCTACAAAGATAGAACAAAAAGCGAACAACGTTCACCTTCAGCCGGCCGCGCCGCCCCGGATGCGGGCGAAGCCGCGCAGGGTTTCGCGCATATTGGGATCGGTCAGCCCCTCGGTCATCGCGTCGACATGACCGACCATGTCGCCCTTCCCCGTGACCGGACCGACCAGGTGCGAGCCCATCGACCAGTCCCCGAACTCGCGCCCCTCGACCGCCCGGCCCGACAGCCGCACCAGCGCCCGATGCCGGGGATCGACCGCGATCCGCGAGAAGGTGGCCTCGACATCCTCCATCGACCCCTCCAGCGCCTGCAGAAAGCGCTTGCCGTCGAAGATCAGCAGCCCGGTGACGCGGGCCCGCTCATTGTTGCGGCGGGAGGCGCGCAGAATATCCTCCACATCGGAGAGGATGAGCGACGGGCGCGCGGTGCTGATATAGATGATCTGGTGAAGCATGGCCGATCCAGGTGGTTGAACGTGCGACGGGTGTATCGGTTCATTGGAAATATGAGATTAACTTGGATTGGCGGAGGCGCTTGGGGGCGGGATAGGGCCGGGAGCGGACTGACGGGTTTTGGTCAATCGGGCCCATGGAGCAGACGTCCCAAGTTTGCTACCGCCACCATTTTGCTACCGTAGCCGTAAGGGCCTGCTTAACCTGAGAGCAGAAAGGGAATCTCATGGCTGACGCCGGGTGCGACCTGATCTCGACCGGATCGGATGTGATTCAGGCCATCTGCGCGTTGACCGTCACCGGCTTCGCAATCGCCGGGCTCAATTCCTGGAAGAATGAGCGCCGCGGCAATCGCCGGAGCGATTTTGCCGAGCGAACGCTGACGAAGCTTCTGGAGGCGCAGGAGCATTTGAGGTCGGTGCGTTTGAATGTCTTTTGGATTGGCGAGCTTGCCCAAGTGGAGGCCGACTGGCTAAAAGCCGATCAGCGCCGGCAGCATGATGCCAAGCTCGAGCTGGTTCACAAGCGGTTGCATAGCAAGTCGGAGCTATTCGCCGAGCTGGACTCCTTGGCCCGCCAGGCGCGGGCAATCGCCCCAAAAGCCGAACAGCCTCTGAAGGATATGGACGAGGTCATCCGCAAAGTGAACGCAGCGATTGTTACCCTGCATGGCCTGAACATGGTCAATGACCCCGACGGTGAACTGGCGCGGATGCTGCGCGAGGCTTATATGCAGGGTCCAGAGGCAACCGATCCGATCGTGCTTGAGGTCAGGCAGATCATCACCCGCGCCGATGCTATTCTTCGCCCACTGTTATAGCTCAGCCGGCTGTGGAGGGGCTTTGAACAAGACTGAGTCCGCATTTGAATTAGCTCGGGGGGACTATGACTGACGAAGAAGTCTATGCCATGTTGGGCGATCTAACTGCGCGAGTTCCCAATTTCGGCACGATCGACGCACCGGCTCGCGACCACGAGACCCTGCTCTGGATCGGCAGGCTTTTGGCGTGCATCGAGTATTTGGGCGATGGAGCTGATATCGCCTTCACGCGGGTCGCTGCCCAAAACCTCGGCGGGCTGACACACGAGGGCAATGTTACCACTCTGCTGACCAACCTGTACTCGGCCTTGGCGAAGGCGGAAGCTCGTTTGCCGACCGCAGCGAGGGGAACGTTCATTGGCGCCGGAAACGCGATGGATGGCTTGGCCGCCGTCGCTCGAGTGTTCGGAGGCGCTGCCAAAGACCTTCTGATCGTTGATCCATATATGGGGGAGCGGGCTGTCATGGACTTCATCCCGATGGCTGCCGAAGGAATTCGGATCCGGCTCCTTGCCGATGCCGCTTCGGTGAAGCCGGGCCTCAATCCAGCCGTCGAAGCTTGGGCGCGGCAATACGGTAGAACTCGGCCGCTGGTGGTTCGGTTGGCACCTGCCCGATCGCTGCACGATCGGCTGGTGCTCATCGATGGGGCGACGGCCTGGAGCCTTACTCAGTCGCTCGAACATTTGGCTCAACGGTCACCGGCCAGCGTTGCTCGATTGCCGGCGGAAGTCGCCAGCCTAAAAATCTCTTTCTTCGACGATCTGTGGGCCAAAGCGCAGACTTTTCCATGATCCCGCGGCTGCGCGAGAGCGGTCATTTCTTCAATTGTGGGGCGTAGGAATGTCGAGCGCCATCGACCCCACTTGCTGGATTTGCGGAGAGCCGGCCACGACGGGCGAGCATTTCTTCAAGCATTCCGACCTCAAGCAGATTTTCGGCCAGCCATCGCAAGCCGCACCGCTATTCCATCACAGCACGAAGCGGGTGAACCGCCCAATTGGCAGCCTGAAGGCCAACGTCCTGAAAATGCCGAGAATCCTGTGCGCTCCCTGCAACAACGAGCGCAGCCAGCCCTATGACCGAGCCTGGGAAAGCCTGTCCGACTGGCTGCGGGCAAAGGTAAACTTGCGGCCGGGCGACCAAGTTCGGGGCGATCGGGTATGGCCGGATGGTCATTGCTCGCGTCGCCTTCGAAACGTGCAGCTCTATTTTACCAAACTGACCGGCTGCTATCTGACCTACATGGGCGTCCCGTTTGACCAGCGCGGGATGGCAACGTCTCTGCTCCATGGGACGATCTACCCCCATATTCATATTCGGCTGCGGGCCAATAATCCGGGCGACTTCGGCCTGTCGGACGTCGTCGTCGATGATAGCCGCCGCGGCAGATGTACGATCGCTGCCTGGCTATATTTGCTAGGGCGGCTGGCCGTCGAAGTTCAATATGTCGATGTCGGCCCGGCAGAAGCGCGGTTGCCAGGCGCTTGGCACCCACGGGCGGGGTCAAACCGACTGCAGATCATGCCGTCGATCGACGAACAGTTTCTAGGTTAATTCTCGTCGGCGTCTGCTAAAATCATCGTGGCGGCCCCGATACGGCGGCGAGCAGCTTGTTCAGCCATTTTGGTCATGTGCGGGGCCAGTTTGGCAGTGCCCAGCCCGGAGAAAATGAGCCCAGCTGCGATGGTTACATCGTCAAATCGATCGCTGGGTGGCGGGAAGCTGTCGAAGGACTTCTTCAGGCGATCGATTGCGGCGTCGACGCGGTCAGACGAGTCCCCATGTGCTACGCCATTTCGGAGTTCGTTGAACCGCTCAATGGGTTTGAGCCACCAGGTTGTGACCATGCTGTCTGGGTAGGGAGTAAGGGCGGCAAGTACGCTCGCCTTTTGGCTATAGCCAAGCCCACGAAGTCTCGTCGCGTGAGGCAGAAGATCGCGAAGCGCAATGTCCATTTCTCGCTCGATCGCCGCGTGTAGCGCGAGAATCTGGCCGGCCCGCTGATCGGTGCTCGCCAGGGCGGCCCGGAGCCGCTCAAATCCCTTACCGAAGTCGTCTGGCAGATCGTCAAACGGCTGAGACATACCCCTCCCTCCCTCCCCGGTCATCCTATCGCAATCGGGGGCGGCCGCAACGCTGAGGCGGATACTGACCGACCCAGCGCATCCGAGACGTGAGGTAGACCTATCCGAATCGTTTCGGGTCGGGCATTCTCCGGCCATGCGCTATCATCGCGGTCTCCACCCCAAGCTTTCCGTCGATTACGACTCGGCTTGCAGCCTTGCCCTGAGTCCCTCTCGCAGATGATGGAGGTTGACCCGGTGTGGCCCACTGTTGTGGCTCGGGAGGATGGCTGACGAGGTGCCCAAATACGATGCCTCCATATTAGCTAAAGATGTAGCCGCTGACGCCCCTCTGCAGGCGCTATTGGCGCCACATGCCACTATGTTTGCTGCGTGCGCCGCGATCGAGAAGTCCACCGGTGATCTCAACGGCCCGCTCTGGCACGAAAAGTTTGCCCTCAAGGAGCCGCTCCTTGAACTGCTGAAGGCCCACCCCCTGTTCAGTCAGGGAAAGGAGCTGGGCGTTGGAAATAGCGGCTTCCATACCAGTCCGAACAGCATCGTCGACTCCATGCTTGATGCGGCCTGCGAGTGGGGGCCAGTCGGCGCCATTGGATGGCTACGGAAGATCCATGCCTGCACGCACACCGAGATGGCCGCAGTCTCAGCGGTGTCGGGCCTCAACATCACCGACCCGATCGGTTTCTCCAACGGGCAAACGATCTGCCGGGCCAAGCACATTCCGTGGTGCGCGCGCGCCAAGGGAATGGAGTTCGACATCATGACCGTGCCCTTCGGGCAACTTATGCATCCAGCCGCGAAAGCGCACTGCTTTGTCTGGGGAGACGTCGAAGCGAAGATCACCGCTGCGGGCGAGAAACGACTCTACGAAACCCAAGGGCCTCGCGAGAAGCAGCGCGATTTGATCGTCGCCTTGGCTCTCGATCCGTCGGCCGCCCCTACCACCACCACTTGGTGGACCGAGTTTCTCGATCCTGTCTTTCAGATATTTTCCAAGCGGGGCTGGGGTCAGTTTGGGCAGAAAGACGATGGTCCGGAGCAGAATGCCTCGGTGAGTCTAGCAGCGGATACGAAAGCCCTCGTCGAAGCCTATCTTGCTTTGACGGGAGACTGGCGCAACGCATGCGCTATTGCGCTCAATACGATCCATCTCTCGCGGCGCTTTTTGCGGCCTGCCGGGAAGGCCTTACAGCTGTGCATCGGGCTGGAGGCGCTTCTGGGGCCGGACGGGGGCACCGGCGAGATCATTCACAAGGTAGCGACCCGCGCCGCGGTTATTTTGGCCGACAGTTATGCCGACCGCGTCGAAAAGCAGAAGGCCTTTAGGAAGCTGTACGACGTCCGGAGTAAGCTGGTTCACGGGAAGGTCGCGAAAGACGAAAAGATCTGGCAAGCATTGAAACCTACGGTCTCTGACATTGCTCGCCTGAGTCGGCTGGCGGTCCAGCGGCCGGACGGCTTTCCTGTCCAGCACATTGACCTGATGGGCTCGTTGCCAACCGCGGCTGCCACCTGACCGATACTTAAGGCTAGATCCGACACGCCGAAGCGGCGATATCTGCCCTGCGCCGATTTTGCTCGCGATCGGCAGCAAAGTGGCGCCATCGGCAGATTTTGGAGCCATCAGCAGGAGGGCCAACGTTCGAAATTAGGGCGCACAACCGACATAGCCTAAAGTCCAATCCCCGCCCCCCATCCGCTCCCTAAAGCCCCCCGATCTTCACCATCCCTAACTCAAAATTAACCATGATTGCCGCATCTCTGGCTTCGCAACACAGGCGAAGAGTATCGAGATGGCACTGCCCGACTGCGTAGAAATGGCTGATTTCCGGGGCTTCGGGCGCCTCTCCACCCCCCGTGGGGAGGGCTGAATCATGGCGGCGCCCGCATCGGTGACTCGCAAGCTCTGGGCGGTGACGGGGAAGAGCGCGGTGCTGCCGCTCGCGACGCTGATGCTCGTCGGGCTGATGGTGATCCCGGTGCCCAGCTTCGTGCTGGACATGGGCTTCATCGCCAACATCATGATATCGCTGGCCGTGCTGATGGTGGCGCTGAACGCCGCCAAGCCGCTGGATTTCTCCTCCTTTCCGACCGTGCTGCTGTTCGCGACCCTGCTGCGGCTGTCGCTGAACGTCGCTTCCACCCGCGTCGTCCTGGTCGACGGGCATACCGGGCCGGCGGCGGCGGGGCATGTGATCGAGAGCTTCGGCAATTTCCTGATCGGCGGCGACTATGCCGTCGGCCTGTTCGTGTTCGGCATCCTGATGGTGATCAACCTGGTGGTGATCACCAAGGGCGCCGGCCGCGTCTCCGAAGTGTCGGCACGCTTCACCCTGGACGCGATGCCCGGCAAGCAGATGGCGATCGACGCCGACCTGAACGCCGGCCTGCTGACCCCCGAGGAAGCCAAGGCGCGCCGCCAGGAAGTGGCCACCGAGGCCGATTTCTACGGATCGATGGACGGCGCCAGCAAGTTCGTGAAGGGCGATGCCGTCGCCGGCGTGCTGATCCTGGTGATCAACATATTGGGCGGCCTGATCCTGGGCACGCTGAGCCACGGCCTGTCGCTGTCGGAGGCCGCATCCACCTATATCATCCTGGCGATCGGCGACGCGCTGGTGGCGCAGGTGCCCGCGCTGCTGCTGTCGATCGCGGCGGCATCGATCGTCACCCGCGTGTCCAGCCCGCTGGACCTGCCGGGGCAGATCACATCGCAATTCGGCTCGCCCCGCGCCTGGTATCCGGTGGCGGCGATCCTGGCGCTGCTGGGCGTGGTGCCCGGCATGCCGCACTTCATCGTCCTGTCGGCGGCCGGCGTGGCGGGCTTCGTCGCCTGGAAGCTGGGCAAGGCGAAGAAGGTGCAGGCCGCGGTCGAGGTGGCGAAGGCCGAGGCGGCGAACGCGCCCGCCCCGGTTTCGCCGAACAGCATCGACTGGAACGAGATTTCCGACGGATCCGCGCTGGGGCTGGAGCTGGGCTATGGCCTGGTCAACCTGGTCGACGAGCGCAAGGGCGCGCCGCTGATGGCGCGGATCACCGGCATCCGCCGCCAGCTGAGCCGCGAACTGGGCTTCGTGGTGCCGCTGGTGCGGGTGCGCGACAACCTCAGCCTCGCCCCCAACGCCTATCGCATCACCGTGGCCGGCGTGATCATGGGCGAGGACGAATGCTATCCCGAACAGCTGCTGGCGCTGGACAGCGGCGACCTGGAAGGCCGGGTGGAAGGCCGCGAGTGCCGCGATCCAAGCTTCGGGCTGGAAGCGGTGTGGATCAGCCCGGACAAGCGCGGCGACGCGATCGTCGCGGGCTATACCGTGGTCGACCCCGCCACCGTGATCGCGACCCACCTAAACCAGGTGATCGCCGGCACCTGCGCCGACCTGTTCGGCATGGACGAGGCGCAGCGCCTGCTGGACACGCTGAAGGAGGCCGCGCCGCAGCTGGTGGCCGGGCTGACGCCGCAGCCGCTGACGCTGGCGCAGATATCGTCGGCGTGCCGCGCGCTGCTGTCCGAAGGGGTGCCGCTGAAGGATTTCCGCCGCATAGCCGAGGCGATGGTGGACGCGGCCGGCCAATCGGCCGACGCCGCCGCGCTGGTGGAGAATATCCGCGCCCGGATCGGCGCGCTGATCGTGCAGACGCTGGTGCCGGTGAAGATGCCGCTGCCGGTCGTCACCCTGGACGCGGGGCTGGAATCGCTGCTGGCGCAGGCGGTGCGCACATCGCCCGGCGCCGCCCATCCGTTCGAGCCGGCGCTGGCCAACCGCATCGTCTCCGCGATTTCCGAAGCGTCGGCGCCGCTGGTCAACAGCGCGACCCGCTTCGCGATCGTCACATCGCCGATCGCGCGCCGCGCGCTCGCCCGGCTGCTGAAACCGCATCTGCCCGAAACCCCCGTCATGTCCTTCCTCGAGATTCCCGACGGCAAGCCCGTCGAGGTCGCGGCGGTGGTGGGCGGCGGGCCCGCCCAGAACAATGCCGGCGCGCTTGGCCGGCCGATGGAGACGGCTGAATGACCATCGCCACCTATCATCGCACCGATGCGCCGAACCTGGGCGACCTGCCGGGCAGTTGGGGCCAGCAGCGCAGCGCGCGGGTGATCAGCATCGCCTGCGGGCGCAGCGGCGTCGGCAAGACGACGATCGCGGCGAACCTGGCGCTGTCGCTTTCCAGGATGCACCGCCGGGCGATGCTGGTCGATTGCGATCCGGGCCCGCTGGACGCGACCCGATCGATGGGCTTCGACCCGCAGGAATCGATCGACGACGTGATCGACGGGCGGCTGACGGTGGACCAGATCGTGGTCGACGGGCCCGAGGCGCTGTTCGTCGTGCCCGCCGGATCCACCGACGTGGCGGGCCGGGTGGACCTGTCCGCGCGGCTGAAGCTGGCCGACGCGTTCCGCCCGCATCGCCGCAGCCTCGACTTCGTGATCGTCGACACCCCCGGTTCGGGCGACCCCGACACGCTGGACATGGTCGCCTCCGCCGATCTGGCGGTGGTGGTGCTGGCGCCGGATTCCGAGCGGTTCATGGACGCATACGGCACCGTCAAGCTGCTGGCGCTGGACCATGACCTGGCCGACATCGCGATCATCACCAACCGCACCGCCGACGAGGCGATGGGGCGCGAGCTGTTCCGCCGCTTCCGCGACGTCGCCGGCCGCTTCCTGGGCCACACCATGCTGAACCATATCGGCAATGTGCCGCATGACGAGCGGGTCCGCACCGCCGCCGCGCGCCGCCGGCTGGTGGTCGACCAATATCCCAACGCCCGCGCCGCCCAGGCGATGGCCCAGCTCTCCCGATCGATCGATTCGATGGCGATCCCGGCGACGGCGGGCGGCGACAGCTTCTTCGGCATGGAGGCGGTGGCCCGTGCTGGCTGAGGCGACCCAGACCAACCTGACCTATGGCCGCAAGCCGAAGCGCGCGAGCCAGGAGGAGCTGGTGCGCGCGCACATGCAGCTCGTCCGCAAGATCGCCTGGCATGTGCATGGCCGGGTCTCCTCCGCGATCGACGTGGAGGACCTGATCCAGATCGGCATGATCGCGCTGGTCGAGGCGGCCAACGGCTATGAGGATCGCGGCCACGCCTTTTCCACCTATGCATCGATGCGGGTGCGCGGGGCGATGATCGATCACCTCCGCCGCCACGCATCGATGAGCCGGGGCGCGATGACCAAGCGGCGCCAGCTGCTCAAGGCCAAGGCCGATTTCGAGAAGAGCCACGGGCGCTCCCCCAGCGAATCCGAGCTGGCCCAGGCGCTGGGCCTCGACGGCGCCGCGTTCCGCGCGCTGCTCGACGAGACGGCGGCGACCTATCAGGAATCGATGGACGAGGTCTATTCGGACCAGTCGATGTGGTTCGCCGATGTCGAGGAGCGCGTCGACCAGACGATGGAGCGCGAGCAGCTGGGCGCGGCGCTGGCCGAACATATCGCCGAACTGCCCGAACGCGAGGCGATGGTGCTGCAGCTCTATTTCGTCGAGGAGATGAACCTCGAGGAAATCGGCCAGACGCTGGGCATCGGCGCGGCGCGCGTGTGCCAGATCAAGAAGGCGGCGCTCGATAAGCTGCGGGGTTCGCTGCGGGAATTGCGTTAGTTGTTCTGGCCCGAGCTTTTTGATTAGCCTCAGGCGCCGGCGGTCACATCCGTGACCTTGGCTTTCCTCGCATAAGCTCGGGCGCGCGTTCGCGCTTGCGGAGCCCTGACGGGCTCCGACGATCAACGCAACGTTGAGATTGTCGTCGGAACGCGGAGCGTTCCGCAAGGCCGAACGGCCGCCCGAGCTTATGCGAGGAAAGCCAAGCGAGGTGGATGCCTCGCGCCCGGCGCCTGAGGGCGCCAACAATCAGTGCCGCAGCGCTGCTTCCAGGCGATCGATCTTCGTGCCGAGTTCGTTGACGCGGGCGTTGTTGTCGGACTGGCCGGCGCGGATCGCCTCGATGACCTGGTTGACCGGATCGCGCTTCATGATCCCTTCCTGCAGCACCTCCATGCGGTGCTGAAGCTCGGCACTGCTCACCGGCGCGCTGGCGAGCTGGGCCTGCTGGGCCTTGAGCAGCTCGACCTGGCGATCGCGGACCAGCTGGAGATCCTGGATGAGCCGGTTGGCCTGGGCGAGCTGCGCCTGCCGTTCGCGGGCGTCGGCGACCACCAGCCGGGCGGACATGATCGTCCGCTCGGCGATGACCAGCCCGGCGGCGGAGACGGCGCTGGAGGCAAGGCCGAGGCCGATCGCGACCTTCGTCCAGAGGCCCGACCGGGCGGCGGGCGCCTCGACGGCCGGGGCGGTTGCCGGGACAGGCGCGGGCGCCGCCGCCTGGGGCTCGGTCGGCTCGGCCTGGTGGGCCGGCGCCGGGGCGGGATCGGCTTCCGCGAGCGGGACGGCGGCGATCGCGACGGGCTCGTCGGCGGGATCGCCATCGGAGAAGGCGAGCACGCTGGTCGGGGGCAGCACCGGTTCGGCCGGCGGGACGGTGGCGGTGACGGCCGCCGGGCCCTTGTCGTCGCGCCCGTCCTCGCGGACCTGGGCGACGCTGGTCTCGAGATCCTCGAGCGCGCGGAGCGCCGCGTCAAAACCGTTTCCGCCTGAAGCCGCTGTCGCGTCCATCGCCCTGATCCCGTCGCTGGAATGAAAAGAAGAACAAGACAAAGGCCCCCGGCGCGGGGAAAGGTTGCGCCGGGGGCCCTGTCGAGACGGCCGAGGTGTTTAGGCCGTCCTGGTCTTAGCGGAGCAGGCTCAGGACGCTCTGCCCGTTCTGGTTGGCCTGGGCCAGCATCGCCGTGGACGCCTGGGCCAAGATGCCCGCCTTGGCGAGCGCCGTCGATTCCACCGAGAAGTCCGCATCCTCGATCCGCGAGCGGGCCTCGGACAGGTTGTTGACGTTCGCGGTCAGCACGTTGACGGCGGCGTCGAGGCGGCTCTGGGTGGCACCGAGACCGGCGCGGACCGTGTTGACCTGGCCGAGCGCGGCGTCGGCGGCGGTGATCGCCAGGCCGGCATTGGTGGTGGTGTCGACCTTGATGGTGTTGGCATAGGCCGCAGCGACCTTGTCGAGACCGCCGACCGAGATCGACGTCGTGTCACCCGAGTTGATGCCGGTCTGGATCGCGAAGCTCGTCGCGGTCGAGGTGGCGGAGAAGAGGGTGTTGCCGTTGAACTTGGTCTTGGTCACCACGTCGGTGATCTGCGACTGGAGCGCGGCGACTTCGGTCTGCAGATTGTCACGATCGGTCGACTGGTAGGTGCCGTTCGAGGCCTGGACGGCCAGCTCGCGGACCCGCTGCAGCATGTTGCTGACTTCGCCGAGCGCGCCTTCCGCAGTCTGCGCCAGCGAGATGCCGTCGTTGGCGTTGCGGATCGCGACGCTCATGCCGCGGACCGAAGCGGTCATGGACGAAGCGATCGCCATGCCGGCGGCATCGTCCTTGGCGCTGTTGATGCGCTTGCCGCTCGACAGGCGCTCCATGGCGGTCGCCTGCAGCTTGTCGGCCAGACGGCCGGCATTCTGCGAACGCAGCGACGAAATGTTGGTGTTGATGACAGCCATTGAAAAATCCTTCCGCTACTACAAGGCGTTCCGGCTCACTTGACCGTCCTCGCCACGATCCGGGTAACGACGCGGGGAAAGCAGGCTTAAGGAAGAAAGATGGTTAGCGGCCATTAACCATAAATAAATTGGGTAAATGGCCCGGCTCCCTACGCGCGGGCGCGGATATATACAGTTATATCAGTGGGTTATTCGCTTTAGCAGATAGCCCTGAAACGGGCATGGCTAGCTTAGACTTTAGGATGATCGGGGGCTGCGGAGCGGCTTCTGGCGCACCTTCCAGCCTTATTTGCTCCCCCAGCGGAGGCTGGGATCCCGGCGCTCTTCAAACGCGACGGCACCTGACATGGCGATAGAAATGGATGCCAGCCTTCGCTGGCATGACGTGGAGAGGCCTGCGCGTGCGGCACGAAGCCCGGCACGGACGAATAGACGAATGTTGGGGACGGACGGTGCCAGGGCCTTCGTCAGTGGGCGTCGCCCCGGCGGAGGCCGGGGCCGCAAGAGTTTGCGCGGCGAGCTTGTCGCAAAAGCGGTTACGGCCCCGGCCTCCGCCGGGGCGACGCTGAGCGTGGCGCGGCGACGCGACGCCGAAGACGCCAAAACCGAAACGGCCCCCGATGCGATGCACCGGGGGCCGTCTCGGCCAGCAAAAGATACGGTAAGCGACCTACTTGAGCAGGCTGAGCACGCTCTGCTGGCTCTGATTGGCCTGGGCGAGCATCGCGGTGGAAGCCTGCTGGAGGATGCCGGCCTTGGCGAGGGCGCTCGATTCCGCCGAGAAGTCGGTATCCTCGATCCGCGAGCGGGCCTCGGACAGGTTGGTGATGTTCGCGGTCAGCACGGCAACGCTGGCTTCCAGACGGTTCTGGTTGGCGCCGAGATTGGCCCGGACATTGGCCACCTGGGCAAGCGCCGCGTCGGCGGCGGTGATCGCCAGGCCGGCGTTGGTGGAGGTGTCGACCTTGATGGTGTTGGCATAGGCCGCGGCCACCTTGTCGAGGCCACCGACCGAGATCGAGGTGGTGTCGCCCGAGTTGATGCCGGTCTGGATCGCGAAGCTCGTCGCGGTCGAGGTGGCCGAGAACAGCGTGTTGCCGTTGAACTTCGTGCCGGTCACGATGCTGGTCAGCTGCGACTGGAGCGCGGCGACTTCGGTCTGCAGATTGTCGCGGTCGGTCGACTGATAGGTGCCGTTGGCGGCCTGGACGGCCAGTTCGCGGATACGCTGCAGCATGTTGCTCGCCTCGCCCAGCGCGCCTTCCGCCGTCTGCGACAGCGAAATGCCGTCGTTGGCGTTGCGGATCGCGACGGTCATGCCGCGGATCGAGCTGGTCATCGAGGAGGCGATGGCGAGGCCGGCAGCGTCGTCCTTCGCGGAGTTGATGCGCTTGCCGCTCGACAGGCGGGCCATCGCGGTCGCCGACATCTGGTCGGCCAGTCGACCGGCGTTCTGGGCGCGGAGCGAAGAGATGTTGGTGTTGATGACGGTCATTGGATCAGTCCTTGTTTCTAAAACCAAGTTTAAAAAGCAGGCGACGATCCGGTGCTGGCCGTTCTCGCCTCGATCCCATTAACGGCCGTGCTTACCCCCGCTTTAACCAGGAAAATTCACCACGGCCGATTTTTCAGATTAAGTATCTGAAAAACATGGATTATTTTTTCGATTATTTTGTTTAAGGGGCGAAACCACAGCCGAAACGGGCGCCGCCCCGAACAGACCCCGGCAGACCCACGGCAATTTTTTGCCGGGTTCGACCATTGGATGAGCAGCTTTTTGCCGCGCCGGAAAAGCCTTTATATTTCAGATAGATGATAGGCATCACCCGGCCGCCTTCGCGCGCCCGCGTACGACGCTCGCGCATGAGGGCGGGCACGGCGCGCGGTCTATTAAGACTTTTTAAGTTAATCCGCCGGTAATCATGTCGGGCAAGGAATTGGTGCGGCTGGCGCATCGATCCGCGAAGGACCGCCATGACGATGATCGGCATCAGCGAGAAGGCACAGGGTTCGCAGCCCACGCTCGTCGCCTGGCTGGCGGGCGCGGGGATCGAGACCGCGATGGTCGACCCGGCCGCCTCCGCCGATCGCGCACCGCGCATCCTGCACGTCACCGAGATCGGCCTTGCCCGCCAGAACGACATATTGATCGACTTCGCCGATGGCGCGCCGGTGCTGCGCCGGGCAAAGGTCGGCCGCCCCGCCACCATCGTCTTCGGCTTCGAGGACATGGCGTTCGGCCATGCGCTGATCGCCGAGCTGGCCCGCCCGCGCGGCATGCCGGCCTGCGGCGAACCGGAGAGCGCCCGCTTCCTGGGAATCGCCGCCCGCGTCGCCCGCAGCGACGCGACCGTGCTGCTGCTGGGCCAGACCGGCACCGGCAAGGAAGGCGTCGCCCGCTTCATCCACGCCGCGAGCCCGCGCGCCGACAAGCCCTTCGTCGCGGTCAACTGCGCCGCACTGCCCGAGACCATGCTGGAGGCGATGCTGTTCGGCCACCAGAAGGGCGCCTTCACCGGCGCGGTCGGCACCGGCGAGGGCCTGTTCCGCGCCGCCGAGGGCGGCACGCTGCTGCTGGACGAGATTTCCGAGCTGCCGCTCGCGCTCCAGGCCAAGCTGCTCCGCGCGCTGCAGGAGCGCGAAGTGCTTCCCGTCGGCGCCACCGCGCCGATCGCGGTGGACGTCCGCGTCATCGCCGCCGGCAACCGCGATCTCGCCGCCGAGGTCGAAGCCGGCCGGTTCCGCGCCGATCTCTACTGGCGCCTCAACGTCATGCCGCTGGCGCTGAAGGCGCTTGGCGAGCGCCGCCAGGACATCCGCGCCATCGCCGCCGCGCTGCTGCTGCGCCACACGCCCGAGCAGGAAGACCTCGCCTGGCCGACCGCCGAGGCGCTCGACCGGCTGATGACGCATGGCTGGCCCGGCAATGTCCGCGAGCTGGAGAATGTGCTGCAGCGCGCGATGCTGATGCGCGACGGCGCCCGCATCGAGGCCGCCGACCTGATGATCGACGCGGTGTCCGCGCCGGTCGCGCCGCGCCCGATCGCCGCCAACGAGACCGCTCCGGTCGCGGCTCCGGCCGGTCCGGAAACCGCCCCGATCCGCCTTGCCGACGCCAAGCGCGTCAGCCAGATCCGCGCGATCGAGGAAGCCCTTGCCGCCACCGGCGGCCACCGTCTCCGCGCCGCCCAGCGGCTCGGCATTTCCGAACGCACGCTGCGCTACCGTATGGCCGACATGCGCGCCGTGGCGGCTTGAGGGAGGGGTAGATGACGACCGTCAACACCAGCAATCTCCTGGCGATGCGAAACGCCATATTGCAGCAGAACAGCGCGCTGCAGAAGGCCGCAGCCGCGCCCGCGCCGAACCCGCTGGTCGGCGGGATCGGGCAGACGGCCAACGCCGTCAACGCGCCCGATGGCGGCTTCACCGCCACGCTGCGCGGCGCGCTGGGCGAGGTGAACAACCAGCAGGCCAAGGCCAGCGCGATCACCGAAAGCTACGAGCGCGGCGAGACGACCGACATCGCCGCCGTGATGCTCCAGCGCGAGAGCGCCAGCGTCGGTTTCCAGGCGACCCTCCAGGTCCGCAACAAGCTCCTGTCCGCCTACAAGGACATCATGAGCATGCCGGTGTAATGATCCATGGCTGACATCATCCCCTCCCCCGCCACCGCTCCCGCGCTTGCCGCCTCGTCCGCCGCCCCCGGCGTCGGCACCGGCGCCGTGCTCGACCGGATCAAGGACTTCACCAACCAGCCGGCGATCCAGCGCAGCCTGCCGATGATGGGCCTGGTCGGCCTGCTCGGCGGCGCCGCGCTGCTGTGGTCGACCATGTCGGGCGCGCCGCAGCGCGACCTGTTCCCCGGCATGGCCGATGGCGACAAGGCCGCCGTCGCCGATGCGCTGAAGGCCGCGAACATCCCCTATGAGATCGATCGCAGCACCGGATCGCTGACCGTTCCCGAGACCAGCTTCTATCAGGCGAAGATGCTGATGGCGCAGCAGGGCCTGCCCAAGTCGGCCCCCGATGGCGACGCACTGATCTCCTCCCTGCCGCTCGGCGCCAGCCGCGCGGTGGAAGGCGAGAAGCTGCGCACCGCCCGCCAGATGGACCTGGCCCGCACGATCGAGGCGATCGACTCGGTCGAGAGCGCCAAGGTCCATGTCGCCGCCGACCAGCCCAGCGTGTTCCTGCGCGACGAAGCCAAGCCGCAGGCATCGGTGATGCTGCGCCTGCGCGCCGGCCGTGCCCTGTCGGACTCGCAGGTCCAGGCGATCGTCAACCTCGTCGCCTCCTCGGTGCCGAACCTGACCCCGGACGCCGTATCGGTGGTCGACCAGGCCGGCCGCCTGCTCTCCTCGCCCGGCGGCGACGCGATGAGCCAGGCCTCGAACCGGCAGGTCGATATCCAGACCAAGATCGAGCAGCGCTATCTCGACGCGCTCAACAAGATCCTGACCCCGATCGTCGGCCCCGGCAACTTCACCGCCGAGGTGCATGCCGATGTCGACTTCACCGAGACCCAGGCGACCCGCGAAAGCTATCCCAAGGATACCGCCGTGGTCCGCCAGGAGCAGGGCAGCTGGACCGGCGACAAGAATGGCGGCGGCGAAGCGACCGGTATCCCCGGCGCGCTGTCGAACCAGCCGCCGGCCGCGAGCCAGGTGACCGCCGCGCCGAACCAGACGGTTCCCGCGCCCGGCACCACCGACGCTGCCAATGCCGCCAAGACATCCGAAAACTACAATCGCACCTATGAACTGGGCCGCGAAGTATCGGTGACCAAGGCACCGATCGGCACGGTCAAGCGGCTGTCGGTCGCGGTCGCCCTGCGCGAAGGCAGCCGCAAGTTCAGCCGCGCCGAGCTGGCCTCGATCGAGACGCTGGTGCGTGGCGCGGTGGGCGCCGACCAGGCGCGCGGCGATGTCGTCGCCCTGTCCGCCCGCAGCTTCGCGGTGGCCGAGGAGGCCGAGGTCAAGCCGAACTGGTGGGAAGCGCCCTGGGTATCGACCCTGGCCCGCAACCTGTCCGCGCTGTTCGTCGTCGCCCTGCTCGTCTTCGGCGTCGCCAAGCCGCTGCTCAAGCGCCGCGCCGCGCTGGCCGAGGAGAAGAAGGCGGTGATGGAGGCGATGATCGCATCGGGTGGCCGCCTGCCGCAGGGCACCAACCCCGCCATCCGTGCCGAGATCGCATCCGAGATGGCGCAGCAGGCGCTGATCGATCCCAACAAGCCGGTAACGCTCGACATGATCGAGGCGACCCCGGGCTATGCCAACCGCGCCGAACTGATCCGCAACTTCGTGAAGCAGGATCCCGACCGCGCCGCGCTGGTCGTCCGCGACCTGATCCGCGCCGACATGCCGGGAGCCTGATCCGATGGCCGACGAAACCCCCATCGACACCGACGGCGCGACCCCGGTCGCCCCGACCGGCAGTTCCGCCGCCGCGATCCTGCTGATGCTGCTGGGCGAGGAGGAAGCCGCCACCGTGCTGAGCCGGCTCGATCCGGACGAGGTCCAGCATCTCGGCGGCGCGATGTTCAACGTCGCCAACATCTCCGAAGGCGAGATCGACGGCGTGTTCGACGTGTTCGTCGACCGCGCCAAGGCCCGCACCACGCTGGGCTTCGGCGTCGAGCGCCAGATCAAGGGGATGATGCACAAGGCACTGGGCCAGGACAAAGCCGATCAGGTGCTGCAGCGGATCACCCCGGTCCAGCACACCACCGCGCTCGAGAACCTCAAGTGGATGGACGCGCGGCAGATCGCCAACCTGATCGAGTTCGAGCATCCGCAGATCGCGGCGATCGTGCTGGCCTTCCTCGAATCGCAGCGCGCGGCCGATGTGCTGCAGCTGCTGCCCGACGACGTGCAGGCCGACCTGGTCTATCGCGTCGCGACGATGGGCCCGGTCACCGAGGCCGCGCTGGAGGAGCTGGACG
Source organism: Rhizorhabdus dicambivorans (assembly GCF_002355275.1). NCBI lineage: Bacteria > Pseudomonadati > Pseudomonadota > Alphaproteobacteria > Sphingomonadales > Rhizorhabdaceae > Rhizorhabdus > Rhizorhabdus dicambivorans. The sequence goes on along the minus strand of NZ_CP023449.1, from coordinate 1,771,951 downwards.
AGCTGCTGAGCCGGCCGGCCACCGCCCAGTCGAACGGATCGACCATCCGCCGCGGCGGCGCCAGCGAAGCCGCCCAGATCGTCAACAGCTCGCGCAAGGCCGCCGAACAGCGGATCATCAAGGCGCTGCAGAAGCTGGACAAGACCGTGGCGCGGACGATCGAGGAGGAGATGTTCATCTTCGACAACCTCAACGCGCTGACCGAGAAGGACCTGGGCGCGCTGCTCCGCACGGTCGACAACGACATATTGGTCGTCTCGCTCAAGGGCGCCGACGAGAAGCTGCGCGCCAAGATCTTCGGCTGCATGTCGAGCCGCGCCGCCCAGTCGGTGCAGGACGAGATCGCCGATCGCGGCCCGATGCGCCTGGCCGACGTACAGGAAGCGCAGAAGGCGATGCTGGCCATCGCCCGCAAGCTGGCGGCGGAAGGCACGATCAGCCTGGGCGGCAAGGGCGACGACTTTGTCTGAGGCCTGGACGCACGAATGGCGCGAGGCCGCGACCCGGGTGAATGCCTGGGCCCGCCCGGCGCCCACCGCGCACTTCACGCCCTGGGGTGGTGATGGTGCCCCGCACCCGCGCCGCCGCGCCAGCGACTTCGCGCCCACCCCCGCCGCCCGCGAGCCCGAAGCCGTGGTCGACATGGACAGCGAGCGTGCCGAAGCCTTCGCCCAGGGCTTCGAGCAGGGCCGCCAGACGATGATCGCCGAGTTCGCCCGCGAGCGCGCGGCGCTGGCCGAACTGATCCGCTCCGCCGAGGCGCTGCAGCCCGAGCCGAGCGGCCCGCTGGCATCGGTGCTGGCCGAGACGGTCACCCGCCTCGTCCGCCAGATCGTCGGCGAGGTGAAGATCGATCCCGTCCTGTTGCGCGAGCGCGCCGAGACGATCGCCGAACTGGTGACCGCCGAGTCCGGCCCCGCCCGGCTGCGCATGCACCCCGACGACATAGCGATGCTCGAAGGCGTCGAGCTGGGCATCGCCGTGGCGCCCGACCATCATCTCGCCTCCGGCACCATCATCCTCGAAAGCGGCGAAGGCTGGATCGAGGACGGCCCGCAGGTCCGCCTTGCCAAGCTGCGCCAGCAGCTCGACGCGATGGGTATGCCGCGATGACCCTCGCCGCGACCGCTGACGCGATGCTCGGCACCGTCGAGCTGGAACAGGTCGGCCCCCGCCGGGTCGGCCGGCTCGCCTCCTATGACGGACTGATGCTGGAAGCGACCGGCTTTCCGATGCCGGTGGGTTCCAACGCCCGCGTCATCGACGCCGACGGCCATGCCGCGCTGGCCGAGGTCGTCGGCTTTCGCGGCAACCGCACCCTGCTGATGGCGCTGGACGCCGATGCGCCGCACAGCGCGGGCGCGCGGGTCGAGCCCGACCGGCGCGGCGGATCGGTCGACGTCGGCGAAACACTATTGGGCCGCGTGATGGACGCGCTGGGCAATCCGATCGACGGGATGGGCCCGATCGCCACATCCGAGCGCTGGCCGCTCGCCGGCAAGCGCGGCAACCCGCTGGACCGCGCCCGCGTCACCGAACCATTCGACATGGGCGTGCGCGCGATCAACGCGCTGTTGACCGCAGGCGTCGGCCAGCGCATCGCCATTGCCGCCGGTTCGGGCGTCGGCAAATCGGTGCTGATGGGCCAGATGATCGCCGGCGCCGATGCCGACATCATCGTCGTCGGCCTGGTCGGCGAGCGCAGCCGCGAGGTTTCCGACTTCCTGGCGACCAAGCTGTCCGGCCCGGTACGCCAGAAGAGCGTGGTCGTGGCGGTGCCGGCCGATCATCCGCCGGTGCTGCGCCTGCGCGCCGCGATGCGCGCCACCGCGATCGCCGAATATTTCCGCGCGCAGGGCAAGCGCGTGCTGCTGCTGATCGACAGCCTGACCCGCGTTGCCCATGCGCAGCGCGAGATCGGCCTGTCGCTGGGCGAGCCGCCGACGATGAAGGGCTATCCCCCATCGGCGCTGGGCCTGATCCCGCGCCTGATCGAGCGCGCCGGGGTCGATGCCCATACGGGCGGATCGATCACCGCGCTCTACACCGTGCTCGCCGACGGCGACGACACCGACGATCCGATCGTCGACACCGCGCGCGCGATCGTCGACGGCCATATCATCCTGTCGCGTGCCCTGGCCGAGCAGGGCGTGTTCCCCGCGATCGACGTGGGCAAGTCGCTGAGCCGCGTGATGAGCGACATCGTGACCCCCGAGCACCAGCAGGCGGCGCAGATCCTGCGCCGGCTGTGGGCGGTCTATGAGGAAAATCGCGACCTGATCCTGATGGGCGCCTATCGCAGCGGCAGCGACCCGATCGTCGATGTCGCCATCGCGCGGCACGACCATATCCTGGAGTTCATCAGCCAGGGCCAGAAGGACCGGGTCGATTACGCGACATCCACCCAGCAACTGCTTGAGGCGTTCGGCGGATGAAGGCGCTGGTCAAGAAGCGCGCGCGGATCACGCGGGTGCGGGCGGCGCAGCATCTGCTGGCGGCTTCGGTGGCGGCGAGCGCGGAGGCGCAGGTCGTCCATCTCGAGACCAACGCCGCCAAGCTGGCGACCCTGCGCGACAGCCTGACGCTGCCGGCGGGCCCGTCAAGCGGCGCGATCCTGCAGAACCGGGGGACGCTGGCGCAGCGGCTCGACACCGCGCGCCATGGCCTCGACACCGCGATCGCTTCCGCCAAGGCGACCGCCGAGCAGAAGGTTGCCGAGCGGCTGGAGGCGCGCCAGCGCCAGGAGAGCGCCGCGAAGCTCGACCAGCGCGCCGTGAAGGCGCTGCAGGACTGGACCGAGGCGCGCATGGCCGCGCATTTCCGGTCCCGGACGACCAAGAAGAACGAAGGGGAAGACTGACATGGCCGTTGCCGCGCTCTCGACATCCGCGATCGCCCTGACGTCCAGCCCGACGCCGGCCAGCCCGACGCCGATGCCGGCCAGCCCGCCCGTGGGCGAGGCCGCGCCGGCCTTCGCCAAGCTCGTCGCCCAAACCCAGCCCGAGGGCAAGGCGGGCCAAGGCGGGCCCAATCCCGAAACCGGCGCCGAGGGCGAGGCCGAGATCATCGCCATCATGGGCGACGAAACGGCGCCGGGCGCATCCGAGAGCAAGAGCCAGGACGCCGGTGCCGACCAGCCGCTCGACCTGCTGGCCGATATCGAGGCGATGGTCGCCGCCGCCGGCCAGATCACGGTCACCCAGCCGGCGCCCGCACCCGCCGCGCAGGGCACGCCGGTGCCGACACCCGCCCCCGCCGCACTGGATGGCGCAGCGCCCGCCGAGCCGGTGCTCGTCGGCCGCACCATCACCCGGCTGGCGGCGAACAGCGCCCCGGCCATGCCGCTCCGACCGGCGGCCATCGCCCCCCGGCCGGAGACGCCGACCGCCGATCGGGCCGGCGAGATCCCGCCCCAGGCGAAGGACGTGACCCGTCTTCCGGTCGACAGCCAGCCGCGGCAACAGGCCCCGGCAGCGGCCATCGTGCCCGACGCCAGGCCCGTTCCGACGGCCGCCGCCGCCAAGCCGTTCGCCGCCGATGTCGGCGACACCCGGGGCGCGATCGAAGCGACCCCCGTGGTGGACGATGCGACGGCGCCCGCCCGACCGGCCGCGCGTGGCAATATCGCGACGCTGATCGCCTCGCTGAAATCGGCCCTCACACCGGGCCGCATGCCCGCCGATGCGCCGATGCCGGCGGCGGCAGAGCCCGGTGTCGCGCCCGTCGCGGCGACGCCCGTTTCGAACGCCACGCCGATGCCGACTCCCGAGACCGTCGCGGCAGTGGCGCCCGAGGCCCTGGCCGCCGAGCCGGCGCCGCAGGGCGCCAAGGCCGGCAAGCCCGCGCGGGCGCCCGCCGCTCCGCCGATCGCCACCGCCGCCAAAGCCGATGTAACGGCCCCGCAGGCGAGCGTCGCTCCGGCGCCGGCCGACACCGATCGGCCGATCGCGCCGACCGGCGACGACCTGGCCCCCGTCACTGTGGCGTCCGCGACACCGGCGCCGGCCAGCCCGGCGATGCCCTCCGCGCCGTCTGTCGATCCCGCGATCGCGGGGGTTCAGCCGGCAGGCCAGCCCGTCGCCGCCGCCGCGCCGGCCGATGGCGCCACGCCGGCTGTCAGCGAGGGCCTGCAGACCGTCGAACGCCATCTCGACCTGGCGCGCGACAGCCAGTGGCTCGACCGGCTGGCCCGCGACATCAGCCAGGCCGCGACCCAGCAGGGCCATCTGAAATTCCACCTCAACCCCGAGCATCTCGGCGCGCTGACGGTGGAGATCGCCAACAGCGCGGCGGGCACCGCGATCAAGCTGACCGCCGATACCGACCAGGCGCGCACCATCATCGCCGACGCGCAGCCGCAGCTGATCGCCGAGGTCCGCGCCCAGGGGCTGCGGGTTTCCGAGACGCATGTCGAGCTGAACAACCAGCAGCAGAGCGGCGCCAACCACGGCTCCGCCTTTGCTCAGAACCATCAGGGCCAGGCCGGCCAGCAGCGCCAGCCGTCAGCAGATCATCAACCTTTTGCGCGTACACAGGCCACGAGTCGCGATGATGCCGGTGATTCGGCACCACGCGAGGATGGCGAACTCTACGCTTGATCATGGGACCTGAACGATGAGTGCAGCAGCAGCACCGGCCGCCGAGGCGCCGAAGAAAAAGGGTAAGATGAAGGGCATCGTCATGACGCTCGTCATGGCGCTCGTCTTTGGCGGCGGCGGGGTCGGCGCCGGCCTGTACGCCGCGGGCGCCGGCCTGGCGGGCGGGCACAAGGAGGAGGCCCCGGTCGATCCCAACATGCCCCAGCTCGTCAAGAAGGAAGGCGCCGAGGACCATGGCGCCGAGCATGGCGAGAAGAAGACCCTGCCGATGGGCTTCGAGGTGGAGAAGTCGCCCGATCCGACCAAGTACAAGGCGAGCTATTACACCTTCGAGCAGCCCTTCACCGCGAACCTGCGCGATTCGGACGGCTTCACGCAGATCGGCCTGGGCGCATCGACCTTCTACGACCAGAAGGTGCTCGACAACCTCAAGGAGAATGAGCTGCCGATCCGATCGGCGATCCTGATGGTGATGGCGCAGCAGGACAGCTTCACCATCTCCACCCCGGAGGGCAAGCTGGCGCTGCAGAAGGGGCTGAAGGACGCGATCAACGAAACGCTCAAGCAGCGCACCGGCTTCGGCGGGATCGACAATGTCTATTTCACGACGATGGTCGTGCAATAGGGCGAGCTTCGCGATCGAAAGCGACAAGAGCCCCGGGTTCCGGCCCGGGGCTTTTTTCTTGCCCTCACGCCACCGCGCGTTCGCTTGCCCGCTCGGCAAGCCAGGGGGTGATCCGGCGCAGCGCCTCCTCGACCAGCGCGGTCGAGACGGCGAAGCTGAAGCGGATATAATGGTGGCCGTCGACCGGATCGAAATCGATGCCGGGCGCGAGGGCGACGCCGGTATCGAGCAGCAGCCGCTTGCAGAAGGCCATGCTGTCATCGGTCAGGTGGCGGACATCGGCATAGATGTAGAAGGCGCCGTCGGGCGGCGCGATGTTGCCGAGGCCGAGGTGGGGAAGCGCCTCCAGCAGCAGCGCCCGGTTGCGGGCATAGGTCTCGACATGGCCCTCCAGCTCCTCGCGGCAGTCGAAGGCGGCGAGCCCGGCATGCTGCGCGAGCGACGGCGGGGTGAGGAAGAGATTGCCCATCCGCGCGCGGGCGGCGCCGATCAGATCGGGCGGGACGACCAGCCAGCCGAGCCGCCAGCCGGCCATGCTGAAATATTTGGAGAAGCTGTTGAGGATCAGCGCGTCGGGTGCGTCCTCCAGCAGCGAGCGGGTGACGGCGCCGTAGCTGAGGCCGTGGTAGATCTCGTCCGAGACGATCCGGATGCCGCGCTCGCGGCACACCGCGGCGATCGCCCTCGCCTCCTCCGGCGCGATGATCGTGCCGGTGGGATTGGCGGGCGAGGCGATGATCACGCCGCTGGGCGCGGGATCGAGCGCGGCCAGCGCCGCCGCCGTGACCTGGAAACGCTGCGCCGGCCCGCAGGCCAGTTCGACCGGATCGAGATAGAGCGCCTTCAGGGTGTTGCGATAGGCGACATAGCCCGGCCGCGCGAAGGCCACGCGGTCCCCCGGCGCGAACAGGCAGGACAGGGCCAACACCAGCGCGGGCGACGCGCCGCAGGTGAGGATGACCTGCTCGGGATCGACCGCCACGCCATGGCGCTCGCGATAATGGCCGGCGATCCGCTCCTTGAGGCGGGTGCTTTCCCAATAGCCCATGGCGTCGGTGTCGAGCACATGACGCGCCGCGGCGATGGCGGCGGCCGGCGCACCGGTGGAGGGCTGGCCGAATTCCATATGGATGATCGAGCGGCTCTCGTCGCGCAGCTGGTGGGCGATCCGGCTGATCGCGATCGCGTGAAACGGCTCGATTTGGGCAACCATCTACATATTCTTCCCGTGGCTCCCGCCCGCCCTGCCATAAGGACGGGCCGGTTCCAAGCGCGGCGAGGGGCCCGGATCAGGCCGACCAGGCGGCGACATCCTCCTCCTGGCCGATGAGCGCGAGGCCATGGGCGATCGAAGTGAGTTCGCCCCCGCTCTCGATCCGATCCGCTCCGAAGCGATCGGTGAAGATGCGGCGGATGCGGGGGACTAGCGAGGTACCGCCGGTCAGGAAGACGCGATCAATGCCTGCCGCGTCGATCCGGGAGGCGGCGAGCGCGCGATCGACGGCCCTTTCCATCTGCGCGACATCCTCGGCGATCCAGTCCTCGAACGAAGCGCGGCTGACATCGGCCTCGATCGTCAGGCCGCCCCCGTCGAAGCGGAAGGGCGCGACCTCCGCCGTCGACAGGGCCCGCTTGGTCTGTGCGACGGCCTCATAGAGCGGGTAGCCCAGCTCGCCCTCGATCACCGCGATCATCCGCGCGATCGCATCGCCATCGACCGCCGCGCGACGCAGGCGCTCCAGCTCGGCCAAGGTTCTGGGATTGCGCATCAGCGCGAGGCGCGACCAGTCGGCGAAGTCGCTGAACCAGCTGCGCGGAATCTCGAGCAGCTTGTCGAACGAGCGATACTCCCCGCCCTTCCCCAGCATCGGCAGGACGAGGCGATCGAGCAGGCGATAGTCAAGCCGGTCCCCCGCGATGCCGACGCCGGCATGGCCCAGCGGCACACAACGCGGCGCATCGCCCCGCGCGCCGATCCGCACCACCGAGAAGTCGCTGGTACCGCCGCCGAAATCGGCGACGAGGACGGTGGCTGGCTCGTCAAGCCGTGCGGCGAAGCTGTAGGCAGCACCCAGCGGCTCATAGACATAATGGATATCGACGCCGAAGCCTTCGAACATCGCGGCATAGCGCTGCCGGGCGAGCGCCTCGTCCGGGCGGCTACCGGCATACTCGACCGGACGCCCGACGACGATGCGCGGGGGGCGGGTATCGAGGCGCCCGCCGGCATGGCCGACCATGCGATCGAGAAAGACACGGCCGAGATCCTCGAAGCGAAAACGCTTCCCGAAGATCGTCGCCTGGTCGAAGCTCTGGCTGGCCGCGACCGTCTTGAACGACTGGATGAAGCGGCTGTCAGCCGGATATTCGAGATATTCGGCGATCGCCCATGGCCCCGCATCCGAGGCCAGCCCACCGTCGGCATCGTCATCATGCCAGAAGCACAGCGCCGAGCGGAAGACCGGCGCGGCACCGCGCGGCGCGGCGAAATCGAGCAGATCGGAACCGCCGCCCTGCCCCAGCGCCACGACGCTGTTGGTCGTCCCGAAATCGAGACCGATCGATCCGCCTGTCACCTGAAATAATCCTGGAAAGATGGGCCGGCCCCTCTGCCGATGGCCGCCGGGAATGGCAACCCATTTAGCGCGCCCTTCGTCCCACGGAACGACCTGCCGGGCCCGGTCGTTGGGGGCTGACCAAGGCAGGAGAGACATTATGGCCGATGTGAACAGTGACGAACGGGTCGTCGTCGAGAAGAGCAGCATGAATGTGGGCGGCATCATCGCCGCGATCGCGCTGCTGCTGCTCGTCCTCGGCATCCTGAAGTTCATGGGCATCTCGCCGATCTGAGGCGGAGGCAGCGATGACGGCGCACAAATGGTCGCAGGACGTGACCGAGCATTCGGATGCGCTGACGCTGGATCGCGGCGTGTTCACGCTGAGCGATCCAGCGAAGATCGCCCACTCGCTCAAGCAGTCGGCCGAGCATAGCCGGCGCCGCAAGGCGACGCCGTTCCGATCGGCAATGTCGATGCTGACCTTCTACATCAACCGCGCGGGCAAGGACCTGCCCGAGAAGCAGCGGAAGATATTGGAGGCAGCGAAGGGCGAGTTGCGCACGGCGTTCGGGAAGGACGGAAAATAAGGGGGAGATGACAGACGTCACCCCAGCGCAGGCTGGGGTCCATGTCTGCCGTCTCCCCAGTGTTCACCGCATTTGGAGAGAGACATGGACCCCAGCCTGCGCTGGGGTGACGCATGAAGGAAGGGCTATACCCTTCTATCTTCAGATGTGGATCGGCTTGCCGGTCACCGCCATCGCGGCTTCCTTGATCGCCTCCGAATGGGTCGGATGGGCGTGGCAGGTATAGGCGATGTCCTCGCTGGTCGCGCCGAACTCCATGGCCTGCGCAGCCTGGGCGATCATCGTGCCGGCGACCGACGCGATGATGTGGACGCCCAGCACCCTGTCGGTCTTGGCGTCGGCGATCACCTTCACGAAGCCATCGGGCTCATGATTGGTCTTGGCGCGGCTGTTCGCCATCATCGGGAATTTGCCGACCTTCACCTCTCCGCGCGCCTTCGCGTCCTCCTCGGTCAGGCCGACGGCGGCGATCTCGGGGAAGGTGTAGACGACGCCGGGAATGACATCGTGGTTCACGATGCCGGTGAGACCGGCGATATTCTCCGCCACCGCGATGCCCTCATCCTCGGCCTTGTGGGCAAGCATCGGGCCGGGGACGACATCGCCGATCGCCCAGATGCCGGGAACGCCGGTGCCGAAGTCGTGATCGACCTCGATCTGGCCGCGCTTGTTGGTGGTGAGGCCGGCGCGCTCCAGTGCGAGACCCTCGGTGTTCGGGCGACGCCCGATCGACACCAGCACCGCGTCGGCCTCCAGCGTCTCGGCCGCGCCGCCAGCGGCGGGCTCGACGGTGACGGTCGCCTTGCCGCCCTTGACGGTGACGCCGGTGACCTTGGTCGAGAGCTTCAGCTCCATGCCCTGCTTCTTGAAGATCTTGGCGGCTTCCTTGCGGATCTCGCCGTCCATGCCGGGGAGCAGCTGATCGAGATATTCGACCACGGTGACCTTCGCACCGAGCCGCTTCCACACCGACCCCAGTTCCAGCCCGATCACGCCACCGCCGATCACGACCAGATGGCCGGGGACCTTGGGCAGCTCCAGCGCGCCGGTCGAGGAAACCACGACCTTCTCGTCGATCTCGACGCCGGGCAGCGGGGTGACGCTGGAGCCGGTGGCGATGACGATGTTCTTCGCACGATAGCTCTTGCCCGCGACCTCGACCGTGTCCTTGCCGGTGAAGGCGGCGAGGCCCTTCAGCCACTCGACCTTGTTCTTCTTGAACAGATATTCGATACCGCCGGTGAGGCCCTTGACCGCGTCGCGGCGCTGGCCGTGCATGGTATCGAGGTCCAGTTCGACCGTGGCCTTGATGCCGAGCTTGGCGAGCTTGCCGCTGGCGGCCTCGTCATAGAGCTCGGATGCGTGGAGCATCGCCTTGGAGGGGATGCAGCCGACGTTGAGGCAGGTGCCGCCCAGCGTCTCGCGGCTTTCCGCGCAGGCCGTCTTGAGGCCGAGCTGCGCGGCCCGGATCGCGGCGACATAGCCGCCGGGGCCGGCGCCGATGACGATCACGTCGAAATCATAGTCGGACATTCGAGTCTTCCTTATCCCGTCGCCCCGGCGGAGGCCGGGGCCGCAAGCGGCAGGGGCGACGTTTCAACTCTTGCGGCCCCGGCTACCTTGGGTTCCCATCAAAATATATTTTGATGGGAGGGCGCCGGGGCGACGGATTTTATTACAGGTCGATCAGCAGGCGGGTCGGGTCCTCGATCGCGTTCTTGATCGCGACGAGGAAGGTCACCGCCTCGCGGCCGTCGATCAGGCGATGATCATAGCTCAGCGCGAGGTACATCATCGGCCGGGCGACGATCTGGCCGTCACGGACCACGGGGCGCTCCTCGATCCGGTGCAGGCCGAGCACGCCCGACTGTGGCGGATTGATGATCGGGGTCGACATCAGCGAGCCGAACACGCCGCCATTCGAGATGGTGAAGGTGCCGCCCTTCATCTCTTCGAGCTTGAGCGTGCCGTTCTTGGCGCGGGTGCCGAAATCGCCGATCGTCTTCTCGATGCCGGCGACCGAAAGGTCCTGCGCGTCGCGGATCACCGGCACGACCAGGCCGTTCGGCGCGGAGACCGCGACCGAGACGTCGACATAGTCGCGATAGACGATCTCGTCGCCCTCGATCGAGGCGTTGACCGCGGGCACGTCCTTCAGCGCCATGCAGGCGGCCTTCACGAAGAAGCCCATGAAGCCGAGGCGGACGCCGTGCTTCTTCTCGAACAGGTCCTTATACTTGTTCCGCGCCTCGATCACCGCCGTCATGTCGACGTCGTTGAAGGTGGTGAGGATCGCGGCCGTGTTCTGCGCCTCCTTGAGGCGGCTGGCGACGGTCTGGCGCAGGCGGGTCATGCGGACCCGCTCCTCCTTGCGGCCACCGGCCGAAGCGGCGACCGGCGCGGCGACGGCAGGCGCCGGGGCGGCTGCGGCCGGGGCAGCCGGCTTGGGCTGGGTGCGCGCGGCGGCGACGACATCGTCCTTGGTCAGCCGGCCGTCCTTGCCGGTGCCCCGGATCTTCGACGGGTCGACGCCATGCTCCAGCACCGCGCGGCGCACCGACGGCGACAGGGTGACGGGATCGCCTTCCTCATCGACCGGGGCCGCGGCGGGCTCGGGGGGAGCGGCCGCCTCGGCCTGGCCGACAGCGGTGCGGTCCTCGACCGCCGGGGTCGCGGCGGTGGCCGCGCTGGCGCCCGCCTCGATCCGCGCGATCACCGCGCCGACATTGACGGTGTCGCCTTCATTCACCACCAGCTCGCCGACCACGCCGGCGACGGGCGAGGGAACCTCGATCGCCACCTTATCGGTCTCCAGGCTGGCGATCGGCTCATCGGCCTTCACCGCCTCGCCGGGCTTCTTGAGCCATTGTCCGAGAGTCGCCTCGGTGATCGATTCACCGAGCGTCGGAACCACAACATCGGTTGCCATCTTACTTACCCTTTGTTTCGTGGCCGAGAGCGTCGGCGATCAGAGCCGCCTGCTGGACGGCATGGTTGCGGGCGAGGCCGGTCGCGGTCGCCGCAGCGGCCTTGCGGCCGGCATAGACCGCGCGCTTCGGCGCGCCCCCATTGTCGGTGAGAACCTTCTCGATATAGGGCTCGACGAAGCTCCAGGCGCCCTGGTTCTTCGGCTCCTCCTGCGCCCACACCACGGTTTCGAGGTTGGGCAGACGACCGAGGATGGTGATCAGCGCATCGGCCGGGAAGGGATAGAGCTGCTCGACCCGCAGGATCAGCGTGTTCTTGTCCCCGGCCGCGTCGCGCGCCTCGGCCAGCTCATAATAGAGCTTGCCCGACACCAGCACGACCCGGCGGACATCGGCCGCCGCCGGCGCGTTGGTGTCCATCAGCACGCGCATGAAGCGGGTATCGCCGGTCATCTCCTCCGCCGTCGATACCGCCGACTTGTGACGGAGCAGCGACTTGGGCGTCATGATGATCAGCGGCTTGCGGAACTTGCGGAGCATCTGCCGGCGCAGGATGTGGTAATAATTGGCCGGCGTCGTGCAGTTCGCGACCTGCATGTTATCCTCGGCGCAGAGCTGGAGATAGCGCTCCAGCCGGGCCGAGCTGTGCTCGGGCCCCTGCCCTTCATAGCCGTGCGGCAGCAGCATCACGAGGCCGTTGACGCGCAGCCACTTCGCCTCGCCCGACGAGATGAACTGATCGACGATGACCTGCGCGCCATTGGCGAAATCGCCGAACTGCGCTTCCCACATCACCAGCGTGTTCGGCGCGGCGGAGGCATAGCCATATTCGAAGCCGAGCACACCGAACTCGCTCAGCGGGCTGTCCAGCACCTGGAAGCGCCGGTCGAGCGCGGAGAGCGGGATATATTTGTGCCCGTCCTTCTGATCGACCCAGACGGCGTGGCGATGGCTGAAGGTGCCGCGCCCCGAATCCTGGCCCGACAGGCGGACGCCATAGCCCTCCGTCAGCAGCGAGCCGAAGGCCAGCGCCTCGCCGGTCGCCCAGTCGAAGCCCTTGCCCGACGCGAACATCTCCTTCTTCGCCTCGAGGATGCGGCCCAGCGTCTTGTGGATGGTCAGCCCCTCGGGAACGGTGGTGAGCTGGCGGCCGAGATCGGCCATCAGATCGGTGGAGATGCCGGTGACCGCGGCGCGGCGCTCGGTAATCGCCTCGCGCGGCTCGGCGAAGCCGGTCCAGTCGCCCTCGAACCAGTCGGCCTTGTTGACCTTGTAGCTCTTGCCCGCCTCGAACTCCTGCTCGAGATGGTTGACGAACTCGCCCTCGGACTTGGAGGTCCATTCGTTGTCGATCACGCCTTCCTGGACGAGGCGCGCGCTGTAGATCGCGCTGACCGGGGGGTGCTTGCGGATCGCCTCGTACATCAGCGGCTGGGTGAAGCCCGGCTCGTCGCCTTCGTTGTGGCCGAAGCGGCGATAGCACCACATGTCGATCACGACGTCGCGCTTGAAGGTCTGGCGGAACTCGGTCGCGACCTTGCACGCCCAGGTCACCGCCTCGGGATCGTCGCCGTTGACGTGGAGGATCGGCGCCTGGACCATCTTGGCGATGTCCGACGGATAGGGCGATGAGCGCGCGAACTGCGGCGAGGTGGTGAAACCGACCTGGTTGTTGATCACGAAATGGATCGTGCCGCCGGTATTGTAGCCGCGCAGGCCGGAGAAGCCGAAGCACTCCATGATGATGCCCTGGCCCGCGAAGGCGGCGTCGCCGTGCAGCAGGATCGGCAGCACCCTGGACCGCTCGAGATCGTCGAGCTTGGTCTGCTTGGCGCGCGACTTGCCGAGCACCACCGGGTTGACGCATTCGAGGTGCGACGGGTTCGGCGCGAGGCTGAGATGGACCTTGTTGCCGTCGAACTCACGATCGGTCGAGGTGCCGAGGTGATATTTGACGTCACCCGACCCGCCGACATCCTCCGGATTGGAGGAGCCGCCCGCGAACTCGTTGAAGATCGCGCGATAGGGCTTTTCCATCAGGTTGGAGAGGACGTTGAGGCGGCCGCGATGGGCCATGCCGATCACCACCTCGTTCACGCCATAGGCACCGGCATATTTGATCACCGCTTCGAGCGCGGGGACCATCGATTCGCCGCCGTCGAGGCCGAAGCGCTTGGTGCCGACATATTTGCGGCCCAGGAACTTCTCCCACTGCTCGGCATGGATCACCTTGGTGAGGATCGCCTTCTTGCCCTCGGGCGTGAAGGTGATCTCGGCGTCCTTGCCCTCGATCCGCGCCTGGAGGAAGCGCCGCTCCTCCACGTCGCTGATGTGCATATATTCGAGGCCGACATTGCCGCAGTAATTCTTGCGGAGGATCGCCAGTATCTCGCGCGGGGTGGCCCATTTCAGGCCGAGGAAGCCCGGCACATAGACCTGCCGGTCCATGTCGGCCTCGGAGAAGCCGTGCCAGGCGGGGGTCAGATCGTCGGTCTCGGCGCGCTGGGACAGGCCGAGCGGATCGAGATTGGCGAGCAGATGGCCGCGCACGCGATAGGAGCGGATCAGCATCACCGCGCGGATCGAGTTCAGCGCCTGCCGCTCGATCTCGGCCGGGTCGGTCGCGGCCATGGCCGGCGCGGGGGCCGGAGCGGCGGCGGGCGCCGCCTTGGGCGCCTTGGCCGGAACCTCCATCTGGGTGGGATCGAGCGCCGCGGTCAGCGCGTCGGTGCTGCTGGGGGGCCAGTTGGGCCGCGCCCAGCTGGGGCCGGATATCCCGGCCTCTATGCCGGCGAAATAATCCCGCCAGCTCTGGTCCACGCTGGAACTATCGGCGCGATATTGCCGATACAGGCCTTCAACGAAGGAAGCACTGACTCCCTCCGGTCCGTCGAAACCGACGCCTTCGATACCCATCTCACCATCCTTGTCTGCACCCACCCCGGGACTTAGGCCCGAAGTGCAGCAACGTAGCTTGACATCAATTTGGCTGAACCGGGCGTGAAACGCCCACCCGCCTCGGACCCGGTCAGGTCCGGAAACGGGGCTTGCTCACATCAGCCCTTGAGCACCTCGGCCAGGGTGGTGCCGAGCTCCGAGGGGCTTGCCGCCACCTTGATGCCCGCCGCCTCCATGGCCGCGATCTTGTCTTCCGCGCCGCCCTGACCGCCCGAGACGATCGCCCCGGCATGGCCCATGCGGCGGCCCGGAGGCGCCGTACGGCCCGCGATGAAGCCCGCCATGGGCTTCTTGCGCCCACGCTTCGCCTCGTCGCGCAGGAACTGCGCCGCTTCTTCCTCGGCCGACCCGCCGATCTCGCCGATCATGATGATCGACTTGGTCTCGTCGTCCGCCAGGAACAGTTCGAGCACGTCGATGAAGTTGGTCCCGTTGACCGGATCACCGCCGATGCCGACCGCCGTGGTCTGGCCCAGGCCGATGGCCGAGGTCTGGAACACAGCTTCATAGGTAAGGGTGCCCGAGCGGGAAACAACGCCCACCGAGCCCTTCTTGAAGATCGAACCCGGCATGATGCCGATCTTGCACTCGTTCGGGGTCAGGACACCCGGGCAATTCGGACCGATCAGGCGCGACTTCGAACCCTGCAGGGCACGCTTCACCCGGATCATGTCGATCACGGGAATGCCCTCGGTGATGGTGACGATGAGCGGAACCTCCGCGTCGATCGCCTCCAGGATCGAGTCCGCCGCGAAGGGCGGCGGAACATAGATGACACTGGCGGTGGCGCCGGTGGCGGCCACGGCCTCATGGACGGTGTCGAAATTGGGCAGGCCGATATGGGTGGTGCCACCCTTGCCCGGCGTCACGCCGCCGACCATCTGCGTGCCATAAGCCAGCGCCTGCTCGGTATGGAAGGTGCCGGTGTTGCCGGTCATGCCTTGCGTGATGACCTTGGTGTTCTTGTCGACCAGGATACTCATAAGCTGTGCGTCATCCCTTCAGCGTCACCCAGACAAGGCCGGGGATCGGGTTAATGCAGTAAGATGTCAGGCGAGCGACCCGTCGATCGCCTTGCAGGCGACCAGCAGTTCCTTGACCGCCTCGACCGAGACCTGGAGGTTGGCCTTGGCCTCGTCCGACAGCTCGATCTCGACGATCTTCTCGACGCCGCCGGCGCCGATCACGACCGGAACGCCGACATAGAGATTGTCGACACCATATTGACCGGTCAGGTGGACCGCGGCGGGCAGGACCCGCTTCTTGTCCTTCAGATAGCTCTCCGCCATCGCGATCGCCGAGGTGGCGGGCGCATAGAAGGCCGAGCCGGTCTTGAGCAGCGCGACGATCTCGCCGCCGCCCGAACGGGTGCGCTGGACGATCGCGTCGATGCGCTCCTTGGTCGACCAGCCCATCTTGATCAGATCGGGGATCGGGATGCCCGCGACGGTCGAATATTCGACGACCGGGACCATGGTGTCGCCATGGCCGCCCAGCACGAAGCTGGTGACGTCCTGCACCGACACGCCGAACTCCTCGGCGAGGAAGCTGCTGAAGCGCGCCGAATCGAGCACGCCGGCCATGCCGACGACCTTGTTGTGCGGCAGGCCCGAGAATTCGCGCAGCGCCCACACCATCGCGTCGAGCGGGTTGGTGATGCAGATGACGAAGGCGTCGGGGGCGTTGGCCTTGATGCCTTCGCCGACCGACTTCATCACCTTCAGGTTGATGCCGAGCAGATCGTCGCGGCTCATGCCCGGCTTGCGGGCGACGCCGGCGGTGACGATGATGACGTCGGCGCCCTTGATGTCGGCATAATCATTGGTGCCCTTGAGCTTCGCGTCGAAGCCTTCGACGGGGCCGCACTGCGACAGATCGAGCGCCTTGCCCTGCGGCACGCCTTCGACCACGTCGAACAGGACGACATCACCCAATTCCTTGGAAGCCGCGAGATGCGCGAGCGTTCCGCCGATATTGCCAGCGCCGATCAGGGCGATTTTAGTCCGAGCCATCCGACTCCTCCGGTATGAAGATCCGCAAAGGAAGACGGCCACGCCGTTGCGACCGCCCGAAAATGCGGTGCCCGCTTAGCCCCGTCCTCCCGATGGGGCAACTGTTGCATATGCGAAGCGGGCAAGTTTTTTGGTGCCGGCCAAAAGTTGCGGTTGGCAAAGGCCCGCGCCGGCTGCCGTCCCACTTAGCGCGTCGCGGCGATCTCCGCGACCGGCGGCACCTCGGCCTTCGTCAAGCGAACGCCTGCCATAGCGGCAATGGTCGGCGCGATGGCCCGCATGTCGATCTCGCCGAGCGCGCGGCCTTTCGGCAGCCCCTGCCCCATGATCATGAACGTCGCGCGCAAATTCCCGACCTCGGGAAAATAGCCATGCGTTCCCATATATTTGGGCACTGCATGCAGGGGCGCCGTGGCGCCGCCGAAGGCGCCGGCCACCGCCGCGTCGGGCACCATGTTGACGAAGAAGCTCGCCTCCGGATTGCCGCCCATCCGGGCGATACCGGCGCGGTCGGCCACGGCGGCGATGCCGTTGGCCGGATCCGCCTGCATCGCGGCGAGCAAATCGGCGACGCGCGCCGCGAGCGCCTTGTCGTCGGGCCGGGCCAGCACGATCGCGGCCGAGCCCCCGCTCGGCCAGGGCATCGCGTCCCAACCCGTCACCGCCCCCTTGGCATCGAGCCTGATCAGCCCAGCATCCATGAAAGCCCTGAAGAAATTGGTCTCCCGCCCGATCGCCTCGAAACCGTGATCGCTGACGATCGCGATCGCCGCGTCGGGATGCGCGGCAAGCTCGGCGGCGACGAGCCCGCCGATCACCGCATCGATTCGCTCGAGCGCCGCATGCGCCTCCGGCGAACCCGGCCCGTGCGCATGCTGCTCATGATCGAGTGACGTAAGATAGGCCGTCATGAAGTCGGGCTTGTGCAGCGCGATCAGCTTCGCAGCGAAACGGCCGCGCCTTTCATCGCTTTCGACGCTTTCGTCGATTCCGGCGGCATAGGGCTCGCCGGTCGCCCGTTCCAGTTCGGCGACGAGGCCGGCGGTCGACAGCGCCGTCACCAGCTTGGCATCGTCGGCATGGCCGGACCGCCAGATCTGCGGGATGTTCCAGGTCACTCCGGAAGCGGCGACGCTGACCGGCCAGTGAAGGCTCGCCGCCGTCTTGCCGGCTTCGGTCACCGCCGCCCACAGCGTGGGCACCCGGATGTCGGTGGCGTACCAGTACCAGCCGCCATAATTGATCTGCATGGGATCGAAGGTGGTGTTGCTGACGACGCCATGCTTCGCGGGGCTGGCACCGGTGACCAGCGTCACATGGCTCGGATAGGTGACTGTCGGCAGCACGCCGCGCACGCCGCTGGCATAGGCGCCCTCGGCGACGAAGCGCCGCAGATGGGGAATGCGCAGGCCGCGCTGCTCCGCCTCGATCACGTCGGCGGGCCGGAGCCCGTCGATCGAGATCATCAGGACCGGCCTGGCCGAAGCGCAGGAGGCCCACAGAGCGGCGGCGATGAACAGCGCGGCCCGCATGATCAGAACCCCGCCTTCAGCGAGATGAAGAACTGCTGCGGTGCGCCGACCAGCAGGGTCTGGCGGTCCCCGCTATTGCCGGTACCCGCCGAGTTGATCGTGCCGACATATTTCTTGCCGGTGAAGTTACTGGCGTTGAGTTGCAGCTCATATTGCTTGTCGGCGCCGAAGCGGTAACCGAGCGAGGCGTCGAAGATCACCCGGCCGGGGACCGAGCGGTCGTTGAGATAGTTGAAGAAGCGCCGCGACATGTAGTTGGCCGAGACGCGGGCGAACAGCGCGCTGTCGTCATAGCCGATCTCGCCGCGTGCCATATGCTTCGGAGCGTCGACCACGGTCTTGCCCTTGAGCCGGGTGATGGCCCCGGCCCCGTCCACCACATCGTCGCGATAGGTGGCGTCGGTGTAGGTGTAGGAGGCGTAGAGGGTGACGACCTCGTTGAGCTTCAGGTCGCCCGCCGCCTCGACGCCGACCGAGCGCACCGAGCCGACATTCTGAAGCACCGAGGGGCTGCCGATGATGTCCGGGCCGCTCGCCACGCCGAGCAGGCGATCATGGAAGTTGACGAGATAAGCGCCGAGCACGCCGTTGAAGGCGGAGTTGCCGTAACGCACGCCCAGCTCATAGGTGTCCGATGTCTCGGGCTTGATCGTGTCCTTGATCGCGTCGAAGCCCGCCTGGGTAGTGCCCCAGATGCTGCCGTTCACCGACGGGAATGCGCGGGTGGCCTGGGTGAAACCGGCAAAGACCTCGGCGCCGCCCAGATCATAGACCATGCCGACGCTCGGCTGGAACCAGTCCTCGGTCTTGAACTTGCCTTCGGGGAAGACGTCCTTGACGATCGCATCGGCCTCGTTGTCGACCTTGAAGCCCTTCCAGCCGATGTTGATCTTCAGTTCGCCCAGCTCGATGGCGTCCTGAACATAATATTGCAGCGTGTCGGTGGTGAAATCGAAGTTCCACTGGGTGAAGAACGGATTCTTGGGATATTCGCGGAAGGACTTGCTCGGCGTGGTGCGGGTGCCGAGGTCGTAGAAGCGCCGCGCCTGGTTGAAATTATTGTGCTCGAACCAGCCGCCCACGACGATGCTGTTGAAGCCGAGCTTGAAATCCACCGATCCGAACAGGCCCCAGCGGTCGATGTCATATTCGGTGGTGCGGATCGAGATGGGCGAGCCGCTGGGGCTGGGCACATAGGGCGTGCCCCACAGGCCCATGCCCTTGTTGTGGTGATAATAGCTTTTCAGCGCGACGTTCGCGTCATCGGCGATCGGCGACCTGAAGCCGAGCGCGGCGACGGTGTCCTTCCGGAGACCCGAAGCATCATAATAGGCATCATCGACCGTCTGGAAATTGCCCGGATAGGCCGTTCCCGCCGCCGCATTGGAAATGGGAGCGCCGGTTTCGCCGCGATTATTGCCGATATCGGCCAGCCGAACGGCCAGGGCATAGTCGGGCGAGGTGTTGTCGGACCGGTAGCCGAGCCGGCCCAGCATATCGAGCGACATGTCCTGATAGTCCTGCTCCCGCCGGTCGGAATAGCTGAACCAGCCGTCGATCTGACCTTCGCCCACGGGCAGCACCGCCTTGGCGTTGACCATATGCTGGTCCTGTTTGCCATCGCCCTTATATTTGTCGGTTGTGCCATAGCCGTAGGAAACGAAGCCCCGGAGGCCCTCGGCGCTGCCGACGTTCAGGCGGACGAAGCCGCGCATCGTCCGGTCGCTGCCATAGGTCGCGTTCGCCTGGCCGCCGAACCGGTCGAGCGGATCGATCGAGAAGGTCTCCACCGTACCGCCGAGATTGTTGGTCGACTGGGTGCCGACCGCCCCTGCGCCCTGCGACACGCGAACCGAGGCGACGTTCTCCGGGCTGACGATGCGGCTGATATGCAGGCCGTTATGGTTGCCATATTGCATGTCACCCAGCGGGATGCCGTCGAAATTGAAGCCGATCTGGCTCTGGGCGAAGCTGCGGATGGTGACGCGGGTCGACCATTCGTAATTTCCGAACGGATCGGACGCCTGGATATTCACGCTCGGCAGCTTCTCGATCGCCTTGATCACGCTGGAGCCGGGGGTGAGTATCCGGATTTCGGCCGCATCGACCTGCTGGACCTGCCGGACCTCGCCCTTGCCGAAAACGACGATCTCTTCCCCTGCGCCGGCGTCGGCCGCGGGGGGCGCGGCGTCCTCGGCCCATGCGGGCTGCGCACAGAAGGCGACGGACGCGAGCAGACAGGTTGAGAGTTTGCGCATGATGATCCCCTTGGCGTTTGTGCGTTGCACAAGGCGCGATAGGGGCGCGTCATGACGGCGGGATGGTGCCTTTGCGATAATCCGGCGTCATATCGATTACACTAGGAAAACCGCGATTTTCTGATGTTGATGCGCTGAGGGCATCTCCGTCCCGGCTCCGGGCCTGCGATACGGAGATTGCATGGACATCCGCATCTTCCGGCAAGGCTGTGTTCGGAATCACGTCTTGATTGCGGTTCACCGGCTATCGGCTAGCATGGCACGGGACGGGGAACGGGGGATGGATATGCGCGGCATCTTGGCGGCGGCAGCGGCGGCAGGGCTTCTGATGACGTCGGCGAGCGCTCTTTCGGCTGGTACCAGGAGCGGCGTCGCCATGCCATCCGCCGCCGACAAGGCCCGGCTGGAGAAGATGCGCAAGGCCGCCGACGACCTGGACGAGGGCGCCGATCCGGCCGGCTATCGCAAGGCGTGGGAAGCGGTGCTCGCTTATGGGCGGACGCTCTATCCCGCCGGCCATCCGGAACTCGCCTGGCTGGAGGGCGAGCTCGTCACGGCGGATTATCTGCAGGGCGATATCGCCGGGGCGGCGGCCCGGGCCGAACGGCTCGGCGCGCTGCTGGAAGCCGGCGGCCCCGCCTATCACGACCGGCGGATGGAGCTGGCCAACGCCCAGGTCGTCATCCTGATGACGCTGAGCGATCACGACCGCGCGCGCACGCTGGCCGCGCAGGTGCTGGAATGGCGGATCGCTGCCAGCAAGGGCGAGCCGAGCAGCAACGTCGCCGCCGCCTATTCCAACCTGGCCAATGCCGAGTTCGAGTTCGGCAATTACGACAAGGCGATCGAGCTGGTCCGCAAGGCCAATGCGGAGGACCGCCGGCACGAGAAAATCCCAGTCAACTCGGCGCCGCGCTTCGCCAATCTGCCGATCTTCCTGCTGCAATCGGGCCGGCTGGAGGAAGCGATCGAGGAAGCCCGCACGGTACAGGCGACGCTGGAGGGATTCATGCCCAAGGGGCATCCCTATCTGGCGACCAACCTCAACACGCTGGCCCGCATCCTGATCCTGCTGGGACGGCCCGGCGAGGCCGAGGATGTGGCGCATAAGGCGGTGGACATCGCGGTTGCGCGCTTCGGCCAGAGCCAGCAGGCGGTGAGCTACATGGTCACCGTCGCCAAGGCGCAGACCGTCCAGGGCAAGACGACGGAGGCGATCGGGACGGCGCGCTCAGCGGCGGAGATCCTGGCCAAGGGCATCGGCCCCGACGCCCAGCGCACGCTGATGGCGCGCGAAACCTATGCCGACGCGCTGGCCGCCGCCGGCGACGGGCAGCAGGCGATCACGATCCTGCGCGAGGTGGAGGCGGCACGCGAGCGCAAGCTGCCGCCGCTTCACCGCGACCATATCGGCGGGCGAGACCAGCTCGCGACGCTGGCCTTCAAGCTGGGCGACATGGCGACGGCCAAGACCGCGCAGGCCCAGGCCCAGGCGCTGCGCAGCCGATCGACCTTTCCCGCCGAGGACGTCGCCACGCTGACCGGCGAAACCCGGCTGGGCGCGATCGAGGCGCATCAAGGCGACAGCGAAGGCGCGCTGAAGCGGGTCCGGGCTGCCGTGGCGCTGCTCGACCAGCGGCTCGACCAGCTGAGCGCCGCCGGGCGGCGGCGATCGGGCGTCGAACTGGAGATTCGCGCGGCCTATGGCTGGGCGCTGGACGCGGCGGTGACGGCGGGCGACGAGGCGCTGGCCTTCCAGCTGACCCAGCGGCTGATGGAAAGCTCGGCGGCGCGCGCGGTGCGCGAGGAAGAGGCGCGGTCGGCCGCCGGCGATCCGCAGCTGGCCGAACTGATCCGCAGACGCCAGGACGCCGCAATCGAGCTGGAAACCCTGCTCGACCGCCAGCTGCGACTCGCCGGACGGAGCGCCGATGCGGCGACGATCAAGGCGGTGGCCGCCGAGCGCAAGGCCGCCGCCGCGCGGCTGGAGCAGCGGACCGCCGCGCTGGCGGCACGCGCGCCACAGCTGATCGCACCCGCCGGTTCCGAACCGCTGGCGCTCGATACGGTCCGCGCCGCGCTCAAGGGCGACGAGGCGCTGCTGGTTGCTGCCGTCGCCGAGGGCCGCACGACGCTGTTCGCGGTCACGCGCGAACAGGCCGCGATGACGACGGCGCCGGCCGGCGCGCGGCAGATCGCCGAACTGGTGACGCGGCTCCGCTCCGGCATCACGCCGCAGGCCAGGCCGGGGGCGAGCTTCGCGCTGCGGGCGGCCGCCCCCAGCCGGGCCGCGATATCGGACGCCGCCGCCAGGGTGAGCTTCGACTATGACGCGTCGGCGCAGCTGCACGACATCCTGCTGCCGACGCCGATCCGGGCCGCCATCGCGAACAAGCCGCGCCTGCTGATCGCCGCCAATGCCAGCCTCGCCACGGTTCCGCTGGCCGTGCTGGCGCCCCGGCGGAGCCATCCGACGCTGGGCGGCACCCAATGGCTGATCCGCGACCATATCCTCGTCACCCTCCCCTCCGTCGCGAGCGTCACCGCGTCGCGATCGACCGCCGCCGGGCGAAAGGTGCGCAGCTTCTTCGCGGTCGGCGCGCCGGACCTGGCGCCGGCGGGCACCGCCCTGGCCTTCCGATCGGCGAGCATGGCCCGGCAGGTGCGGGACCTGCCCGCGCTGCCCGCCACCGAACCCGAGCTGCGCACCTTCGCCCGGGCGCTGGCCGCCCCCGAGCAGCTGATCCTGACCGGGGACCGCGCCACCGAACAGGCGATCCGCTCCGCCGACCTGACCCGCGCCAATGTGCTGGCCTTCGCCACCCATGGCCTGATGGCCGGCGATCTGGAGGGACTGGACGAGCCCGCGCTGGTGATGACGCCGGCCGGATCGGACGACGGGCTGCTGACCGCCAGCGAGATCATGCGGCTGCGGCTGGCAGCGGACTGGGTGATCCTGTCCGCCTGCAACACCGCCGCCGGCGGAAGCAGCGACGACAGCGGCCTTGCGGGCGTCGCCCGCGCCTTCCTCTATGCGGGCGGCCGCAACCTGCTGGCATCGCACTGGGCGGTGCGCGACGATGCCGCCGCCTATCTGTCGGTCGAGACCGTCCGCAAATATGGGCGCGGCGCCGACCCCGCCCGGGCGCTGCGCGAGACGATGCTGCGGATGATCGACAAGCAGCCGTTCGAGGGGGCCGAGCAGCCGGTCAACTGGGCGCCGTTCGTGTTCGTGGGGCGGTAGGAGCGGGCGCAAATCCGACCCGCATCGTCATCCCGGGCTTGACCCGGGATGACAGCCAAGGGTTATTCCTCCGCGCCGTGGCCGGCCGCCAGATAATCCTGGCTGCGCATCTCCATCAGGCGCGAGACGGTGCGTTCGAACTCGAAGGCGCCGTCGCCCTCGGGATAGAGCTGCTCGGGCTCGGCCTCGGCGGTGGCGAGCAGCTTGACCTTATGCTCGTAGAAGGCGTCGATCAGCACCTTGAAGCGGGATGCCTCGTTGCGCTTCTCCGGGGTCAGCAGCGGAATGCCGACCATGATCACCGTGTGGTAGTTGCGCGCGATGGCGAGATAATCGGCCGCCCCGCGCGCCTCCGCGCAGAGCCGCTTGAACGAGAAGACCGCGACCCCCTTCAGGCTCTTGGGGACATGCAGGGTGCGGCCGCCCTGCACAGCGATGTCGGCGGTGGGGACATGGGCGCTGTCCTCGGGCGGATAATCGGTGAGGCGGAAGAAGGCCTCGCGCACCGCTTCGTTCGCCCGGGTATCGAGCGGCGAATACCAGACCGGCATGCCGCCCAGCCGTTCGAGCCGGTAATCGGTCGGCCCGTTGAGGCAGAGCACGTCGAGCTTGTCCTCGATCAGATCGATGAACGGCACGAACAGCTGGCGGTTGAGCCCATCCTTGTAGAGGTCGCGCGGCGGCCGGTTCGAGGTGGTGACGACCGTGACCCCGGCATCGACGATCAGCCCGGTGAACAGCCGGCTGAGGATCGCCGCGTCGGCCATGTTGTTGACCACCATCTCGTCGAAGGCGAGCAGCTTCGCTTGCGACGCGATCGCCTCGACGACGGGCGGGATCGGATCGCCCTTCTCCTTGGCGCGCTCGACGCGCAGCCGCTCATGCACCTCGATCATGAATTCGTGGAAATGGACGCGCCGCTTCGACTCGACGTTCACGCAATCGTAGAACAGGTCCATCAGCATCGATTTGCCGCGACCGACACCGCCCCACATATAGAGGCCGCGCACCGGCGGCGGCGGCTTGCGCAGCATCCGCCACAACACACTGCCCTTCACGGGGCGCTCCTCCAGCGCACGGGCAAGCGCGTCGAGCCGCTGCACCGTGGCGCGCTGGTCCGGATCGGGCTTGAGCTCCCCAAGGGCGAGCAGCTCCTCATAGCGGGCGGCAACGCTCTGGGTCATGAACGGGCCTTGCGGATCGTCGCGATATAGCCGGCGATCATGGCATCGCCCTGCTCGACCGTGCCGCGCAGGAACAGCAGCCGGCCCGTTTCGCGCGTCACCTCCACGATGGCATCGACCGGGTGGCCGGGATCGGCAGCGCCCGCCATCTGCACGCTGAGATCCACGGTCACGCCGGTCAGCGCGCCGGCCGAACCGAGCGTGCTGGCGCCCGCGAACAGCGCGCAATCGATGAAACCCATCAGCGCGCCGCCATGGAGGCGATCCTGGAAGTTGCTCAATCTGTGGTGCGGGGTGAGGCGGACGATGGCGCGCGCGCCATCGCCCCGGACGAGGAGATTGCCGAACAGCGCGTTGAACCTGCCCTCATCCCTGAGGCGCCACTGATGCCAGCCGGGATTGTCCGGGTCCGGCTGATACAGGAACCGGGAATCGTAGGCCGTCATCTCAAAACGCGATCAGAGCTGGCGTTCGACCACCATCTTCTTGACCTCGGCGATCGCCTTGGCCGGGCTCAGGCCCTTCGGGCAGACATTCGCGCAGTTCATGATCGTGTGGCAGCGATAGAGGCGGAACGGATCCTCCAGCTCGTCGAGCCGCTCGCCGGTCATCTCGTCGCGGCTGTCGGCCAGCCAGCGATAGGCCTGGAGCAGGATCGCGGGGCCCAGGAACTTGTCGCTGTTCCACCAATAGCTGGGGCAGGAGGTGGAGCAGCAGGCGCACAGGATGCACTCATAAAGACCGTCCAGCTTGTTGCGATCGTCGGGCGACTGGAGCCGCTCCTTGCCCGAGGGGTTCGGGGTGACCGTCTTCAGCCAGGGCTGGATCGAGGCATATTGCGCGTAGAAATGGGTGAAATCGGGGACCAGATCCTTGATCACGTCCATGTGCGGCAGCGGGGTGATGCGGACCTCGCCCTTGCAGTCCTCGATCGCGGTGGTGCAGGCGAGGCCGTTCTTGCCGTTCATGTTCATCGAGCAGGAGCCGCAGATGCCCTCGCGGCAGGAGCGGCGGAAGGTGACCGACGGGTCCTGCTCGCTCTTGATCTTGATCAGCGCGTCGAGGACCATCGGGCCGCATTCGGCGAGGTCGACCTCGAACGTGTCGTAACGCGGGTTCTCGCCCGTGTCCGGATCGTAGCGGTAGATCTTGAAGCTCTTGACGTCCTTGGCACCTGCGGGGGCCTTGTGGACCTTGCCGTTCTTCTTGATCTTGCTGTTCTTCGGAAGCGCGAACTCAGCCATGACTCATGACCCCCTGCCCTTGGTTGGGACCCGCGATAGCGAATAGCGCCGCGCGGCTCAATGGCTTCGGGGCGCCAAATTTTTCCAAAGCTTATCGTTACGCCCCGCTGCGCTATATAGCCCCACATTCCGCTCCCTTGAAAGGGCGCACCCAGCCGGTAGAAGCAGGCGATGTCATCTCCCCCTCCCCCCGAGCCGCCGCCGGGATCGCGCCAGGTTGCCAAGGGCGCCGGTACCGCGCTGCTCGCGCGGGCGGGCGGGGTGATCGAGATCGTCTCGCAGCCGCTCTATGTCTGGCTGTTCGGCCTGCCGACCTACGGCCTCTACATGGTGCTCTGGTCGGCGGTGAACCTGGTCGAGAATTTCGCCGACCTCGGCATGACCAGCGCGCTGCAGAGGGTGGTGCCCCAGGCGAAGGACGATGCCGAGCGGGCGGGCGCGCTGCGCCAGGCGATGATCCTGGGGCTGCTGCCCTGCATCCTGATCGCGCTGGCGGCAAGCCTGGGCGCGCACTGGATCGCCGAGATCGTCAACGTCGCACCCAAGGACCGCGACCGGCTGGCCACCGGCATCGCGCTGTTCGCCTGGGCGCTGCCCTTCTGGGCCTATGTCGAGATCGCGACATCGGCGCTGCGCGCGCGCAAGGCGTTCGGGCCCGAGATCCGGCTGCGGGTGATGTGGGAACAGCTGCTGCGGATGGTCGCCGCGATCGTGCTGGCGGCGCTGGGCGCGGGCACGCTGGGCCTGCTGATCGCGCATCTCTGCTCGCTGGCGATCACCTGCATCTTCTCGACCCGGCTGCTCGCGCGATATTATCGGCTCGACCTCGTGCTCGGCGCATCGGCGACGCCCACGACCACCGCGCATACCCTCTATGCCGGGCTGTCGGTGCTCCCCTCCAACATCGTCAGCCGGCTGTTCGCCGATGCGCCGCCGCTGATCCTGAACCTGATGATCCCCGGCGCCGCCGGCGCCAGCGCCGCCGGCCTGTTCGCCATCGCCCGCAAGCTGGCCAGTGGCGTGCAGCTGATCCGCCAGGCCTTTTCCTATGTGATGGCGCCGCTCGCCTCCGAAGCGGTGCGCCATGACATTCGCCATGTCGCCGAAATCTACGGCTTCGCCACCCGCCTGACGATCGTCGTCGCGACGCCGGTGGTGTGCACGATCGCGGGCGGCGGCCGCGCGCTGCTGGCGCTGTTCGGCAGCCCCGCCCAGGCGGCCTATGCCGCGCTGGCGCTGCTGACCTTCACCCGGCTGATCGAGGCGGTGGCGGGGCAGGCATCGGCGATCCAGTCAGTGATCAGCCGCTATCACCATCCGCTGGTCGGCAGCGCGATCGGGCTGGGCGCGGCTCTCGTCATCGGCTGGCTGCTGCTGCCGCAGGGCGGGATGGACGGCATGGCGGTGGCGGTGTCGGTGGGCATCGCCCTGTCGGTGCTGACGCCGATGGTCCAGCTGTGGGTCCATGAACGCATCCACCCCTTCGCGCCGCCCTTCGCCCGCGCGGCGGGCGTCGCGCTGCTGGTGGGCGCCGCCATCCTGCTGCTGTCGCTGCTGCTGTCGCCGCTCCACCACCTGCTGCGCATCGGCATCGGCGCGCTGCTGCTGATCGGGGGCATCTGGCTGTCGGGCCGCTTCGGGCTGGCCGAGGCGGACAAGCTGGCGCTGGGCAAGACCGCGCGGAAGCTGCGGCTGTTGTAGGTTAGCCGTCGTCCCGGCGGGGGCCGGGGCCGTCAGAGGTTGCGCGGCCACGTCGCGGCAAGGGCCTCTTGCGGCCCAACGGCTGGCATAGCCAGCCGATCTCGGGCTGCGGACTGCCCCCGACAGTCCGCTGACCGCCGCTCGATCCTCCGCCGGGGCGACGCTATTGGCGGCGGGCGCGCAGGATCGACTCTACCATCGCATGGTCCGAGGGCTTGTCGACATCGATGCAGGCCTCGGCCTGGGGCAGCAGCACCGCCTTTGCCCTGATCCCCAGCCGCCGCCCGACCCGCTCGATCGCCTGACGCAAGGTGAGCAGCCGCGCCGCGATCATCAGCGACAGGCCGATGCCAAAGGCGCCCAGCACCGCGCGCGCCTTCTTGCGCTGCTGCTCCACCCCGCGCCAGATCGCCAGAACCTTGAGCGCTTCGGGGCTGCCCAGCCAGAACAGGTTCGCCCCCGAATATTGTCCGCCGCGAAAGGGCAGCCAGGTGCGGCGATTGCCGGGATAGGCCGCCTCCAGCACCCGCCGCTCGACCAGCGCCACGGCGATGTCGGCGCCGTCCGCCCCGACCCTGAACCGGTCGATCATCGCGTCGTCGAGCAGGACATTGTCGGCGGTGGTGAGCAGGAAGGGATAGGCCTGCGGCATCGCCCGGATGGTGGCCGCGATCGCCTCGACAATCGAATCGCCGCAGTCGCGCACCGTGACCCGCGCCTCGTCGCGCAGCCAGGCCGTCGCCGGGTGATCGAGCAGCGCGTCGGCCTGCTGCGCCAGGATGACGATCCGCCGCACATCGCCCCGCGCGGCCAGCGTGCTGCCGACCCAGGCGAGCATCGGCTGGCCGGCGACGTCGATCAGCGCCTTGAAAGGCTGGCCGAAATGTTCGGCCAGCGGATCGCCGCCCGGCCGCTGCCCGGCGAGGATGATCGCCGTGAAACCCCTGTTGTCCATGATCATGCCTTGCCAGCCCCGCGCCTGATCGGCAAGGAACGGGCCCCTATCCGACCGCATATTGGAAATCCATGAGCAGCAGCGCGCTGAACGTCCGGCCGATCGGCACCAATCCCACGCTGATCTGGGGCATGACCAGCACCGAGCGGCTTCGCCGGATCGCCGCCGCGCAGTCGCTCGGCTTCTCCGCCGAGGCCAATGGCGGCCCGGTGCTGTTGGCGGCCGCCAGCCATGTGTTCGAACCCGCCTGGCTGAAATTCATGGCCGCGCGGCCCGGGCAATTGCTGACCCTGGCTGGCGAGCCGGTGATCGCCCATGTCGCGCAGGACACGGGCGGCGGCTTTCCCGCCGGGCTGGCCGAGGTGCGCGCCGAGGACCATCGCGTCTTTTACAACGAGGCGCTGCGCAAGCGCGAGGAGCCGGTGCTGGAGCGGCTGGAGCCCGGCCGGGTCCGCGCGATCGAGCGCCAGACCTATTTCGGCGCCTATAAGGGCGTCACCGACATCCTGACCAAATATCTCTGGCCCGAATGGGCGCTGGTGCTGACCCGCATCGCCGCGCGGCTCCACCTGACCCCGAACATGGTGACGACGATCGGGGCGGCGCTGTGCGTGCTGGCGACCTGGCTGTTCTGGGAAGGCCATTACTGGTCGGGCATGGCCGCCGGCCTCGGCTTCATGGTGCTCGACACGGTCGACGGCAAGCTGGCCCGCTGCACGATCACCTCCAGCTATTGGGGCAATATCTTCGACCATGGCATGGACCTGGTCCATCCACCCTTCTGGTGGTGGGCATGGGGCGTCGGGCTCGGCGCCTGGGGGCTGGCGCTGTCGAGCGAGAGCTTCACCTGGGTGATGATCGCGATCGTCGGCGGCTATGTCGTCCAGCGGCTGATCGAGGGCCTGTTCATCCGCAATTTCGGCGGCATCCACATCCATGTGTGGGAGAAGATCGACAGCGATTTCCGCCTGATCACCGCCCGGCGCAACCCGAACATGGTGATATTGTTCGTCGCCACCCTGCTGCAGCGCCCCGATATCGGCCTGATCGCGGTGGCATGGTGGACGGTGCTGTCCTGCCTCTTCCACGCGGTGCGGCTGGTGCAGGCGATGCTGCGGCAGGCGCGCGGCGAGACGATCGGGTCCTGGCTGACATTGTAGGAGAAGAGGCATGGCGAACGCGACGATCGAGAGGTTCGGCTGGCCGGCCACGCTGATCCGCGATTACCGGCACTGGGTGGTGCTGCTCCGCCCGACCCAGCCGACGCTGGGATCGCTGATCCTCGCCGCGAAATCCGACGCGACCGCCTTTGGCGACCTGCCGCCCGAGGCCCATGCCGAACTGGCGGTGATCACCAAGGAGATCGAGACCGCGCTGTCGGGGGCCGTCGCCTATCAGAAGCTCAATTACCTGATGCTGATGATGGTCGACCCGCATGTCCATTTCCACGTCATCCCGCGCCATGAGGGCGAGCGCGAGCGCGACGGCGTATCGGTGACCGACGCCGGCTGGCCGGGGCCGCCCGCGCTGGGGCAGGCGGTAGCGCTCGACGCGGAGCAGATCAGGGCGCTGAGCGGATGGCTGAAAGGATTGTGGCCGAGCTGATCTGGAGGCTGCTATCGATCATTGCCGTTCACTCCAGCGATCTCTTGTCACGATTCAATTGATCGGCTCAGCCCCTCGCCCAGCCCTCGGTCAGCGCGCGGGCGATCGGAAGGTCCTCGGGGAAGTCGACCTCGGCCCAGGCGAGCCCCTCGATCGAGACTGTGCCGACCACGCCCGAGGGCGCCAGCGCGTGGATCGCCTTGAGGTACCAGTTGAGCACGCCCTCGGGGGTGCGCATCATCGCCTCGACCTGGTTGCGGAAGATCGACGGGCCATCGCCCCGGAAGGCAAGCATGCCGATCGATTCGGCGTTGGTCTCCTGCGGTTCCAGCCGCTTGCCGATCTGGAGCAGCCGATCACCGTCGCGCTGCACCTTCATGTCGTCGAGATCGTAGCTGTCCTTGACGTCGATCGTCACGGTGATCGGTTCCCGCGCGCCCGCGATCAGGCGGCCGACGATCTCCGGCGAAACGAGAGTGTCGCCATTGAGGATGATGAAATCCTGGTCCATTTCCTCGCGCACGATCCAGCAGGAGCCGAGATTGTCGGCGACCTTGTAGAAGGGATTGAATACCGTGCGGATCGCGACGCCGGGCAGATCGAGCGCGGCCAGCGCGGCGCCGAGCTTCGCGTCGCGGAAGCCGGTGACGACCGCGATCTCCTCAATGCCGTTGGCGGCGAGCGAGCGGATCTGCCATTCGATCAGGCTGCGCCCCGCGAAATCGATCAGGCATTTGGGCTGGTCGGCGGTGAGCGGCAGCAGCCGCGAGCCCTGACCCGCCGACAGGATGATGGCTTTCTTCATGGCGGCGGGCGCCTAGAGCCCCATTGCGGCGAAATGATGAAAAGGGCGGTGAGCCGGCGGCGAACCGGCTCATCATAGAGACGGGCGAGCAGCAGCGCCCCGCCGCAGGCGATCACCATGGCCGTGACCGCGACCAGGCCGCGCAGCGAAGGGAAGCGCGAGGCAAGCTCCGCCGCCGCGAGATAGAGCGGGAAGTGCAAGGCGTAGAGCGGATAGGACAGGCGACCGAGCCCGCTGAGCACGGGCAGCGCGGCCTGTGGCGGGCGGGCGGCCATGGCGAGCCAGATGAGCAGCGGCCCCCCCGCCAGCACGAACATGGCATCGAAGATCGGCCGCAGTACCGATCCGACCGGCAGCGTCAGCGCCGCCGCGGTGAGCAGCAGCGCCAGCCACCAGCAGCCGGCGAGGCGCGGGGCATCGAGCCGCTCCCGGCAGCGGTGGAGCAGCACGCCCGACAGGAAGGTGCAGGTCACCCGGCCGATGCCGAACGGAATCTGATCTCGCGCCCAGCCGATATTGGCGGTGCCCAGCGTCGCGATGCCCCCACAGAACAGCGCGAAACCGCCCAGGATCAGCAGCAGGAGCAGACGGTTCGACAGCCGGCGCGACAGCGCGGCATAAGCGAGGTTTACCGCCATCTCGTAGAATAAAGACCAGTGCGGCGGATTGGCCGGGAAGAGGCGGGGCCCATCCCCGACGAAGGATGGGAGCAGCAGCAGATTGAGCAGGATCACGACCGGCGCCGTCGCCGCCAGCAGCGCGGGATCGGCCGTCGCCGGCAACAGCCAGGCCTGCGCCGCGCCGAGCGCCACGCCCAGCGCGACCAGCGGCCAGAGCCGGATCAGGCGGATCAGCGCGAAACGGCCGATGGTCATCCCGGCGCGCAGCCTGGCTTCATAGGCATGGGCGATGACGAAGCCCGACAGGCAGAAGAAGAGATCGACCGCCAGATAGCCGGCCCGGAACAGCGGGACCGGCAGCAGATCCCCGAAATGATAGACCAACACGCCGATCGCCGCGACGCCGCGCATCCCGTCGAGCGTCGGATAATGATGCTGGGCGCCGCCGGTCACGCCTATTGGCCGAGCTGCGCCTGGAGCGCGCGGGCCATCGCCTGCCAATAGCCGCTGGCATAGCCGACGCCCGACGGGTGCAGCCGATCGACATAGAGGATGTTGCGATCGGGCATGTCGGGCGCGGCATGGGCGGTGGTGTCGCGGGGCGCGACGGGGGAGCCCAGCACCGAGGCGGGATCGCCGAGGTCGACCAGGAGATCGGCGGCGCCCCTGTCCCGCCGCCAGGCGGCGTTGACGGCCAGCCGGGTCGCCTCCTTGGCGCCGTCCGCCATCCAGCCGCCATCGGCGCGCGGCAGCAAGGTGGCGCGCAGCACCCGGAGGCCGGGCAAGGCGCCGCGGCTAAGCCGCACCGCCTGCGCCGAATCGGCGAGCAGCTCCGCCGCGCCGCGCCCGCCCAGGCCGATATCGTTGGTACCCGATTGCCAGAGGATCGCGGTGCGCGAGGCGCCATAGGGCGAACTCTTGAGCAGTGGCGTCACCGTCTCGCCGAAGCTAGGTCCGACCTGCTGGGCGAGCTGCTGCGCCTTCATGCCGAGGTTGAACAGCTCGACGGTGGGCAGCGCCCGCGACAGGAACCAGCCAGGCCCGCGCTGGTCGGTCCCCTCCGCGCCCGCGCCGTAGAGGATGCTGTCGCCGACCGCGACCGCCATCGCGTCGAAATGGGTGGGGAAGGCCATCGCCCGGTTCACCTGCGCGATCGCCGCCTGCATCTCCGAAGGGGTGAGCGGCGCCTTCCACAGGACGACGCCATAGCGAGCCCAGCTGGCGACCGGCGCGGGGCCGCCGACCCCGACCCGGAAACGCTCGGTCGCGGCGGACGGGAATCGGCCCTGCCGGGTGGCGACCTGCCCGCGCGCGAAGAAGCTGCGCGCCTCTGCGCTGCCGGTCCAGCCGATCACGGTGGGATTGGCCCGGATCGCGACCGCCGGATCGCGCAGCCAGCGCGTGTCGACCGCGTTGCCGCTGCGATAGGCCGGGCCTGTGCCGCCGCCGGTGGTGAGCGCCGCCCCGCCGCCCCGCGCGTCGGCGAGCGACCAGAGGGCGACCCGCTCGACACTGGCCATCAATTGCACCGCGAGCAGCGCGCTGAACGCATTCCCATCGCCGGCGAAGGCGACCTCCGCGCCCTGCGCGCCGCTGTGCAGCGAGCCCAGCCGCCCCTGCCAGGCGCGGGTCGGATCGGTGCGGCTTTCGGCGGCCGCTCCCATGGCGGCGAGCGGCGGCTGCCGCCCGTCCTGGTCATAGACCTGCACGAGGCTGAGCCGGGCGTAGATGTTGCAGGGCGCGCGGGTCCTCCACGCTTCCAGCGCGATGAGATCGAGAGTGTCCGAGCCCGGCGCGAAACCGGCATCGAGCACCGCCCCGTCGCACGAGCGGCGATAGCGCGCCGCCGGCCCGGCATAGCCCGCGACCAGCCGGCGTCCCTCGAAATAGACCCCTGCGCGCGGCTTGCCCGGAATGTCGGCGAGATAGGGGCCCGGCGTACCGCCCCCGGCCGCGTGCGACAGCGTCACGGTGGGCACCTCGGCCTCGATCCCGGTGGGCAGTTCGCCGCCGACCCGCAGCGCGAACCAGCCCGCCAAGGCGAGGAGCGCGGTCAGGACCACCCAGACCGCCGGGCCGGCGGGCCGCCTCTGCGAAGCCATGTTCATCGTCCCCGTCGCCACATCCCCTTTTCGGGGGAGCGGCCCGCCTCCGTCAATCGCTTCGCGCGGCCGGGGCCATTAACGCTATTTTGACCATGACGGCCCCATGCAGCGAGCCTCCTAGAGGACCAGCAGCATGGCATCGTCGGCACTTCCGGTTGAGCATCGCGGATCGGCGCGGCCCCTGTTCGTCGCGACGGTGTTCGCCGGCTCCTTCCTGCTGTTCCTGATGCAGCCGATGGTGGCCCGGATGGCGCTGCCGCACCTCGGCGGCGCGCCGGCGGTGTGGAACAGCGCAATGCTGGTCTATCAGGCGCTGCTGCTCGGCGGCTATGCCTATGCCCATGCCGCGAGCCGGCTGCGCCCGGCGCATCAGGGCGTGTTGCATCTGATCCTGTTCGGGCTGGCCGCATTGTGGCTGCCGCTGGGGCTGAGCGGTGCGACGCCGCCGGCCGACGCATCGCCGATCCTGTGGGTGCCATGGCTGCTGATCGGATCGATCGGCCCGCTGTTCTTCGTGGTCTCCGCGCAGGCACCGCTGATGCAGCGCTGGTTCGCGCTGCGCGAGCCCGGCGCCAATCCCTATGCGCTCTACGCCGCGTCGAACCTGGGCAGCTTCGGCGGGCTGATCGCCTATCCGCTGATCCTGGAGCCGATGCTGCCGCTCGACGCACAGAGCGGCGCGTGGAGCTTCGGCTATGTCCTGCTCTGCCTGCTGGTCGCGGGCTGCGTGGCGCTGCTGCCCCGGCAGGCCGCCGTACCGGCCCTGCCCCGCGCCACCGACGAGGCCGCACCGACCATGGCGACGCGGCTACGCTGGATCGCGCTGGCGGCGGTGCCGTCGGGGCTGATCCTGGCGACGACCACCCACATCACCACCGACATATTGGCGATCCCGCTGATCTGGGTGGTGCCGCTCGGCCTCTATCTGCTCAGCTTCACCTTCGCCTTTTCCGACAGCGGGCGGGTCGCCACGATCGTCACCCGGCTGTTTCCGATCGTGCTGATCATCGCGGGGACGGCGGCAGGCAGCGGGCTGGTCGCCAATCTCTGGCTGATGATGGCGGCCGACCTGCTGATCATGTTCACCGCCGCCGTGGCGCTGCACCATCGCATGTACCGGCTGCGGCCCGGCCCGGCCCGGCTGACCGATTTCTATCTGTGCATGTCGATCGGCGGCGTCGTGGGCGGGCTGTTCTGCGCGCTGCTGGCCCCGGCGCTGTTCGATTGGCTGTACGAATATCCGCTGCTGATCCTGGGTGCCGGGCTGCTGATGCCGCTGCGCCCCGACGCCGCCGCGCTGACGCCCCGGCAGCGCCGCTGGATCCCGCTGGCCGCGATCCTGCTGGCGATGCTGGCGCGCGGCCTGTTCGTCGATACGCCGCCGCTGGCGCTGGCCGCCACGGCGCTGATCGCGGTCGCGCTGCTCGCGCGCTTCGCGATCGGCAACCGCATCGTCTTCGCGACCTGCCTCGCCGCGCTGATCCTGGGGCTGGGCTGCGGCGCGAATATCCTGCGCACGATCGACGGCAGCGCCCGCACCCGCAGCTATTTCGGCATCTACACGATCGGCGAGAATGGCGACGGCGCGAGCCGGGCCCGTATTTTGATCCATGGCAACACCACCCATGGCATCCAGCTGCTGGCCCCCGGCATGGCCGATTATCCGACCAGCTATTATGCGCCGGGATCCGGCATCGGCATCGCGATGCGCGCGGCCCCCACGCTGTTCGGCGCGCAGGCCCGGATCGGCGTGGTCGGGCTCGGCACCGGCACGCTGGCCTGCTACGCCCGGCCCGAGCAGGCATGGCGCTTCTACGAGATCGATCCCGCCGTCGCCCGCATCGCGCGCGACAAGCGCGCCTTCACCTTCCTGTCGCACTGCCTGCCCCGCGCGCCGATCGAGATCGGCGACGCGCGGCTGACGCTTGCCGCAGCACCGCCGGCCGCGCACGACCTGCTGGCGATCGACGCCTTCTCGTCGGACGCGATCCCGATGCACCTGCTGACCCGCGAAGCCTTTGCCACCTATCGGCAGGCGCTGGCGCCGGAGGGGCTGCTGATGATCCACATCTCGAACAAATGGGTCGATCTGGAACCGGCGCTGGCCGCGCTGGCGACGGCCGAGGGCTGGCAGGTCACCCTGCGCGAATATCATCCCGACAAGGCCGCCGAGGCGCGCCGCGCCGCGACCTCCTATTGGGTGGCGATGAGCCGCTCGCCCGCGACGCTGGCCCGGCTGCGCGCCAGCGATCCCAGGGCCGAATGGCGCGCGATCGAACGCCGGCCCGGCTTCACCGCCTGGACCGACCATCATGGGACGATCCTGCCGCTACTAAAGGGGCTTTAAGCCCGCGCGAACCAGATGGTGTGGATCGGCCCTTTGCCGTTCTCGCGTGCGCGGACCCGGACCTCGTCGACCACGAAGCCGGCCTGCTTGAGCCGGCGGGTGAAGGCCGCGTCGGCGCCCGCCGACCAGACCGCCAATATACCGCCGGGCCGCAGCGCCGCCCGCGCCCGCGCGAGGCCGCCTGCCGTATAGAGGCCGTCATTGGCGTCGCGGGTGAGCCCATCGGGGCCATTGTCGACGTCGAGCAGGATCGCGTCATAGTTCGCCGGGGCGGCGGATATGGTTTCGCCGACATCCTCGATCCTGATCTCGACGCGGGGATCGTCGAGGCAGCCGGCGGCCAGCGCCTGCATCGGGCCCCGCGCCCATTCGATGATGCCGGGGACCAGTTCGGCGACCACCACCCGGCCCCTGGGCCCAAGCTCGGCCAGCACCGCGCGCAGGGTGAAGCCCATGCCATAGCCGCCGATCAGCAGCCGGGCGGCATCGGGCGCCCCGAGCCGTTCCAGCGTCATCAGGCCGAGCGCCTTTTCAGAGCCGCTCATCCGGCTGCTCATCAGCTCGTTGCGGTCGAGCATGATGATGAAGTCGCCGCCGTGGCGGACGAGGCGGAGCGGCGGGCCGCCCGGCACCTCGGCCACCCCGACCAGCTCGCGGGGTGTCATTTCTTCCGCGCCTTGCGGGCGGCGTAGCGCGCATCGCGGGCGGCCTTCAGCTCGGCCTCGGTCGGCTTCGCCGCTTCCTTGCGCTGGCGCTCGGCCTCCTTCTGGGCCTCCTTGGCGGCCTTTGCTTCGGCGATGGCCGCCTGCCGGGCAGCGCGGCGCTCGGCCTCGGCGGCTTCGCGGGCCGCCTGTGCCGCCTGACGAGCGGCGACGACCTCCGGATCGGGCGCGGGTTTGCTGCGCAGCTTTTCCAGTGCCTTCAGCTTGGCGGCCTTCGCCGCCGCGGTGCGCTCGTTGAAATCGGGTGTCTTGTAACCAGCCATGATCAAATCCATTGGAGAAGGCGCCCATATGGATGAACGGCGCGCAAAGAAAAAGGGGGCCGAAGCCCCCTTTTCCATATCGGCTGTGTGCCCCGGGCAGCGTCAGTAAACGCGCGCCTTCGGCTTGATATATTCCGCCTCGTCGGTGAGCGTATATTCGTGCACCGGGCGATAATCGATCGTCACCGCGCCCTTTTCGAACCAGGTGATGGTGTGCTTCATCCAGTTCGCGTCATCGCGATCGGGATAATCCTCGTGCATGTGGGCGCCGCGGCTTTCCTTGCGGTTGGCGGCCGAATGCATCGTCACCACCGCCTGCGGCAGCATGTTGTCCAGCTCGAGCGTCTCGATCAGGTCGGTGTTGAAGATCAGCGAGCGATCGGTGATGCCGACATCCTGCAGGGTCGCATAGACATTGTCGATCAAGCCCTGGCCCTCGCGCAGCAGTTCGCTGTCGCGGAACACCGCGCAATGCTTCTGCATGGTGCGCTGCATGTTGACGCGGATCTGCGCGGTCGGCGCGCCGCCCTTGGCGTTGCGATAATGATCGAGCCGGCCCAGCGCCTTGTCGTCGGCTTCCTTGACCACCGCACCATGCTTGCTGTTCGGCTTGATCAGCTCGGCGAGGCGGAAGCCCGTCGCGCGGCCGAACACCACCAGATCGATCAGCGAGTTGGAGCCGAGGCGGTTGGCGCCATGGACCGAGACGCAGGCCGCCTCGCCCACCGCGAACAGGCCGGGGACGACCGTGTCCGGGTTGCCGTCCTTCAGGGTGACGACCTCGCCATGATAGTTACAAGGGACGCCGCCCATATTGTAGTGGACGGTCGGCGTCACCGGCAACGGCTGGCGGGTGAGATCGACACCGGCGAAGATCTTGCCGGTCTCGGTGATGCCGGGCAGCCGCTCCGCCAGCACCTTGGGATCGATATGATCGAGGTGCAGGTAGATATATTCGCCGTCCTTGCCGACGCCGCGGCCCTCGCGCATCTCCATCGCCATCGAGCGCGAGACGACGTCGCGGCTGGCGAGGTCCTTCGCCGACGGGGCATAGCGCTCCATGAAGCGCTCACCCTGGGAGTTGGTGAGATAGCCGCCCTCGCCGCGCGCGCCCTCGGTGATGAGCACGCCCGCGCCGTAGATGCCGGTCGGGTGGAACTGGACGAACTCCATGTCCTGCAGCGGGAGCCCCGCGCGCAGCACCATGCCGCCGCCGTCGCCGGTGCAGGTGTGCGCCGAGGTGGCGGAGAAATAGGTGCGGCCCGAGCCGCCCGTCGCCAGCACCACCGCATGGCTGCGGAAGCGATGGATCGAGCCATCCTCCATGCAGAGCGCGATCACGCCCTTGCACTCGCCATCCTCCATGATCAGGTCGAGCGCGAAATATTCGATGTAGAAGTCCGCGTCGTACTTCAGGCTCTGCTGGTACAGCGCGTGAAGCATGGCGTGGCCGGTGCGGTCGGCGGCGGCGCAGGTGCGCTGCACGGGCGGGCCGGCACCCATATTCTGCATGTGGCCGCCGAACGGGCGCTGGTAGATCAGCCCCTCATCGGTGCGGCTGAACGGCACGCCGGCATGTTCCAGCTCGATCACCGCCGCCGGCGCCTCGCGCACCATATATTCGATGGCGTCCTGGTCGCCCAGCCAGTCCGACCCCTTGACGGTGTCGTACATATGCCAGGTCCAGTGGTCCGGGCCCATATTGCCCAGCGAGGCGGCGATGCCGCCCTGCGCCGCTACGGTGTGGCTGCGGGTCGGGAACACCTTGGTGATGCAGGCCGTCTTGAGGCCGGCACCGGCGGCGCCCATGGTCGCGCGGAGGCCCGAGCCACCCGCGCCGACGACCACCGCATCATAGAGGTGGTCGATGATTTTATAAGCCTCGGCCATTACGCGGGCACTCCCCCGAAGGCGATCTTGAGGATCGAGAAGATCGCAAGCGCGGCGGCGGCGATCGCATAGAAGTTGAGCAACAGGATGAAGAAGACCTTGCCGGCTTCCTCATGGACATAGTCCTCCACCACCACCTGCAGCCCCAGCCGCAGATGATAGAAGACCGAAATGGTGAGCAGCACCAGCGGCACCGCGACCAGCGGCGAGCCGATCCAGCCGATCACCGTCGCATAGTCGAGCGCCGGCAGGCGGAACAGCGACACCACGAACCAGGTGGCCAGCAGCAGATTGCCGACCGCGGTGACGCGCTGGCGCCACCAATGCAGCGAGCCATGCTTGGCCGAGCCGAGACCGCGGACGCGGCCGATTCCCGTTCCGCTGCCCATCATTCGGCTCCCTTGTTCGCGAGAGTGGCCAGGATCGGCGCCCAGATCAGCAAGGTGACGAGCACCGAGCCAGCCATCGTCAGGATCGCGCCGGTCTTGTTGGTCTTCAGCTCATAGCCCGCGCCGACGTCCATCACGAAGTGGCGCAGCGCCGAGAAGAGATGCTGGAAGAAGGCCCAGGTCAGCCCGATGGCGACCAGATAGCCGAACCAGGAGGTCGCGACCTTGTAGAAGGTCTCATAGGCCTCCGCCCCCATCGCGGCGGCGACCAGCCACCAGACGAAGCCCAGCCCGGCGACGATGGCCATGCCCACGCCGGTCGCCCGGTGCAGGATCGAGACCAGCATATGAGGGCCCCATCTCCAGATCGTGAGATGCGGCGAAAGCGGACGCCCTGGATTGCGCGACATGATGCCCTCCCTCTGTCGACGGCCCGTTCTTAGACGATGCGCGACGCCATGCAAGGCATTGCTGGCGCCGTAAAGACTTTCGCGCGGCGAAACCCGATCAGCCTTAGCGGCGTGTTTACCATTGGCCCCTAAGAGTCGGGACCGTCTAGGGAATCAAGCGGCACAGCCAGGAGCCATGATGAGCGGTCTCGATATGGAAATGATCGGCATCACCGATCAGGAAATCCGGCGGAAGCTCGCCACATATGACAGCAAGGGCGATGTCGGCATCCGACTCAGGAAGATCTGGGACCGGGCCGGCGACCAGCTGGTCGACGTGCTCCACGCCATCTATGGCGGCACCTTCGACGGACAGCCGGAAAGCCGCGCCGCCTATGTCGCGACGGTCGGCGGCGAGGCCGCTTCCGCACGGGCGATCGACCGCTGGAAGACACTGCTCCGCAACGGCGTCGACATCGACGAACTGCGTTCCTTCGCGCACAACATCTTCACCTATGTCTCGCAGGGCGGCGATCACAGCACGCTGGCGCAGAAGACGTCCGAAGGCGTGTCCGGCCTTTCGGGCTTCCTGATCCGCACCTATGGCGACGATCAGGCGTTCGTCAGCGAAAGCTGCGAGGCGCTGCTGACGGTCAGCTCGATCTATCTCGACATCACCTTCACCATCGTCGGCGCGCAGAACCGCGCCAGCCAGCACCAGGGCCTGGCCGACACCAGCCGCACCTTCCGTTCCGACATCTCCGAGACGCTGACCCGCGCGCTCGACGACTCACGCGGCCTGCGCGAGAAGACCGGCCAGACATCGCATGCCGCGCGCGGCATGCTGGGCAAGACATCCGAGGTCGCCGCCGCCGCCGAGCAGTCGGCGCTCGCCATGCGCGAGGCCGCCCACACCGCCGCCGGCCTGATCCGCGCGATTGAGGAAAGCCGCGCCGAAGTGGAGGTCGCCGCCCAGATCGCGACCCGCGCGGCCGACCGTTCGGTCCATGCGGTGGCCATCTCCGAAGTGCTGTCGGACCATGCCCAGGCGATCGAATCGATCCTCGGCCTGATCCGCGACATCGCCGGCCAGACCAACCTGCTGGCGCTCAACGCCACGATCGAGGCGGCCCGTGCGGGCGACGCCGGCCGCGGCTTCGCGGTGGTTGCCCAGGAGGTGAAGAGCCTCGCCAGCCAGACCGCGCGCGCCACCGACGACATCGCCGCCAAGATTGCCGCGATCCAGGCGGCGACCCGCCAGACCGTGGAAGCGAACGGCGCGATCCGCGACATCGTCGGCGAGGTCCAGACATCGGCGGAGCGCATCCGCACGACGATGGAAGCGCAATCCCACACCGTCACCATGATCACCGCCGCCGTCGACGAGACCGCGCTGGCGGCCGACTCGATGTCGACCACCATCTCCGCGATCCGCAGCGACACCGAGAATGTCGCGGGCGAGATCGACCATCTCGAGGCCGGTTTCCGCCGGGTGGATGGCGAACTGTCCAAGCTGGAGACGATCACCGGCGATTTCGTGAGCCGCATCGCTGCTTAATTTGATTAGCCCTCAAGCGCCGGGCGCGAGCCATCCGGCTCGCTTGGCTTTCCTCGCATAAGCTCGGACGCGCGTTCGCGCTTGCGGAGCCCTGACGGGCTCCGGTCCCGACGACATCCACGTCGCCCCGGCGGAGGCCGGGGCCGCCACAGGCTCTTGCGGCACGCGGCCGCAAAAACGTTTGCGGCCCCGGCCTCCGCCGGGGCGACGCTTTTGGAGGGCGACTTGCCCCTCCGACATTGCCGTCCCGCCCGTGACCGCCTAATCGCCTCCCCATGACCATCCATATCCTCGCCACCGGCACCAGCCGGGGCATCGGCAGGGCCGTACTCGACCGTTTCGGCGGCGAGGACGTCCGTATCGTCGGCCATCGCAGCAGCGCCGCCGAGGATGACCCGGCCAGCATCTCCGCCGACCTGACCGACCCGACCGCCCCCCGCCGTATCTGGGAACAGGCACTGGAGACTCTCGACGGGCGGATCGACGTGCTCGTCAACAATGCCGGCATCTTCGAGGCCGCCTCGATCGACGCGCCCGACGCCGCCTGGGCCGAGGCGTGGAACCGGACGATGCAGATCAACCTGGCCGCGTCGGCCGATCTGTGCCGCCACGCGGTGCTGCATTTCCGCCGCCATGGCGGGGGCCGCATCGTCAATGTCGCCAGCCGCGCCGCCTATCGCGGCGACAGCCCGGCGCACTGGCACTATGCCGCGTCCAAGGCGGGCATGGTGGCGATGACCAAGACGATCGCGCGCGGCTATGCGGCCGAGAATATCCTGGCCTTCGCCATCTGCCCCGGCTTCACCATGACCGGCATGGCCGAGGACTATCTGGCCAGCCGGGGCGGCGACAAGCTGCTGGCCGACATCCCGCTGGGCAGGGTCGCCGATCCGGCGGAGGTCGCCGAGACCGTCCGCTTCCTGGCGCTCGACGCGCCCGCATCGATGACCGGGGCGGTGATCGACATCAACGGAGCTTCCTATGTCCGCTAGGCCCGGCGAGCCCAAGGGCGACGGCATCACCGGCTTTCCCTTCGCGCCCGCCCGCGAGGGAAGCTGGAAGGTCACCCTGCCCTGCACCAAGGCGGAAGCCGAACGCATCGCCGAGGACATCCCTGAATTGGCGCCGTTCGATCCGCAGCCGACGGTGATGACCA
The DNA here is from genome assembly GCF_002355275.1 of Rhizorhabdus dicambivorans. Taxonomy (NCBI): domain Bacteria; kingdom Pseudomonadati; phylum Pseudomonadota; class Alphaproteobacteria; order Sphingomonadales; family Rhizorhabdaceae; genus Rhizorhabdus; species Rhizorhabdus dicambivorans. The sequence continues at coordinate 1,729,719 of NZ_CP023449.1, read as the reverse complement.
GCGAGCCCGATCCCGAGCGGCCCGACGACTGGCAACTCGACGTCTATGTCGAGGACGAACCGGACAAGGCACTGCTCACAGCGATCGCGGCGCTGGCGCCGAGCGCCGCCGGGGCGAAGCCGGTGGTGACGCATATCCCCGAGGAGGATTGGGTCACGCTGTCGCAATCGGGGCTGGAGCCGATCCGGGCCGGGCGCTTCTTCGTCCACACGCCCTATAATGCCGATCGGGTGCCCGACGGCATGACCGGCTTCCTGATCGACGCCGGCCGCGCCTTCGGCACCGGCCATCACGAGACGACCACCGGCTGCCTGATGATGCTGGACAAGCTGCGGCAATCGGGCCTGCGCTTCGACGACATCGCCGATATCGGCACCGGCACCGGCCTGCTGGCCTTCGCCGCGCGGGCACTGTGGCCGGCGGCCAAGACGATCGCGTCGGACATCGACCCGGTCTCGATCGAGGTCACCGCCGAGAATGCCGCCGTCAACGCCATCCCCACCGGGCGCGGACGCGGCCAGGTGGAACTGGCCGTCGCGGCGGGGATGGACCACCGCCGGCTCAAGGCGCGCGCGCCCTATGACCTGCTGATCGCCAATATCCTGGCCGGGCCGCTGATCGAGCTGGCCCCGGTGTTCGCCGACGCGGTGCTGCCGGGCGGCACGATCATCCTGGCCGGGCTGCTCGACAGCCAGGCCGAGGCGGTGGCCCAGGCCTATCGCCGCCAGGGCTTCTACCTGGCCGACCGGATCGTCCGGGGCGACTGGCCCACGCTGCGGCTGGTGAAACGGCGGCGCTGAGGCGCCGCCGCCGATTCCGGGACCGCAACCCCGCATTTCTGCCTGCTGTCATCCGCCCCGGCGCCTGCTATGAAGGCATGGGGCTGAACGGGGCGACAGGGGCTTGATCGCGAGGGGGAAAAGGCGGACCCGATCGGGCCCGGCATGGGCCGCGATCCTGCTTGGCTGGCTGCTGCTGGCGGCCGGCGCGAGCGACGCGGCCGGTCCGCGCTGGAGCGACCTGGCCGCCACCGTCTTCCACAATTATGGCCGCGACCAGGGCCTGCCGCACCCCGTCCCCACCGCGCTGGCGCAGGATCGCGACGGTTTCATATGGATCGGCACGCAGGGCGGGCTGGCGCGCTGGGACGGCTATCGCTTCCACAGCTACAAGGCCGATCCCACCAAGCCGGGCAGCCTGCACGACGACTGGATCCAGCTACTCCATGTCGATCGCGCGGGGCGGCTGTGGGTGGGCGGCGGCGCGGCCGGGCTGGCGCGCTACCACGCGGCGCGCGACCGCTTCGTGCCGGTGCCGATCGGCCCGACCGAGGGGCGCATCCACATCGGCGCGATCGCCGACGACGGACGCGGCGGCCTCTGGATCGGATCGGACGACGGGCTCCGCCACCTCGATCCCGCGCGCGGCACCGTCCGGCCGACGACATTCCCGCCCGCCCCGGTCCGGGCGCTGCTGCGCGAAGCCAGGGGCGCGCTCTGGGTCGGCACCACCAGGGGCCTTTGGCGGCGGGCCGCCGGAGCGACGGCCTTCGCACCGGTGCCGCTGCCGAAGGGCGCGACCGGGGTTGGCGCGCTGTTCCAGGACGGCGACGGCCGGATCTGGGTGGGCACGTTGCGGCGCGGCCTGCTCGTCATCGATCCCACCGGGACGGCGCCCCGCCCGATCGGCGGCGAGGCGATCCTGTCGACTGGATCGGTCTCGACGATCAGCGCGGCGGGCCCGCATGAAATATGGGCGGGGCTGCGCGGCAACGGGATCGCCTCGGTCGATACCGCGACCGGCCGGGTCCGCCTGATCCGGCACGATCGCTCGGTCGCGAACAGCCTGGCGCATAACGACGTCTGGGCGCTGCTGCGCGACAGGGCCGGATCGCTGTGGGTCGGCAGCACCGGCGGGCTCAGCTATCATCCCCGGACGGCCGGACTGATCTCGACCATCCTCGCCTCGCCGGGGCAGGCCGGCGGGCTCAGCGCGTCGGATCCGCTCTCGCTGCTCGCCACACGCGACGGCCGGCTATGGCTCGGCTATCTCGACGGCGGCGTCGATCTGGTCGACCCGGCGGGCGGCCGGATCGCCGCGCTGAGACCTGGCACCAGCCTGCCCCCCGACGTCGTGTTCGCCATGGCGGAGGCAGAGGACGGCAGCGTCCATATCGGTACCCGCCGTGGCCTCTACCATGCCGACCGGCTCGGCCGCGCGGCCCGGCTCGTCACCATCGCCGGGCGCGATCCGCACGCGGCGGTCACCGCGCTTGCCCATGATGCCGGGATATTGTGGGTGGGGGGCGACGACAGCGGCCTGCTGGGGGTCGCTCCGGCTACCGGCCGGGTGATCTTCCGGCCCAGGCTCGCCGATGGCGGGATCGCCGTGATCCGGCGCGGCAAGGGCAACGACCTCTGGATCGGCAGCCGCAACGGGCTCTACCGGCTCGACCTGGCGACCCGCGCGGTCGAGCATATCGCCCCCGACCCCGCCGACGCCGCCGCGCTGCCGGGGCGGTTCGTCGTCGCACTGCTGGTCGACCGGCAGGGGCGGCTGTGGGCGGGCACCTTCGGCGGCGGCCTGGGGGTGATGACGGGGCGCGGCGCCGACGGGCGGCCCCGTTTCCGCAAGATCGGCGTGGCGCAGGGCCTGCCCCATGCCAATGTCGACAGCCTGCAGATGGACGGCGCCGGCACGATCTGGGCGGGCACCGACGACGGCCTCGCCCGGATCGATCCGGCCACCCTGGCGGTGCGGGCGCTTCGCCAGGCCGACGGATCGGCGCTGATCGACTATTTCGCCGGCGCAGGGGCGACCAGCGCGACCGGCGAGGCGCTGTTCGGCGCCAAGGGCGGGGTGACGATCGTCCGGCCGGGCCGGCTGCCGCACTGGACGTTGCAGCCGCCGCTGGTCATCACCGACCTGCGCGTCGGCGGGGTTTCGGTGCCGGTCGCCAGCTTCAACCGGGGGACTTCGATCGGGCCGCTCACCCTGACTCCCGAGGGCAACAGCCTCGCCGTCGAGTTCGCGGCGCTGGATTTCACCGCACCCGAGCGCAACCGCTATGCCTATCGGCTCGACGGCTTCGACAGGGACTGGACCGAAACCGACGCCAACCGCCGGCTTGCCATCTACACCAACCTGCCCCCCGGCGATTATGTGCTGCGGCTGCGCGGATCGAACCGCGCCGGCGTCTGGGCCGAGCGCGAGCTGAGCCTGCCGGTGCGGGTGATGCCGGCCTGGTACCAGCGGCTGTGGTTCAGGCTGGCGATGGCGGTGGCGGCGCTGCTGGCGATCGTCGCGATCGTACGCTGGCGCACCCGCTATCTGCGCGACCGGCAGGCCGATCTGGAGCGCCAGATTACCGAACGCACTGCCGCCCTGCGCGCCGCCAACGACCGGCTAGGCCAGCTGGCGATGACCGATCCGCTGACCGGCTGCGCCAACCGCCGCCATTTCATGGCGCGGGCCGAGGAACTGATCGCCGCCGCCCAGCGCGACGGCCAGCCGCTCAGCCTCGCCATCCTCGACCTCGACGAGTTCAAGCAGGTCAACGACCACCACGGCCATCCGGGCGGCGACGCGGTGCTCGCCCGCACCGGCCGCACGATCCTGGACCAGGCCGCGCCCGGCGAGGTGGCCGGGCGCATCGGCGGCGAGGAGTTCGCACTGCTGATGCCGAACACCGGCCTGGCCGACGCGCGGCGGCGGGCGGAGCAGCTGCGCGAGGCGATCGGCGCCGGCAGCGTCGAGATCGACGGCGAGCGGATCGCGGTCACCACCAGCATGGGCGTCGCGAGACTGGGGCGCGGCGACGATTTCAGCCGGCTCTACGCGCGCGCCGACGCGGCGCTCTACACCGCGAAGGACGGGGGGCGGAACCGCGTGGAACTGGTTCCGCCAGCCGAGTGAGAGCGAGGTGCCACAATTTCTGCTTCGTCCTGTAGGATCGAGCGGGCAGATATCGTCTAAAGCGAGGTGCCAGATTCCTGAATCAGGCACCTTGCTTTAAGCTGCTGTTGCCGCATCGCTTTTGCGGAAAACCGGTGTCTACTTTTCCGCGCGATGCTCTAATTCCGGCCAGCCGATCAAGCCCCACATGAAGGAGGACGCTATGAGCAAGATGATCTTCGTGAACCTGCCGGTGCGCCATCTGGCGGCATCGATCCGCTTCTATGAGGCGCTTGGCGGCACGGTGAACCCGCAATTCTCGGACGAACGGGCCGCTTCGATCATGCTGTCCGACACCATCTTCGTGATGCTGCTGACCCATGATCGCTACGCCGAGTTCACCAAGCGGCCGATCGGCGATGCGCGAAGCGAGAGCCAGATGCTGATCGCGCTCAACGCCGACAGCCGCGAGGCGGTGGACGCGGCCATCGAGGTCACCGCCCGCGCGGGCGGCAAGGCCGATCCCAATCCGGCGCAGGAGCACGGCTTCATGTATGGCCGCAGTGTGGAAGACCCCGACGGCTATGTCTGGGAGGTCTTCTGGATGGATATGGCGGCGATGGACCAGGCGCCGGCCGAAGCGTGACTGGAAATTGCCCGCGATATGAGCTATATGACCATCTATCTGGTCAGGAGCCAAATATGGATGCGATCAAGCTAGCAGATGCCAAGGCGCATTTGAGCGAACTCGTCGATCGGGTCGAGGCCGGCGACTCGATCGACATCACTCGCCGGGGCAAACGCGTCGCGCGACTGACAGCCGTCGAACACCCCCGCAAGGCTATTGTTCTTGAGGAGTTGCAAGCGCTGACCGCGACCATGCCACCTCAGCCCTCAGCCGCTGGACTTGTTCGGGCGATGCGGGACAACGACCGCTACTGATGCTATATCTGGATACCTCGTTGATCGTCGCCGCACTGAGCAACGAGACGGCATCCGACAGGGCTCAGCGCTGGCTGGCAGATCAAACGCCATCAGATTTGATGATCAGCGATTGGACAATTACCGAAACCTCTTCGGCCTTCGCGATCAAGCTGCGCACGGGCCAGATTTCCGTGGATCAACGCGCTGCGGCCCTCGCAATGTTCAACGGGCTCGTCGCAGAGAGCTTTGTAATGCTGGATGTGAGCGGTTCGCACTTCCGCACGGCTGCCCGGTTCGTTGACCAGCGTGAACTGGGCCTACGCGCCGGCGATGCGCTTCATCTTGCGGTTGCATCATACCATGGCGCGACGGTGTACACCCTAGACGAAAGGCTCGCCGCCGCCGGCCCTCTGTTGGCCGTACCGACACGGCTTCTCGAATGAGCGGCCATTGGACCGATAATCAGAACGATGCGATCGTTGCGGATTATTTTGCGATGTTGGCAGCCGATCTCGCGGGGCAGCCGTATAATAAAGCGGAGCATAATCGCCTGCTACAATTGGCGATTGCCCGACCGCGGAGCGCGATCGAATATAAGCACCAGAATATCAGCGCGGTCCTCAAGGGGATCGGTGAAGCCTGGATTCCCGGATACAAACCAGCCTTTAACTTTCAGGGCTCGCTCGAACATGCGGTTGCACGTTGGCTCGACCGCAATCCCGATTGGCTGACGCCTCCATCTCGTGGGAGCGATCACGGAATATCGGGCGCGGTGTCCGAAAGCGGAATGCTCTGGATTGGTCCTCCTCCCACATACAGCAACGCTCCGCCGCCCCAGGAACTCGGCCAGATGATGGCGATCGCCCGCAAATATGATGTGGCCCAACGTGACGCGCGCAATCGCGCGCTCGGCCGAGCCGGCGAGGAACTGGTTCTGGCCCATGAGCGAGCAACCCTCTCGGCTGCCGGGCGAACGGATCTCGCCAACCGCATCCGCTGGGTTTCGAACGTTGATGGCGATGGTGCCGGCTACGACATCCAGAGCTTCGATACGAACGGTGGCAAACGCCTGATCGAAGTGAAGACCACCAGAGGCTGGGAACGCACACCATTCTACATCTCCCGCAACGAATTGTCCGTCGCGGAGTCGCAGCGTGCTGAGTGGCGATTGGTCCGGCTGTGGGATTTTGCACGTGAACCCAAGGGCTTTGAGCTAAATCCGCCGCTGGATTCCCATTTATCCCTGATAGCGACAAACTACGAAGCCACGCCGCTTTAGGGCTCGATCGATCAGCCCCCAGCCATCTTCAATATCGCCGCCCATTCGGCATCGCTGACCGGGGAGACCGAAAGGCGGCTCTGGCGGAGCATCGCCATGTCCTTGAGGGCGGATTCGGCCTTCATATCGGCGAGGGTGACGCTGTTCTTCAGCGCGCGCACCGGGGCCAGCTCAACCGCGACGAAGCGGCCGGTGGGATCGCTGGCGTCGGGAAAGGCGGTGCGGGTGACGCTGGCGATGCCGACGATCTCCTTGCCTTCCTGGCTATGATAGAAGAACGCTTCGTCGCCGACCTTCATCGCCTTGAGGTGCAGCGCCGCCGCGTTGTTGCGGACGCCGTCCCACACGGTCGAGCCATCGCGCTGGAGATCCGCGAAGGAATAGGCATTGGGTTCGGACTTCACGAGCCAATGGGATGTCACACCGCTCTCCCCACCATGAACAAGCAACCGGGATAACGCGCTCTCCAGCCGCGCTCAACCGGAGACGGCAGCTGGTTCAGGCGGCGGCCTGCAGGCGCGTCTTCACCGCCTTCAGGTCGCGCGCCGGGGGCAGGCCGAACATGCGGCCATATTCGCGGGTGAACTGGGGCACGCTCTCATAACCGACGGCATGCGCCGCATGGCCGATGGTGGCACCATCGGAAAGCAGCATCCGCCGCGCCTCGATCAGCCGAAGCTGCTTCTGGAGCTGCAACGGGCTGAGCGAGGTGATGGCGCGGAAATGCTCGTGGAAGGTCGACGGGCTCATGCCGGCGACTTCGGCCAGCCGCTCCATCCGCAGCGGCTTGGCGAAATCGGCGCGGATCACCGCCACCGCACGGCCGATGCGCTGCGCATGGCTGTCCGCGACGCCCAGGCTGCGAATGGCGGCGCCGTGCCGGCCCGACAGCAGCCAATAGTGCAGCTCCCGCACCAGCTGGCCCTGAAGGATCGGCACGGAGGCCGGGCGATCGAGCAGGCGCAGCAGGCGCAGCGCAGCATCTGCCACCTCGCCCTCGGTCGGATCGACCCTGACCGGCTGGCCCGCCGCGAAGGGCGCCGCGCCCATCTCCATCACCAGCCCCTCTATCACCGCCGGATCGAGATCGAAGACGATGGAGAAATAGGGCGTGCCGGCGCTCGCCCGGGTGATCTGGCTGATCGTCGGGACGTCGGTGGTGATCAGCAGCGACTCGCCGGCCCCGAAGTCGAAAATCTCGCTGCCCATTGTCACCCGCTTGCGACCCTGGAGGAGCATCGCAACCAGCGGCCTGTTGACCGCATATTGCAGCAGGCCGGGCATCGTTTCACGGATTATGGTGAGGCCGGGGATAGGCGTGCGCGCCACGCCGGCCGGGTCGGCATGGGTTTCGGCAAAGCGCCTTGCGGCATCGAGCAGAGCCTGGGTCATTCACCGCAGCCTAATCTTTGTGGGGAGCTCAGGCAATCCCTGTCGGATGATCAGGCAATCATCAGCCAGATATCCTTGCATGATTTTGCCAATCTCCAGTCGATCCCATAGGATCAGGCAAGATATTCAGCGGATCCGGCAACTCGGGACGGTCGGCCCCGGCGATAGTCGCCTCATCGCAACACCGACCAAGGAGGCACATATGACCAACATCTCGATCATCACCGGCGGCAGCCGCGGGCTAGGCCGCAACACCGCGCTCAGCATCGCGAAGCAGGGCGGCGACGTGATCCTGACCTATCGCAGCGGCGCGGACGCCGCGAACGCGGTGGTCGGCGAGATCGAGGCGCTCGGCCGGAAAGCCGTCGCGCTGCAGCTCGACGTGACGGACATCTCCACCTTCCCGGCCTTCGCGCAGAAGGTCCGGTCGGTGCTCAAGGACCTATGGGGCCGCGACAGCTTCGACCATCTCGTCAACAATGCCGGCCAGGGCGAGATGGCGAGCCTGATGGAGACAACCGAGGCGCAGTTCGACGCGCTGTTCGATACCCATGTGAAGGGCGTGTTCTTCCTGACCCAGGCGCTGTTGCCGATCCTTGCCGATGGCGGGCGCATCATCAACTTCTCGTCGGGCCTGACCCGCATCTCCTTCCCCGGCTTCTCGGCCTATTCGGCGGCCAAGGGCGCGATCGAGATACTGACCCTCTACATGGCCAAGGAACTGGGCAGCCGGGGCATCACCGCCAACACGGTCGCCCCCGGCGCGATCGAGACCGACTTTCTGGGCGGCGCGGTGCGCGACATGCCCGATCTCAACGACCAGTTCGCACAGATGACCGCGCTGGGCCGGGTCGGCGTGCCCGACGATATCGGGCCGATGGTCGCCGGCCTGCTCGGCCCGGCCAATCGCTGGGTGACCGGCCAGCGGATCGAGGTGTCGGGCGGCCAGACCATCTGACGCCCCGATAGACAGACGGCCCGGCCGACATGGAGCCGGTGGACGGGCGACCGTCCGCCGGCTCCGATGATTTCGGATGTGATCCCGGCCGTCAGCCCCTCACGCGCCTGTCGATCGCGGCGGAGCGACCGTATGGGCCGTGATCGTGTAACCGAACGGATCGCGGAACGCGAAGTAGCGGCCGAACGGCCCATCCTTCGGCGGGAACTCGATGTCGATGCCCTGCTCGACGAGATGCGCATGGAGCGCATCGGCGTCGTCGCAGCCGAACCAGATCGCGATCCCCCAGCCCAGTCGATCCGTCTCCCCCAGATCGACGACCGGCGTGCGGACGGCGAACGGGATCGGCCGGGTATCGAACAGGATCGCTCCCGGCGGGCTGGAGGGCGCGGCCTTCAGTCCCACGATTTCGGTATAGAATGTCCGCGCGGCTTCGAGATCCTCGGTCTGGATGCCGATGAAATCGGGTCCGATCAGATGCGGCATGGCTGGGTTCCCTTCCTGTCATCAGGTGATAATATAAGGGAGCTGATATATATAAGGGCCCTGACATGTCAAACCCGGCTGCGCCCGAAAGCGCCCCTTATGCGACGATCGGATTCACGCTTAAGCAGGCGCAGCATGCCCTGCGCACGCGCATGGACGCCGACCTGCGCGGGATCGGCCTGACCACGCCGCAATATGCGGTCCTTGCCTGTCTGAAGATCGAACCGGGGGCATCCAATGCGTCGCTCGCACGCCATGCGTTCGTCACGCCGCAAACGATGCAGGCGATACTCGTCACGCTGGAGAAGGCAGGCCTCATCACGCGCAGCCCCCACCCCGAACATGGACGCGTCCGCAGGACCGAAATGACGGTGGAGGGGCTCCGGGCCCTGGAGGCGGCGACCGATATCGTGGCCGATGCGGAGACGCGGCTTCGCAAAGCCGCGGCACCGCTCGATTACCAGGCCGTCACGGCCCTGCTGCTACGGCTCACCGACGCGCTCAGATAAAGGGAGGCCGGCCAGGCGCCCTCATTCCCATTCGATTGATTAACTCCATCATAAATCATTGAAAAACTCGAAAAAGAAGCCAACGGCGACAGGTAAAAGCCGACGCGCGGGCCGTCAAAAAGTTACACTTTTGATTTTAAACGGAAAATAGCCGGTAAAAAATATTTTCGATTTCGCCATCTATCGACACCAATTGCCCGATAACTTCGCATGCGGGGAGTCCGCGATGCACTCGCGACACCTCAAGAAGTACCGTCACTCAAGCCATATCACGCTTGGTCGAGCAGCACCTTTTGATCGCTCTCGGATCCCGCAAGCTTTCCCGCTTTCCTACTTGCCTAACTCCGCATCCAGACGTGGTTGCGGTGATACGCCAGATAGGGCTGATGCTCGTCCCGCAGCGCCAACCGCCTGGCCGTGATATGACCTCAAAATAAGCGGCAAGGAGGCAAGGTCCGTCCAACGTACCCCTTTTCGAACAGCGAGCGGATGATCTGCAGGTAGGACGGCGACGAGAGGTTCCACCCAGAGTCGTTCCTGAATGTTCGCTCCCCCATCTACGGCCGGCAGAAAGCCAGTAATTACGCGCAATCGCTTGGCTGACGGCCGGTTGGCTTATTCCAAGCTGCCTTGCTGCATCGACGAAACTTCGAGTTTCAGCGACTTAAGAAAGGTCTCCAATTGATAAAAATCTCGCCGTACGACACTCTTCAACCGGCGAGCAGCTTGTTTACGCCCGCTCATACATTTTCACCAATATTCATCAGCTCACTTCACTGATAAATTTTACTAGCTACGTGCGTACTCCAGTCCACCTGAATAGTTAATGACGCGGCGCTGGAAATCTTGCTGAAACATGCGCGATCATTAGCACTGCTCCGAGCGCATCGTCCCTAAGAATGTCGCGTCCAATGTCTATAAGTCGGCACGTTATTAAGTAGCCACAATGCCCGCAGCATCCATTCTTGGAGAGCTACAGGGAATATCTTACACTGACCGTCGCAAACAATCCACAAATGAGGTCGATTAATTAAGATCAACACCAATTCCTGCCAGCTTTTTGTATAGGTAGGAGCGTGAGATCCCCAGCTCCTCTGCCACTCTCTTCTTGTTTCCATTTAGACGCTGCATAGCGTTTTCGATGACCACATCCTCGACCTTCTGCATATGGTCCTTGAGCTGGAGGTCATTGGAGGCAGCAACTCCAGCGATCGGCCGATCGGGAATCGCCGCCAGACCTCCACCATGTAGTGAGCGCTGCAGGAGATGGGCCTCTATGACGCCGCCATTGCTGAAAATTGCAGCTCGCTCGACCTCGTGCTTCAACTGCCGCACATTCCCAGGCCAGTTATGGGACTGAAGGAGCGAAATCACTTCTGCACTGAGGCTGCAGACTGGACGATCATGACGCTCCGCGAAGTTCCTGAGAAATTCATCGGCAAGCGCTGGTATGTCTTCGAGACGGTCACGGAGGGGAGGCACATGCAGCACAACCGGGCTTATCCGATAGTAGAGATCTAGCCGGAAATCGTTTTCACGGATCATTTCCTCAAGATTGCGGTTAGTTGCCGAAATGAGCCGGAAATCGACCTTTATCGATCTCGTGCTACCTAATTTTTCGACAGACCCGTCTTGAAGCACTCGTAGCAGCTTGGCCTGAACGTCGAGCGGCATATCGCCAATCTCATCGAGAAATAAAGAACCTCCATTCGCCTGCTCGAACTTTCCTGGGTGGCCCTTTTGATGAGCTCCAGTGAACGCGCCGGCCGAGTAGCCGAACAACTCGCTCTCCACGAGGGTAGAAGGCAGCGCAGCCGCATTAATCATGATCATATTGTTATTGCGTCGTGAACTAATTCTGTGCAGCGCTTGGGCGACAAGCTCCTTGCCGGAACCGCTTTCGCCACAGACCAGCACAGGCACATCGAGAGGTGCAATGCGTACGATATCATTCTTGAGATCACTGATACTGCGGCTGGATCCAATGATACTCTCGAGACCATATTCATTGCGACGCATCGCCTCGGCTTCGCGTCGGTAGAACTTGACTTCGCTCTCGAGCGAATTAATTTCCTGATTAAGCTTCTCAAGCTGTTCGGGCCCTTTGAACATGATCCGTCCAATGGCGCCGACAATTTTCTTGCCGCGATAGATCGGCGTCCGGCTCACCACCCGGTTGGAGCCATTCATCCGCTGAATATGCCCCACTTCCGCCTTTCCGCTTTGAACCACCTGATGCAGCCTGGTGTTTTCAATCATTTTCTGCACCGGGCGCCCGTAGCCTTCGCCGTGGCGCTGGCGGAAGAAGTTCTCGTGGATGGGTGAAATGAAGCGAACGATGGCATCAGTATCGACAACCGTCATGGCATCGAACGGGTTACTCAACAGATGTTCAAAAATGTCGTAGGCGAAATCGACAGAGTGAATGAACTCTAGAACGGTGTCGCCAGGCGCTTCGCTCACTGTCAACATCGCGCCATCTGTCAAGTCCGTCCACAGGAGGACGAGCTTGGAACCGTTGACGGTCATCGCGACGAGCCGGCCCCCCCGGATGCTGGCCACCCACTCCGGGTCGCGCACAAGTGCTTGGATCGCAGACTGCTTGCCGAGACCTACAGAATGCACAACCTCCCCGCCGGAGGACAGAACGACGAGGCCGGGCTTTCGTGACACAGCTCCATCTGGATCGACATCTGGAATTTCGGTCGGCAGCGACCTCGCCATCGTGGACGACATACGTGATCCTCTCTGGCCCTAGTGAGCGCCTTCACCGGCGCGATGGCCCTGCTCTGCTATTAAAAATTTTTTTAATGTCCGTCAAGGCTGCGTGTAGCCACGGAAGACAGCCTATGAGCTTACTGACTGATTTTACGTAGCTTTCTAAAATTCGAAAGGCTGTCTTTGTCGGATTGCTTGCTCCGAGCCTTCGATGGGCAGGTCATTTCCCGCGCATTTCCATCGCCCCCGACAAAGCACGAGTCGGGTCCGCACGTTAGCCGGACTCCGCAAGGCAAAATGAGGAGGGCATATGAAGCTACGGAGATCGGCAGTTGCGTGGTGATCCTCAGAGGAGGTCAAGGCGACGGGCATGGTGGAGTTGGTTCGCACATGCTACGATGGATACGCATTGAAAATATCTCCGGCGGGGAGGGATTCTTGATACGTCCGAATTAGCTATGCGGGCATGTTACGCTATGCACTGTTCCGTCGTTCCAAGAAATCAGGGTCAGCATTCTTCATGGCAACCAAGCCGCCACGATCCTCAGAAAAGCGTCCCGAAGGTAAGAGCGCTATCCTCAAGGCTGCACGCAGCCTGTTGGGTGAGCGAGGCGGATCGCAATTTACACTCACTGAGGTCGCCAAACGTTCCGGTAAGAATATTGCTCTGGTCAGCTATTATTTCGGCGGCCGGGAGGAGATGCTGCTTGCAATCCTCGACGAAGACCAGGCGCTCATCACGAAGCCATCGGAGAAGCAACGCGAACGCAATGATCCGCCCGAAATTAGGCTTGAACGCCACTTGACGGGAATGGTGAAAGCGTGGGCCAAGCATCCTTATCTTTTACCATTAACCGCAGAACTTTTGCGCCGCAGCAGTACCCAGTCTCGGGATGAAATTGTGAACCGGTTGCTTCGGCCTGCGGTGGAAATCCAGCGCGATATTCTTGAACAGGGCCGCGCTCAAGGGGTATTCCGGGAGATCGACCCTATGGTCTTTTATCTATACGTGATGGGCGCGGTAGACATGTTATTCAAAGCGCGCCACACCATTGAGACTGTTTTTGGCCGACAGTCTGATGACGCCACGCTTCAAAGGCATTTCATTCGACAGTCCATGTCCTTGCTCATGGATGGAATACGGCTTCGGACACCGGGAGCGGAGGAGCCGAAAGACGCTTGAAAGATTGCGCGAGGGGCTCTCGCGGGGCTAGTTCGCAAGCTGTTCTCCAGAAATACAGTCCCCAGCACGCATTGGCCGGGAGGGATACAAGCAACCGGTTCTGATTACCGGCGCGCCTCAAATCACCCCATAACCGCGATCGGTCGCTTCGTTCGGATCGAATGGCATGCAGCTTGCAGAGCCAGCCTGGATCGCTCGTCGTGCGATCGGCAGAGCCAGAAACTGGCATTGGAGTTAGGCGAGGTGGGAATGGATCCGCGACCAATGGAGGTATTGCCGGTTGTCGATGCGGGGGAGGGCTTCACATTCCTGTCGGGTATCAGGGTTCTTGATCTGACGACCTCCATTGCGGGCCCGTATGCTTCGATGTTGCTGTCGGACTTCGGCGCGGAGATCATCAAGATCGAGAGGCCCGACGGCGACGATGCGCGCAAATGGGGTCCACCGTTTCTCGAGGGCGAATCGTTGTGGTTCACCGCCGTCAACCGCAACAAGAAGAGCGTCGTTCTCGACTTACAGGACAGCAAGGACCGCGAGGTCCTTCGCAACCTGGCGCGTCTGGCTGACGTGGTTATCACCAATCAACCGCCGGCAGCGCAAAGGAAGCTGGGACTGGATTACGAGAGCTTTACGCAGTTGCGGCCCGACATAATCTTCACGTCCATAACCGGCTTCGGACTGACCGGTCAGCGATCGGACCTGACGTGCTACGATCTGATCGCGGAAGGCTATTCTGGTATCATGGACATTACAGGGGATCCCGCTGGGCCGCCCCAGAAGGTTGGGGCCCCTGCCGCCGACATGCTCGCGGGGCAGGATGCGGCGATGGCGACCGTCACCGCATTGTTCGACCGGATGCGCACGGGGAAAGGCCATCTGATCGACGTCAGTCTCGTTGAAAGCATGACGCGATTTCTGTGCTGCCGTGTCTCTCCCTATCTTGGGGCCGGGGAAGCTCCTGTCAGGTCCGGCGGCACTGACAGCGTCATCGCAATATACCAGCAGTTCGAGACCAGCGATCAGCCGCTCACTCTGGGCCTCGGGAACGACGCCATCTGGCGTCGCTTCTGGCAGGCTATGGGAGATCCTGGCTTTGGCGCGCGGCCCGAATTCCACAGCAACGCCGCCAGGCGAGACTGTCGAACGGAGATCGTCCAGAGAATTCAGGCCATTCTCCTCACGGAATCGCGAGACCATTGGCTCGCAATCTTCGCATCTGCTCGCGTGCCGGCTGGCCCCATCAACAGCGTAGAGGACCTTGCGGCGGACACGGCGCTGCACGACCGCGGCTTTCTTTTCACGCTTCGCGATGGCGAACGCCAGGTCCCGCAGATTGGGCTGGGAATACGCATAGACGGTAAGATCGCGACGCCCTGTTCGGCCCCGCCCCGCCTCGGCCAACATTCGAAAGAGTATGTGGCGCTGGCCACAACCGGCCTGACGGCATGATTAGAACGACGCTGGAGAAGATATAATGAGCTTTACCGAGATTCTTTACGAAGAGGTTGGGCCGGTCGGCGTTATCACCCTCAATCGCCCTGACGACGGGAACATGTTCACTGAAACCATGTGCCATGAGCTGCGGGACTGCATCGAGCAAATTCGTCGGGAAACGAGGACCCGCGTGGTTGTCCTTACCGGCGCCGGCGACAAGTTCTTCTGCATCGGCGGCCGCAAGGACGGGATGGAAGATACCAATCTCTATGCTGGCGTGCTGCCGACGCTAGAGATGTACGAAGCGATCGATCGGCTACAGAAGCCCGTCATTGCCAGCGTGAATGGATTTGCGGTCGGCGGCGGCAACGTCCTTCAAATGGTTTGTGATCTCACGATCGCCAAGGAAAGCGCGGTGTTCCGACAGGTCGGTCCGATGATGGGCTCGTTCGATGCGGGTTATGGCACCTGGTACCTCGAGGACCTCGTCGGCAAGAAGAAGGCGAAGGAGATGTGGTATACCAACATCAAGCTGAGCGCCGCCGAAGCTCAGTCCATCGGACTTATAAACCGCGTCGTTCCCGATGCGGAGCTCAAGCAGAAGACCATGGAATTCGCCCTGGATGTCGCTGATCGCGGCGCCTTCGCCCTCGCGTCGATCAAGGGCGCGTTTAACGCACGTCACGGTGGCGTCGCCGGACTCTCACGGGTGACCCACGACCTTTTGTTGCGCCAATATCTCGGGACTGATGAAGCCAAGGAGCTGTCGGCCAGCTTCGCCGAGCGCCGCAAGCCCGACGGATCGAAATTCGGGCACTGACGAACGCAAGCGCGTGGAAAGGCTGACGAGGAAGACGGGATGAAAGCTGTACTGGTCAATGAATTCGGGCCGATTGGCAATGCGCGATACACGGAGGTAGCTGCTCCTCTCCCTGGGAACGACGATCTTCTCATCGAAGTGCGCGCGAGCGAAGCAAATTATCCCGACCTTCTGGTGATGGAAGGCAAGTACCAGATCAAGCCGCCCCTGCCCTTTTCTCCGGGTAAAGCGGCCGCTGGAATAGTCACCGCCGCCGGCGCGAATGTAGAGGGCTTCGCGATCGGAAGTAGGGTAGCCGCCCAAGTCGAATATGGCGCCTATGCCGAACAGCTGATTGTTCCGCACCGATCCGCATTCCGTCTGCCCGAAGCCATGCCGTTTGATGTCGCTGCTGCGCTTGGCCTCGTCTACCAGACCTCCTACTTCGCCCTTGTTCATCGAGCATCGTTCAAACCGGGCGACAGCGTGCTCGTTCTGGGAGCGTCTGGCGGCGTCGGGTCCGCGGCGGTGCAACTCGCCAAAGCGATGGGTGCTTCGGTCGTTATCGGCGGCGTTCTGGGTGCGGAGAATATGCAGGTCGCCACTGCGCTCGGTTGCGACCATGTCGTCGATCTTGCCGCGGCAGACCTACGGGATGGGCTGCGCGAGGCCGTTTATGGCGTAACGAGCGGCAAGGGCTGCGACGTCGTCATCGATCCGGTCGGCGGCGAAGCCAACGCGGCCGCATTGCGCGGGCTTGCCTGGTGCGGTCGCATGGTAATCATCGGCTTTGCCTCAGGTAACATCCCGACGATCAAGACAAACTATCTGTTGGTGAAAAATATCGCGGTCGCGGGCCTTCAGTGGTCGGACTACCGCGAGCGCGACCCTGAAGGTGTGCGCGTCGCCCAGCAGAAGATTTTCCAGCTCTGGGAGGAGGGCAAGCTCAAGCCTCACATCTCTAAGAAACTGCCGCTCGCCCGCTTTGAGGAGGCTTTGGAAGATCTTCGCCACAGCCGGGTCCAGGGGAAGGTGATCCTTGAGCCATAACCCCGGAGAGGAGGTCGCCATGACGTCGCATGGAGCTTTGCCGGCTTCGGCCATTGTCGCAGTAATCGGCGCCGGAACAATGGGCGCGGGCATTGCGCATGTCGCCGCCGCGGCGGGCCACAAAGTGCTTCTGTTCGATTCACGCGAGGCAGCCGCACAGGAAGCATGCGAGCGGACCAGGGCGCAACTCAAGAGTAGCGCG
Source organism: Rhizorhabdus dicambivorans (assembly GCF_002355275.1). Classification (NCBI taxonomy): domain Bacteria; kingdom Pseudomonadati; phylum Pseudomonadota; class Alphaproteobacteria; order Sphingomonadales; family Rhizorhabdaceae; genus Rhizorhabdus; species Rhizorhabdus dicambivorans. Next base: position 1,712,891 of record NZ_CP023449.1, on the reverse strand, counting down.
GAGAAGGGTCGGATGTCGCCGGAGGACGCCGACGCGATTGCCTCGCGCATCACACCTTGCGACACTATTGATGACCTCGCACCTGCGCGGTTGACCATCGAGGCGATCGTCGAGGATCTGGAAATCAAGCGCGCCTTGTTCGCCCGCCTTGAGTCTATCGTGGCGCCCGATGCGCTCCTTGCGTCCAATACGTCGTCCATCTCGATCACGGCTATCGGCGCTGAGCTCAATGAGCCTAGCCGTTTTGCCGGTCTGCATTTTTTCAATCCTGCGCCGGTAATGCGGCTCGTCGAAGTGGTGAGCGGTCTCGCGACCACTCCCGCCACGATGGCGTGCCTGGTCGCGACGGCGCGTTCATGGGGAAAGACGACGGTCAAGGCACGTTCCACACCCGGCTTCATCGTGAACCGGGTGGCGCGCCCTTATTACGCTGAGGCACTTCGCCTCTATGAAGAGCAAGTCGCCGGTCCGGCGGCGATAGACGCTATTCTGACGGGATCGGCTGGCTTTCGCATGGGGCCTTTTGCACTCATGGATTTGATCGGCCATGACGTTAACTATGCGGTCAGCCGCTCGGTGTTCGACGCCTTCTATGGCGATCCGCGGTATCGGCCGTCGCTCGTGCAGCTCGAGTTGGTCCAGGCAGGTTGGCTCGGACGAAAATCCGGGCGGGGATTTTACGACTACGGGCAAGGCTCTCCGATTGAAGAACCGCACACCGTCGCGGCATGCTCGGATGCGGAACCCTACGACGCCCCCGCCTTCAGCAGCGAGACGATCGTCGATGGCGTATTGATCGCTCTTACTGACGGACGAACTGCGGCTGACCGAGCACACGCCGAGGGCCGGCCGGTGATCCTGTTCGATCTCATGCTCGATCCGGGGTCATCGAACAGGATTGGATTTTGCACCTCGCAAGATGTGTCGGATGTTCATGCCGACCGGTTTGTCGCGACAGCCGGTCGCGCCGGCAAACGAGCCACGCGCCTTCCCGACTGGCCCGGCCTCGTCGCAATGCGGACGGTTGCAATGCTCGCCAACGAAGCCTTCGAAGCGCTTCTCCACGGCGTGGCGGAAGAGGCAGAAATTGATTCGGCGATGCGCTTCGGCGTGAACTATCCGCTTGGTCCCATCGAGTGGGCCAAAAGGGTGGGGCTTGGCCGGATCACTCTGGTCATCGACTCGATCTTCGAGCTCACCCATGATCCTCGCTACCGTGTCTCCTTGGGCCTTCGGCGCGCTCTGAAGGACGAAGCATGCCGTTAGCCTATGAACATATTCTGTATCAGATCGATGGCCCGATCGCGACCATCACGCTCAACCGGCCCGACCGGATGAATGCTTATGTCAGGCCGATGATACTGGAAGTGCGCGACGCATTCCTGACGGCCGATTGCGATGACGATGTCCGGGTCATCATCCTGACCGCTGCCGGACAACGCGCGTTTTGCGCAGGTGCGGATCTGTCTCCGGGCGGCGACAACTTCAAGAGCGCCACGCCCTCCGACGCCTCGCAGCCCAACGCCGAGCGCCTGTACGTCGATGCCGTGTTTAACGCGCGGAAGCCCTCGATCGCGGCCATCAATGGCGCGGCCATTGGCATCGGCGCCACGATCACCTTGCCTCTCGACTTCCGCATCTGCTCAGACACGGCACGTTTCGCGTTTGCCTTCACCCGAAGAGGAGTGACGCCCGAGGTCGGCAGCGCGTGGTTCCTGCCCCAGATCGTCGGCACGAGCAAAGCCCTCCAATGGTGCCTGACCGGTCGAACATTCGGCAGCCAGGAGGCGCTCGGTGCGGGCCTCGTATCGGAAATAGTGGGTGCCGACAACCTGCTGTCACGCGCCCGACAGCTGGCGTTGGAGATTGCCGAATGGACGTCGCCGGTGGCCGTGGCCGTCACCCGGCAGATGCTTTGGCGCTTCGGCGCGCTGGGCAGCTACACCGACATGATGGCGATCGACTCGCAGCTGTTTTCCGAACTCAGCGCCGGCCCGGTGTCAACGCCGGGATAAAAACGGGCCAGGCACCGGTTTAAAATGGGGCCAGTTGGTTTGAACAAAAAGCCCCAAGGTTGAGGCTGGGCAGCATCGGCAGCGGGGAAGCGGCTGGAGCGGAGCGGAAGCCGATTTCCCGCTGCCGATGGCCGCCCGTTCTTAGGTCATTTATCCTCCCCCTTGTCCTTCTGGCGCTTGCGGCTGCTGGCGAGACGGAAGCTGTCACCATTCATCTCGAGAATGTGGACGTGGTGTGTCAGCCGGTCGAGCAGGGCGCCGGTCAGGCGTTCGGAGCCGAACACCGATGTCCATTCATCGAAGGGCAGATTGCTGGTGATCAGCGTGCTGCCGCGTTCATAGCGCTGGCTGAGTACCTCGAACAGCAACTCGCCGCCCACGGCGGTGAATGGTACATATCCCAACTCGTCGAGGATCAGCAGCTTTACAGATGCCAGATGCTTTTGCAGGCTGCGCAAGCGACGCTCGTCGCGAGCCTCCATCAGGTCATGGACCAACGCCGCGGCCGTTGTGAAGGCCACGCTGTGCCCTTTCTGGCACGCAGCCAGTCCTAGCGCGAGGGCGGTGTGGGTCTTACCGGTGCCGCTGGGGCCCAGCGCAATGACATTACGCCGCCGCTCGATCCATTCACCGCGCGCCAGTTCCAGAACCAAGGCCTTGTTCAGTGATGGCTGGGCTGCAAAGTCGAAGGTGTCAAAGCTCTTGGTGTGCGGGAAGCGAGCCATGCGGATACGGCGCTCCACCATCCGGCGCTCGCGATCAATCCGTTCAAGTTCGCACAGGCGCAGCAGATAGCGGGGGTAATCGGCCCGATCCTGCGCGGCCTCGAAGGCGACCTTCTCATACTCGCGCACAAAGGTGGGCAGCTTGAGCGCTTTGAGATGGTTGGCCAGTAGTACAGCGGGCGGCACGCTGGTGGGTTCGGCCTCGATGGCTGGCAGCGGCATCATGGGATCACTCATGCTGCCACTCCCGTCGCTGGAGTGCCTGCCTGCGAGAGCAGGCCCATGTAGGTGCGCGGATCGGTACGCCCGACATTCGCGCGCGGCAAATGCGGGTAAAATTGCAGATCGAGGCGCGGCACACGCTGTTCGAGGCGGGCCAGCGCGATCATCTTGATCGCATCGAAGCTGATTGCCCCCATCTCCAGCGCGCGGGCCACTGCCCATTCCACCAGGGACTGCTCGAAGCGTTCGCATAGCCGCAGCACCTGGATGAACTCGCGCCGTCCCTCTTTGCCGCTGCGCGCCTCCATCAGTCGTCGGATGCGATGCATCGGTTCAGCCAGCACCCAGCCATCGAGCGGCGCTGCCTGATCAAGCGCGCGGGGTTTCTGTTCTAACAGCGCCAGATAGTGCAGCGGGTTGGCAATGAAGTCCTCCCGCTCATAGCTGCGCGGATGCACTGCGATCAGCTCCCCGCCACAGATGATCGCAACCCGATCGACATAGCCTTTGATTACGACCTCCTGGTGGGCATAGGCCGTCGGCACCGAATAATCATTGGTACGATAGCGCACCAGCGACATCGACGAGGCCCGCCCCGTCACCATATGGCAGGGATCGAACGGCACCGCCGGTAGCGGCATAAAGGCCGCCAGATCAGCCACCAGCCTGTCACCGATGCTGCGCTCATGCCCGCGCAAGATGGCCTGTCGTCGCTCCATGCATTGTTCGACAAAGCGCGCGTTCAGCGCATCAAAGCTGGGCGCCTCTGGCCTCGGCACCATGAAGTGGCGCCGGGAATAACCGACCAGCCCCTCGACCTTGCCCTTGTCGTTACCCTTGCCGGGGCGCCCGAATTTGTCTTCGAACAGGTAATGGCTCTGGAGGGTCGAGAACATCCGGCTGCGCTCGCGCTTCCCGTCGCCCAGGATCTGCGCCACTGCCAGCTTGGTGTTGTCATACAGGATCGACTGCGGGATGCCGCCGAAGAAGGCAAAGGCCGCCACGTGCCCTTCGCAAAATGCCTCAGCCACCTCGGCAGGATAGGCTTTAACGAACGGCGCATCGCTGTGCGGCAGGTCCATGCAGAAATAGTGGAACCGCACCAACTTGCCGTCGATGATCCCGTCCGCCTCACCAAAATCCACCTGCGCATGCCCCGGCTTGTGGCTCAATGGTATGAACACCTCGCGGCTGCGCAACTTGGCGCCCGCCACATAGTCGCGAACAATGGTGATGCCGCCGGTGAAGCCATGTTCATCGCGCAGACGCTCGAAAATACGCGCGGCAGTGTGTCGCTGTTTGATGTGAACCTTGCGGTCATCCACCAGGATTTGGTCAATGATGTCGGTAAATCCGGACAGCTTGCGGCTGTAGGTTTGCCCGCTCCGGCCGTGCGCTGCTGGCTCTGGAAAGCACAGCATCTTGTCGACGGTCTTGCGATTGATCCCAAAATACCGGGCGGCAGCGCGACGGCTCATCCCGTCAATCAGCACGGCGCGGCGGACCTTCTGATAAAGCTCCACTCTCTTCATCCTCCACCTCCGCCCAAAAACGGAGGTCTAGCAGGACTGGCCCCTTTTTAATCCGGTGAGACTGGCCGATCCGTGGCCCCTTTTATTCCCGGTGTTCTCAGGCGTCCGAATGCAATGCCAAACGTGGCGTAGAACATCGCAAAGGCCGTTCCGTAAAGAAACCCGAGCTGGGAATCGGATATGCCCAGATCCGCCTTGATGTCTTCCGCGAGGATGGCGAGGATCTGCCTGTCCACAAAGTTGAAGATGTAAACCAGCAGCAGAACCACCAGGACGTAATAGGAATACCAGCCGTCACGCTCGGCCGACGCTGGCGACCTCGTTACCATCACTTGATCACTCATAGTGACGCTCGCGCGGGCTTCAGGGAGGACGCGCGGCAGTGCTTTGTCAGGTCGATTGTCATCGGGGCTGCTTTCAACTTTCCTCTCCGATGGTCGCCACGCGATCAATACGCGCGAGATCATCCCGCTCCTCTCCAATTATGCGAAGAGCCCGTAGCTCATAGCAAGCGTCATGCCAGATTGAGCCTGACTGGCACCGTTGTTGCATACTGTTCAACCGCGAAGCGGCCGGACCGGTGCCGCCGAAAGAATAGGAGCTGGATTTGGAACCAGGCAAACGGCTGCCCGGGAAAGTCGCCATCGTAACGGGAGCAGCATCAGGAATCGGCGCAGAAACCGCGCGTCTTTTTGCGCGGCACGGCGCCACGGTCGTGCTGTGTGACCGGCAAGACGCTATGGGCATTGAGGTTTCAGCTTCGATCGTCAGCGACGGCGGGATCGCTGAATATCGCAGTCTCGACGTCACGCGGGAAGGCGCGTGGAGCGCCCTAGTCCAATATGTGGAAGAGGCCCATGGGCGATTGGACATCTTGTGCAACATCGCCGGCATTGCACGCGGTATTGATCCGGTAACCCGCGAGATGGTCGTGATGGACCTCCCGGGTTTACCTCTCGATGCCTGGACGGAGGTTATGCGGGTCAATGCGGACGGCGTATTCCTGGGGACTAAGAGCGTCCACGGCGCGATGGCCAGGTCGGGCGGCGGCTCGATCATAAACATGTCGTCAATCTGCGGACTCGTGGGCTCCTTTGGAAACGCAGCCTACAACGCCTCCAAAGGTGCCGTTCGCCTGTTCTCCAAGGCAGCGGCGCTTCAATATGCAGCGGATAAGATTCGGGTGAATTCAGTACATCCCGGCTTTGTGGATACTCCTTTGGCCAGAACGGGTCATAATGGAGAAGTGGGTAGAAAGCGGATGGAGGCAACGCCTCTGCGACGGTTCGGACATCCTTCCGACGTCGCCTATGGCTGCCTTTACCTCGCATCCGATGAAGCGAATTGGGTAACCGGGAGCGAGCTCGTCATCGATGGCGGAATGACCGCCGCGTGACGCGAACGAGCACAGGGAGAGCAGCTCATATGAGAGCAGTCCGTTTCATCGAATCCGGCCGACCGCCCGAGATCATTGACGTTGCAAAACCGAGCCCACGCCCCGGAGAAGTGCTGATCAAGGTCGGCGGCGCAGGGGTTTGCCATTCGGATCTGCATATCCTCGATGAAGGACCCCGCAGTTTACCCGCCTTCACCTTGGGACATGAAAACGCCGGCTGGATTGCCGAACTGGGCGACGGTGTAAGCGGCTGGAAGGAAGGTGACGCAGTGGCCGTGTACGGTCCCTGGGGCTGCGGAAGCTGTCATGCTTGTCAGGGATCTGCGGAAAATCATTGCGAGCATCATGCGAGCCTTCCCTCGTTCGGCGGAGGTCTGGGCTCCGATGGGGGGATGGCAGACTATATGATCGTTCCTTCCCCCCGGTTGCTCGTACCGCTTGGTGGACTTGACCCCGCAGCCGCCGCCCCACTCAGCGACGCAGCGTTGACGCCCTATCACGCGATCAAGAATGCACTCCCCTTGCTGACCCCCGATGCGACCGCCGTCGTGGTAGGCGTGGGCGGGCTGGGACATATGGCGGTACAGATTCTGTCGGCACTATGCCCCGCTCAGGTGATCGCCTGCGATGTGGACGATAGCAAGCTGGCCCACGCCCGAGAGCTTGGCGCAACCTACGTCGTCAACACCAGTGACGGAGAAGCGGCAAGAGCGCAGATCCTCGATATCGTCGGCGGGCGCGGGGTGAAGGTAGCGTTCGATTTCGTAGCCATCCAGCCCACGATCAAGCTGTGCACGAGCATCGTCGGACGCGGTGGGCGGATCAGCGTGGTAGGCATGGGCGGTGGGACCATCGCCCTGCCCGTCATAAAACCCTATGCGTACAGCATCGACCTACCCTATTGGGGCTCGCGCACCGAGCTGATCGAGGTCATCGCTCTCGCTCAAGCCGGCCGCATCAAAGCCGAGGTGGAGACTTTTCCCCTCAACGATGCCCTCGATGTTTATCAGCGGCTGCGCGAAGGACGCGTCCACGGCCGCGCGGTGCTCGTCCCATGAATCCCAGGCCTGCCGTCGAAGAATACAATCGGGCCCGGCCTGTGGCCGCCTGAAAGACAAGATCGGCCCCGCATGCGGCACGTCCATGGGTGAAGCCCATAATGGCGCAGACTTTTGTGGCAAGGCAGACTGGCATGTCGCTTGCTTGGCGCAAGATGGCGCTTTTGATGTGGCGGCGGGATCCGCGCTCGTAGCCAGGGAGCGTCCGGTCAAAAGCTGAGAACGGAATGGAGAGCAGGTTGAACGAGAACAGGTCCGAGCATGTGGATGTGCTCATCATTGGAGCCGGGATTTCCGGGCTCGGGTCTGCTTATCACCTTCAGACGCAGGCACCGGGCAAGTCCTATGCGATCCTTGAGGCCAAGGACAGTTTCGGAGGGACGTGGGACACTCACAAATATCCTGGGGTCCGCTCGGACTCTGATCTGCACACCTTCGGTTACGAGTTCAAACCATGGCTCGGCAGCCCCATCGCTTCGGGCCAGGCTATCCTCGATTATCTTGGTGAAGTGATCGAAGAGAACGGGATTGGCCAGCACATTCGCTTTGGCCACAGCGTCACCGAATGTGGATGGGACAGCCAATCTAATCTCTGGACAGTCAACGCAGTCCGCAAGGCTGATGGCGCGAGCCTGACGTACACCTGCAACTTCCTCTGGATGTGCCAAGGCTACTACGATCACCAGAAACCCTATCTTCCCGACTGGCCAGGAACGGCGAACTTCAATGGGCTTCTGGTCCACGCGCAACAGTGGGATCGCTCGATCGATTATGAGGGCAAGAAGGTGCTCGTTATCGGGTCTGGCGCTACCGCTGCGACCGTCATCCCCGAATTCGCGAAGCGAGCTGCTCATGTGACCATGCTGCAGCGTTCGCCGACCTATTTCTTTTGCGCGGAAAATCGAAACGAGCTTGCCGAACGGTTGCGCGAAATCGGCATTGATGCGCCGACGATTCACCGCGTCGTGCGCGCCCAGATCCTGCACGACCAGAATGTGATGACGAACCGGTGCTTGACCGAGCCCGATATCGTCTTCGAAGAGCTGAAGGAGCGCGTCCGAACATTTACGGGCAAACAGGACTTCGAGTTTGAGCCGCATTTCACGCCGCGATATCGCCTATGGCAGCAGCGTCTCGCCTTCTGCCCCGGTGGTGACATCTTCAAAGCGGCGGTCGCCGGTCAGTTGACAGTCGTCACCGATGAAATCGACACCTTCACGGAAGAAGGAGTTCGCACGAAGTCGGGCGAATTGATCGAGGCCGACATCATCGTTGCCGCCACCGGGTTCAACCTTCTCATGATGGGCGGCATCCGTTTCACCGTCGATGAACAGCCTGTCGATTGGAACAGCACGGTCACCTATCGCGGCATGATGTTTACGGGTGTTCCCAACCTCGTGTGGGTGATGGGCTACTTCCGGGCGAGCTGGACACTGCGCGTCGATATGCTCGGCCACTTCGTCTGCAGGCTGCTGAACCACATGGATGCAGTCGGTGCTAAGCGCGTCGATGTCGTGCTACGGCAAGAGGATCGCGACATGCCCCTGCTGCCCTGGATCGACGAGGACAACTTCAGCCCCAATTATCTTGTTCGCGGACTTGGCCAAATGCCGCGCAGCGGCGACAAGCCAGAATGGCGGCACAATCAGGATTACTGGGCCGAGCGTGATGAAATTCCTTACATCGACCTTACCGGTTCGGAGTTTGTCTACGCCAGACAATGATTGAACCAGACGCACCGGAGCTGATGGCTCCAAGTTGCTCGACTGCGGAATGACTTAGTCGGAGCGGAACATAGCCGATCCGTGGAGAAAAATCATGCGCGACTATCGGAAATTTTATATTGGCGGACGCTGGGTGGAGCCGCAGTTGGCAAACACCGTTGAGGTTATCAATCCGGCTACGGAAAAGAGCGCCGGGGTAATCAGTTTGGGCACCCAGGCGGACGTCGATGCCGCCGTCGCCGCAGCACGCGCCGCTTTTCCGGCCTACTCCTCAACGACGCGCGAGGAACGGATTGACCTTCTCAAGGCGATTGCTTCGGAATATCAACGGCGGATTGGCGACGTGGCAGCAGCGATTTCCGAAGAAATGGGGGCTCCGGCCTGGCTCGCCAAAGGCCCGCAGGCGGCCCTGGGCGCCGGGCATCTTAAGACAGCGATCAAGATACTCGAGCATTTCGCCTTCGAAGAGCAGAAAGGCACGACGCTGATCGCCAAAGAGCCAATCGGCGTGTGTGCGCTGATCACACCATGGAACTGGCCGATAAATCAGATCGCCTGCAAGGTCGTGCCGGCGCTCGCCGTGGGCTGCACCATGGTGCTGAAGCCTTCCGAAATCGCCCCCTTCTCGGCCCAGATTTGGACCGAGATACTTGACGCAGCGGGCGTGCCGGCCGGCGTGTTCAATCTCCTCAATGGCGACGGGCCTACGGTTGGGGCCGCTTTGTCGCGCCATCCGGATGTCGACCTCATCAGTTTCACCGGATCGACGCGGGCCGGCATCGAAGTCGCGCGCGAGGCCGCCGCAACCGTGAAACGCGTCCACCAGGAGCTTGGCGGCAAATCCCCCAACATCATTCTACCCGACGCCAACCTCGAAGAAGCCGTCACCCGTGGCGTTCGAGCAGTTATGAACAATTCCGGTCAGACCTGCACCGCTCCAACGCGAATGCTGGTCCCTGTGGCCCTTAGCGAGCGCGTCAAAGCAATTGCCCGGACAGCGGCCGAAGCAATCTCGGTAGGGGCCCCGGACAGAGAGGTGACAATCGGACCCGTTGTCTCGCAAGCACAATGGTCCAAGATCCAGTCGCTGATACAGGTCGGGATCGATGAAGGCGCAACCTTGGTATCGGGCGGCAGCGGACGGCCGGATGATCTTGAGACGGGCTACTATGTGAAGCCTACTATCTTCGCGGATGTCGATCCGGGCATGACGATCGCGCGCGAGGAGATTTTCGGGCCGGTGCTGGCGATCATCCCCTATGAAGATGAGGCCGACGCCATTCGGATCGCGAACGACACGCCTTATGGTCTCGCAGGCTATGTACAGAGCGGCAGTATCGACAATGCGCGTCGAGTAATGCGCCAGATCAGAGCCGGCCAGATTCATATCAATGGCTCACCGCCTGATCTCAACGCCCCCTTTGGGGGCTACAAGATGTCGGGCAACGGCCGTGAATGGGGCGAGTTCGCATTTCATGAATTCCTGGAGACGAAGGCGGTCATCGGCTTCGAGCCCGCCCCCTAGGCGGCATGGCGCAGAATAATATGGATGGTTCAGCGGCCGCCCTTCAGCCGATGAACACGGTTCGGCAAGGAATATGGCTTTGATCAATGCTTTCATTTGCGAGGGTCTGCGGACACCGATCGGCCGCTTTGGCGGCGCCTTGGCTTCCATAAGAACAGACGATCTTGCGGCTGTGCCGATCAGGGCATTGCTCGAACAGAATCCCGCAATCGATCCGGCCGCGATAGACGAGGTCATATTAGGCTGCGCGAACCAGGCTGGAGAAGATAACAGGAACGTGGCTCGCATGGCAGCCCTGCTGGCCGGCTTGCCGACGTCAGTCCCGGGCTCGACAATCAATCGCCTCTGTGCGAGCGGCGCTGATGCAGTAGGTTACGCAGCGCGCGCAATCATGTCCGGCCAGATTGACTTCGCCATTGCCGGCGGGGTCGAATCCATGTCGCGAGCTCCGTTCGTGATTGGTAAGGCCGAAACCGCCTGGTCTCGTTCGGCTAGCATCGAGGACACCACGATCGGCTGGCGCTTCATCAATCCAGTGATGAAGAAGACCCATGGCGTCGATTCCATGCCGGAGACAGCGGAAAACGTCGCAGTTATGCACGGCGTCAGCCGTGAGGAGCAGGATGCCTTCGCTCTTAGAAGCCAGCAGCTTGCAGCGAAGGCGCAGCAACAGGGCTTTTTTTCGGAGGAGATCACCCCGGTCACGATCACGGCAAAGAAGAGCGAGACTGCCGTATCGATGGACGAACATCCGAGGGCTAATACCACTCCCGAGTCCCTGAGCGGTCTACGTCCCGTGGTTCGCGAGGGTGGCACGGTAACCGCCGGCAATGCCTCGGGGGTCAATGACGGGTCGGCGGCGATGTTCATCGCCTCGGAAAGCGCAGTGAAGCGTCACGGCCTGAAACCCAGGGCGAGGTTCCTCGGAATGGCAACCGCCGGAGTCCCCCCCAAGGTGATGGGGATAGGACCGGCGCCCGCGAGCGAAAAGCTGATGCAACGGCTGGGCCTTGGCATTGACGACTTCGATCTGATCGAACTCAATGAGGCATTCGCCTCGCAGGTAATCGCGTCATTACGGAAGCTGCACGTCGACCCGTTTAGTGAGAAGGTAAATCCGCATGGCGGCGCCATCGCCCTAGGACATCCTCTAGGCATGTCAGGCGCGCGGCTGGTTCTCACTGCCGCGCGCGCACTAGAGCAGCGTGGCGGCAACCGGGCGTTGATCACAATGTGCATTGGCGTTGGCCAAGGTCTCGCCATCGCAATCGAGCGGGTATGACGACGATAGCCGGCTGGCGGCGCAACCAAGGACAAAGCCCGACCATGGCCATAAAAATCGTCGCGATTCTTACTGCCAAGCCCGGGAAAGCGGATGCGTTACGCAGCCTATTGGACGGAGTGTTGGCAGCGAGCCGGGCTGAACCGGGCAATCTGCGCTGGGACATTTGGCAGGATGAGGCCGATCTGAACCGCCTCCTGCTCGATGAGCTTTACGAGGACGATGCGGCGGTGGCGGCGCACCGCGCTTCGCCGCATTTTCTCCACTATCTGTCGAAGATCCACGAACTGGCTGATCGCACCGCATTGGTGCTGAGCCCTATCGCGGCGAGCTGAGGCGGATGGCCGCGGTCGATCACCGGTTGGCAGCTGCGACACCAAAGACATGGTCAGTGCAGGCCTGCAAATGAGATGCGAGAAGATCTGCTGAGCTAAGATAGGAAATCGCTTGGGTGCGGCTATGACATATTCAGACTATAAGTTTATTGTCTTAGAAAAGGTCGGCCGTGTCATGACCGCGACGGTGAACAGCCCGCCGTTCAACCTTGTGACAGGAGCGTTGATGGCCGAGCTCATCGCGCTGAGCGTAGAGCTGGAGAAGGATCCAGATACCCTTGTCTTCGTGCTGAAAAGCGCAAATCCGCAGTTCTTTCTTGCTCACTTCGATATTGAACGCATCCTCGACCTTCCGATTGAGGCAGCAGCAGAGCGCCCTCGCTCGGGGGACAGCGCCTATCATGCGATGTGCGAGCGCTTCCGATCGATGGACAAGATCACGATTGCGCAAGTCGAGGGCAGAGTCGGCGGGGTGGGCAGCGAGCTTATCATGAACTTCGACATGCGCTTTGGCGTGGTCGGAAAAACGATGATCAATCAGATGGAAGTGCCTCTTGGAATCCTTCCAGGCGGCACCGGAACGCAGCAGATGCCGCAACTTATGGGACGAGCTCGGGCGTTGGAGATCATCCTAAGCGGGAGCGATCTCGATGCCGAAACGGCGGAACGCTGGGGCTATCTGAACCGTGCTTTCGCACCCGATGCGATCGGAACCCAGGTTGCCATGCTTGCTGATCGCATTGCATCTTTTCCGCCCGATGCAGTCCGTCTCGCCAAGGCCGCGGTCGATGCAGCTGAGCTTGGTAAGAAGGAAGGTCTCCTTGAGGAGGTGTTCCTATTTCGCCAACTGCTTCGAACGAAAGATGCTCGGCAAAATATGATGCGCTTCCTGGAGATTGGCGGTCAGACGCTTACTGGGGAATGCGAGATCGACCGTATAAGTGCTGAGCTCAATCGCCCCTGAAATTCAACCCGCTTCGCCCGGCATCCTCGGGAGAAACCAGCACCATCTCCCCAAACATGTATGAAGTCGATATGACTGCGGCCCTACGACATCATATGATGGAGGAGAGAAGCATGTCGGTCACCAGCGGTGCTTATCAGTTGGAGTTCGACCCGGAGCGCCAGCTGCTTGTCGTGCGGATGACCGGACTTTGGGACAGTTCCACTGTTCGGTCCTATCGGACGGCGCTCGTAGCACAGATATCGAGCCTCAAAGCCGGGGGACGGTTTCCCGCGACAATCGGTGCGTTGGTAGATCTTCGGGAGCAAGCAATCCTCCCTAAAGATACAGCGGAAGCGATGCAGGAGGTCACTGAGAATGAGTGGCCAACAAGCAATCCTGCGGCAGTCATTCTTTCGCCGTCGAAGATCCAGAAGAGTCAGACCGGGCGCATGAGCGTTCGATTGCAGAACATTGCCTTCTTCACCGAGGAGCAGGAAGCGCTCGCCTGGCTCAAAGGCTATTTTGCTGCATAGATGAATGCGCAGCCCGCTCTATGGCGTGACGAGGTACTTCGCGCCGGTCGCTTTGCGGCTGAAAGAGCGGATATTATCTGGGTGCAGGATTTCCTGTAACCCCATGCGCGCCGTATAGTGGCTGGCAAAGGTTGTCGTGAGCTCGTTCCGCACCCTATCTAGCAGCCTAGCTTCGTCGTCTTTCCCCATTTGTTTGAGCCGGTGGGTAAGAAGCCACCCGCCGACGGACCATGCAAACCCGACCCAACGATCTAGGACCGTTGGGGATGGGTTGAGCATGCCATAGATATAAAGTTGCTTGAAAACTTCGGTCCCGTAGCGGTTATAGGCGCTTACGTCTCGGGCTGCGGCGGCCTCCATGGCGGCGAGCACCTGGCTCGCTTGAGTTCCGCCCCCGATGGGATCGAAAGCAAGCGTGATCTTCGTCTCGTAAAGGGCTGAGCGGAGCTGCTCTTCATAATCGGGCGACGAGCTGTCGAACACGTAGCGCGCGCCCTGATTCATGAGAAGCTTCGCTTGTTCACCTGATCGCACGACGTTGATGAGCGGGATATGGTCAGTGACGCAAATTCGATTGAGCATCTGACCAAGATTGGATGCAGCAGCGAGATGAACAATTCCGCTAAATCCCTCCGTTCGCATGGTCTCGACGAATCCCAGAGCCGTGAGCGGATTGACGAACATGGCTGCGCCCGCCGCGGGCTCCACATCTTCGGGCAGCAGGACACAATCGGCCATTCCCAGCTTTCGATAGTGCGCGTACATCGCGCCGCCGCGCATTCCTACCCGACGACCAAGGAGATGCCGGGCATTTTCGCCCGCCGCCACGACCGACCCTGCACCCTCGGCACCTGGCGTGATCCCAATCCCGATCCTCGCGCTCAGCGCGCCGATCGACTCAGGCGGCACCTTGGCGAGGACAATGGGCCGTTCATCTGATCCTGTAACCTCGAGCGTGTCGAGGTCGGCCGGAGCGGTCGCGGCCCCCAGCAGGACGGCGAGATCCGAAGGATTGATCGGGCTGGCCTCGACACGGACAATGACCTCGTCGGGTGCAGGGTCGGATACTGTTATTTCGACCAGTTCGAGGCGAAGCACGCCAGATGGGTCCACGGTGGATCGGAGCTGCAGCCCCTCAAATGTATCCTTCATGCTGCCTCATCCTTTCCTTTACTTTGCGAATGCCCGGACCGTTGCGTCAGGCCTTAGCGGACGTGCCCCCATCGACAGTGAGAATGGCGCCGTTGATGTAAGAGGCAGCCGGTGATGCGAGAAAGAGAGCGGCGTTTGCGACCTCATCAGCCTGCGCGGCGCGCCCGAGCGGGCAGAAGGCGAAGCGACTTTCGTCGCAATCCAGAAATCCGGAATCCAACACCGCCTCGACCATCTCGGTCTCGATAAGCCCCGGGGCCACGCAGTTGGTGCGCAAACCTTTCGGGCCATAGGTGACAGCAAGGGACTGCACGAGATTATTGATCCCCGCCTTTGATGCGCTGTAGGCATGAGCATTGGTATGGCCACCCAAGCTTAATATGCTTGAGATGAAGACGATACTGGCCCCCTGACCCCGTCTGAGAAGCCTTGGAACGAGCGAGCGCGTGATGGCGGCAGGGCCGTTGAGATTGATGTCGACCACCTCGCGCCACGAGTCAGCCGACTGCTCGGTAATGATAGCCATGCTGCCGGGCCGAGTCCGTTCGTAGGAATAGCCGACGGCCGCATTGTTGATCAGCAAGTCGATGCCACCGGCATCCTCACATGCTTGGTCGATCTGCTCGGCTGTGGCTGCATCGGTGATGTCTCCCACCACGGTGCGCATTTGCCCGCCCGTTTGATGAATAGCTGACCGAACCTGAGCAAGCTTCGACTCAGTCCGGCCGATGCCGATGATAGTGGCTCCGCGCTCCGCAAGCTTGCGACACAAGGCGGTACCTACGCCGCCAGCCGCGCCGGTCACCACGGCGACCCTTCCCTCGAAGTCCAGCATCTCGTCTCTCCTTTGTTTCTGCCTGCTTGCTATGGAGCGCCCGGTATCACCTGCTGAAAAAGCGGTTCTCGTTGCTCCGCGCTATCAGGCTGGCGACTATGCGGATCGACCTGGATGCGACGGTAAATTTTCGGAGGTCCGGGAGCCGTATGAAGTGCTGTAATTGCCGCGATATTAACGGCGTCGGCCTGTGTCCTGCGTTGGTTGTGCCGGACATACTCTAGCCATGTCGCCACCTGATAGCGCTCGATCCAAAGGTTTGGCTGGCTAACGTCTCGCAGAAGCACCCAGTTTCGCGCCCCATCCCGACGGCGGATCCGCCGCCGTTCCCGCATGAGCGCTATGAAAGCGGCGGCCTCCACAGTATCGATCTCATAGTGGATTGTGATCGAGATCGGGCCGCTGTTCGCTTCGATCAACGGTCCCGCTTCAGGTTCCTGCCATTTGCGCAACGGATCGAGATCTAGACCATCGAGATCGGGAAGCGGGTCCAGAAATCCGGCCGCGAGGCCGATCGACAAGAGCATGGCCGCCGCAATCATGGCGCTGCTGACGCCTATCAACGACGAAATGGCGCCGAAGACGCTGCTACCGACCGCAATTCCGCCAAACGCTGCCATTTGATAAAGCGAGAGTGCCCTCGCGAGCACCCATCGCGGCGTAGCGAGCTGCATGGTAACGTTGAGCGTGGAGAGGGCGAGTATCCAACCGCCACCAGCGATGATCAGTGCGAGCACGGTTAGGGCAGGAGATGTTGACAGAGCGGTAAGAGTAAGTCCCAGAACCCCGAGGCCAATAGCGGCGGAAATGATGCGATTGACCGAGTACCGGCTTCTGAGCGGTGCGCTGACGAGGGCACCCGTCACTGCACCGGCCCCGAAGGCGGCAAGGAGCAGTCCGTAGGTGGTTGCGGCGCCATTGAGACCGTCACGGACAATTATGGGCAGCAGAGACGGGATCGAACTCACGCATACCGAGATCAGCATGGCCCGAGCGATCGTCTTTAGCAGATCAGGCGACATGAACACATAGCGTACCCCGCTTGCAATCGCGCCGGCTATCCGCTCGGCAGGCAATGCTGACGGATCTGGCTTTGGATGCCATCGCAGGAGCGTGATGATGAGCAGCGGATAGGTCGCGCAATTCACCATAAAAGCGGTCGTGGCCCCCGCGGCAGCAACGATTGCCCCGCCCAAGGCCGGCCCGGCGCTTCGCGCCGTGTTGAACGCGGCACTGTTCAATGCAACCGCATCGGGGAGCAAGGCTTTCGGAACCATGTCGCCAACGGATGCTTGCCAGGCAGGTGCATTGAATGCGTTGCCGCAGCCAATGAGGAAGGTGAATGCCAGGAGCATGTAGGGCGATGCGAGGTTAATATGCGTCAGGACCGCCAGACCGATAGAGACAGCCATCATGAAGGTCTGCGACCACAGCATAAGGCGCCGTCGATCCCAGCTGTCGGCCGTTGCTCCGGCTAGTACGGAGAATAGCATTATCGGGAGCGTGATCGACGTTTGTACAAGGGCGACCATCGATGGCGACGACGTCAGCTCCAGCATCAGCCAGGATGCCCCGACCGACTGGATCATGTAGCCAATGCCAGTGACAAGATTAGCAAACCAAAGGCTACGAAATGTCGGGAAACGAAGAGGAGACCGGGCGGACATGGTCGGCGGCACGGCCTCCTCGTTCAACTCGTCGGTCACAACTATTAGTTCTCACCACCCGGTTTGACGGTGCGCAATGTTGAAAACAGGGCCTGCACTGCGCTCATTTGTAGATCGTTGCCCTTTCGAGCGGGAGTTGCGGCGCTCTCCCCCAGGGTGAACGCCGCATTCTCAAGACGGTAGCCCTGCGAGGCGACACGCCGGGGCACGTCGCCTCGTTGTATTAGATTCGTTCGATGATGATCGCCGGTCCCATACCTCCGGCGGCGCACATCGTCACAAGACCTCGCCGGAGGTCGCGACGCTCGAGCTCGTCGAGAATAGTTCCGATCAGAATGGCACCGGTCGCGCCAATCGGATGACCGAGCGCCATCGCACCGCCGTTGACGTTAACCTTGTCACGATCGAGCTTGAGGTCGCGGATGAACTTTTCGGCCACCGCTGCGAACGCTTCGTTAATCTCAAACAGGTCGATATCATCGACCGACAGGCCCGCCTTCGCCAAAACTTTGCGGGCCGCAGGAACCGGAGCATTGAGCATCAACGTTGGGCAGTCCCCGATATTAGCCGTTGCGACGATGCGAGCGCGGGGCTTCAGACCATTTTTGTCGGCATAGCTCTTCGAAGCCAGAAGCACGGCGGCGGCGCCATCGACAACGCCCGACGAGTTTCCAGCATGATGAACATGCTTGATTTCGAGATCCGGGTACGCCTGATGAATGAGGCCCGCATAGGTGAGGCCATCCTCATTGAGCTGCACATTAGCGACGGCCTCGAACGCCGGCTTCAGACCGGCCAAAGCCTCAAGCGTCGTCTGCGGTCGCGGATACTCCTCCTGATCGAGCGCAAGCGAACCGTCGTCCTTATAAACTGGGATCAGGCTCTTGGCGAACCGACCTTCCTTGATCGCTACACCCGCACGCTGCTGGCTGTTGAACGCCAATTCGTCGCATGCCTCGCGACTGATTCCTTCCATGGTCGCGATGGCGTCTGCGCAAAGCCCTTGGTGCGATTGAGGATGAACGGAACGCAGGTGAAGATTGTCACGATCCATCATCGTCGGCTTGTTGGGATCGCGCGTCGAAGGCGTGAACGACATCATTTCCGTTCCGCCTGCGACGACCAGATCTTCCATCCCGGCTTTGACCTGTGCCGCCGCAAGGCTAACAGCAGTGATGCCGGAGCCGCAGTAGCGGTCGAGCGTGACGCCGCTGGCTCGGACATCATAGCCTGCATCCAGAGCCGCCATTCGGCCAAGATCGCCGCCCTGCTTTCCCACTTGGGTCGACGTGCCCCATATGATGTCGTCGATTTGACCGGTGTTTATACCATTGCGCTCAGCAATCGCTCGCAACACGGTTGCCGCAAGGCGCTGCGGATGAATATCCGCCAGGGCGCCCTTTCCAACCTTGCCGACGCCGCGCGGTGTTCTGCACGCATCAATAATATATGCTTCGCTCATTTGGATGTGATACCCCTAGCAGGTTTGAGCGCAGTCCTGCGCCTTGACCGAGTGGGTTACGCAAATCCTATGCCAGAGGAGCGTCGGAGCTTGTGAAGGGCGTGAAAAACGGTCTCCCCGCGACCTGCTGCGGTGATTAGACATTGCACTTAGGCGAGCGACTGGCTCTCCCGGCGACAAAGTGTATGCGCAACAACCAACCGGCGGGAGATAATGCAAGCGGTAGCGATTGGTGGTCGGCCTCGGCCGATCAACGACCAGCCTATTCAGCCGTTGGAGGGATTTTCCCCATAGCCGTTAATGCTCAGTGTGGGGCAGACTCGAATTGAGCGCTTTGGTCATTGCCTTTAGGCAACCGCGAAAAAAGACCGATATATCTTCCGAGAGAGCATCGGCATTGACATCCACCTGTGGTTCGAACTCGACCATCAGTAAGATTTTGGTTTTATCCTCGCCGAGACTTTCCACGGCTATCGTTGTCTCATAGTGATCCGTGCCGGTCCGCTCCACCGAATATGTGTAGGAGGCATCGCCGCTGCGGACGAGCCGCTCTTGATAAATGTTACCATTTGGTGGTAATAATCCGGTACGTATCTTCGGGCCGATCTTCAATCCGCTCACATTTGACCCTGGTGGCCCATTTAGACAGGCCTCCAAAATCTCCAATGATGTCCCACACACGGCCTGCCGGTATCGCAACCTCGTCAACCGCTTGACAAGGAGTGACGGTGTGTCGTCTCGCTGCGATACGCAACATCGCGTATACCGCCGTTCGCGCCCTCACACGCGATCTATGGGGGCCGATTGCTGCCAGCAGAAAATCATATCTATATCAGCTGGTTAGGTCGTAATTCGGCGCGTTTCCGTATATCGCCGGATTGCTCCGATTTACTCCCATTCGATCGTCCCAGGCGGCTTCGAGGTATAGTCGTAGGTCACCCGGTTGATGCCCTGCACCTCGTTGACGATGCGGGTGGCGACGCGGCTGAGGAAGGCGGCGTCGAACGGATAGATGTCGGCGGTCATGCCGTCGGTCGAGGTGACGGCGCGCAGCGCGCAGACCGAATCATAGGTGCGGCCGTCGCCCATCACGCCGACAGTGCGGACCGGCAGCAGCACCGCGAAGGCCTGCCAGATCGCATCATAGAGGCCGGCGCGGCGGATCTCGTCGAGATAGACGGCGTCGGCCTTGCGCAGGATGTCGCAGCGCTCCTTGGTCACCTCGCCCGGGATGCGGATGGCGAGGCCCGGCCCCGGAAAAGGATGGCGGCCGACGAAGATGTCGGGCAGGCCCAGTTCGCGGCCGAGCGCGCGGACCTCGTCCTTGAACAGCTCGCGCAGCGGCTCGACCAGCTTCATGTTCATCCGCTCGGGCAGGCCGCCGACATTGTGGTGGCTCTTGATCGTCACCGACGGGCCGCCGGTGAAGCTGACGCTTTCGATCACGTCCGGGTAAAGCGTGCCCTGTGCCAGGAAATCGGCGCCGCCGATCTTGTTCGCCTCGGCCTCGAACACCTCGATGAAGGTCTTGCCGATGAACTTGCGCTTGGCCTCAGGATCGGTGACGCCCTTGAGACCGTTGAGGAACAGCGTCTCGGCATTCACATGGACCAGCGGGATGCCATAATGCTCGCGGAACAGGCCGACGACCTGATCGGCCTCGCCCATCCGCATCAGGCCATGGTCGACGAACACGCAGGTCAGCTGGTCGCCGATCGCCTCATGGATCAGCACCGCCGCGACCGCGCTGTCGACGCCGCCCGAAAGCCCGCAGATCACCCGGCCCGAGCCGACCTGCTTGCGGATTTCGGCGATCTTCGTCGCGCGGAACTCGGCCATCGTCCAGTCGCCGGAAAGGCCGCAGACATGGCGCACGAAATTGGCGATCAGCTTGCCGCCGTCGGGAGTGTGGACCACCTCGGGGTGGAACTGGACGCCGTAGAAGCGGCGCTTCTCGTCCGAGGTGACGGCGAAGGGCGCGCCTTCCGACACCGCGATCGGCGAGAAGCCGGCCGGTAGCGCATCGACCTTGTCGCCATGGCTCATCCAGACCTGATGGCTCTCACCTTCCTTCCACAGGCCGTCGAAGAGCGCCGAGCGGTCCCTGATCTCGATGAAGGCGCGGCCGAACTCGCGGCTGTCATGGCCGGGGGTGACCGACCCGCCGAGCTGCTGGCACATGGTCTGCTGGCCGTAGCAGATGCCGAGGATCGGCACGCCCGCCTCGAAGAAGCGCTGGGGCGCGCGCGGGCTGCCGATATCGGCGACCGAGGCGGGGCCGCCGCCGAGGATGATGCCCTTGGGCTGGAGCCGGTCGAAGGCCGCATCGGCGGCGTTGAAGGGCGCGATCTCGCTGTAGACGCCGGCCTCGCGCACGCGTCTGGCGATGAGCTGGGTGACCTGACTGCCGAAATCGACGATCAGGATCGTTTCCTGCGGCTGGCTGCTGGGCTTCGGGGCGGATGTGGCGGGAAGCTGGGCTGTCATGCCGAGCCGATAAAGGCCCGGAGCGCGCCTGTCCAGCGGGCAGTGCGATGACGGACAGCAACGCGAGTACATTGCCTCCCCTTCCGCATCGGCCTAGACCGTAACGACATGGACGCGGGGGACAGTGTCGGTGCGGAAAGCCGTTTTCCTGAGCGCATGGCTGGCACTGGCCTCCGGGGTCGCCGCGGCGGTTCCGACCACCGATCTGTCCGGTGTCGACCTGAGCGGAGAGGAGCAGGCCGACGGCGCTTCCGAAAAGGGCGGCGAACGGATGGAGCAGCCGCTGATCAGCGCCGGGCCGGGGCTGATGTTCATGAACGAGCTCGGCCTGTTCCGGCGCGCCGGAGCGCGGCGCTATGGCGACCAGGGACAGAATCTGGCGGTTGCCTATGAGCTGATGACGCCGAGCCGGGTGGCCGTGTCGCTGTTCGTGTCCGAGGCGGCACCCGCGATCGGCGCTACACCAGAGGCGGTGAGCGCGGCACGCGAGACCAACTGCTATCGGGACTTCGAACGGCGCGAACTGCAGCTCAAGAAGATCCACCCCTCGGCCAAGCTGATCGAGCGGACCAAGGCGCCGCCTCCGGCCGGATCGGATGCCGCGACCGGCCTGCGTGCCGTCTATGAGATGAAGGCCAAGTTCCGGGGACGGCGCATGGCGCTGCGATCGGAACTGGCGCTGTTCTGCTATGTCGCCGGGGACTGGCAGATCGCCTATCGGGCGACCAGCCCGGCCGATTACGACTATCAGCCCGAGCTGGCCGAGCTGATCAGCAATATCGGCTGGCCGCAGCGGGAGGCGGCGGCGCCCGAGCCCGGCGACATCGCCATCCATGTGCGGGGCTATGACACCGCCTTCCTGATGGCGGGGTTCATCGTCGCGGGCAGCGCGACGGATCTCGCCGCGCTGGAGGAGCGGGCGCGCCAGCGCGGCCTGTGGCTGCGCCGGATGAAGGAGAAGGACGGCGAGAAGCTGGTGGCGATGTTCATCGGCCAGAGCGGGCGCAGCGTCGCCGCGCGCGAAATCTACCAGGAGGCGATTTCGGGCGATCTGGGCCAGCTCAGGCTTGAGGTGATGATCATCGCCGCCGACGATCTCGCCGCCGGCGCCGATCCGTCACAGGCGCTCCGCACGGTGTCGTCCAGCTATGTGGAGCTGCGCTGAAGCCATGGCGCGGTCGATCCGCTTGGATCGACCGCGCTAGCTCTTGGTTTTACCGCGATTTCCGAGTCGGCGGATGTTCCATCCGCCTAGACCTTGATAGAGCCTGATTCACGCCATCGGCGGAAGCGCGAAGCGCTTCCACCTCAACCGATCAGGCTCTAGATGTGGAGCCTCAACAGGTTATTCATTGGCTGACGTAGTCGGCTGATGGGCGGTTGTGATTGTAAGCTGCCGTGGGGGCGGTGCCAGTTATAATTATGGAGCCATGGACTGAGGGCGCGTTTGCGGTGCTCGGAGGTTGGATAGGCGCGAGCATATGCCCATTCGCGTAAGCTGGTCTGGATGAAGCGTTCGGCCTTGCCGTTAGTCTTGGGCGTGTAGGGTTTGGTGCGGATGTGCTTGAGGCCGAGTGCTTTGCAGGCGTCGCGGAAGGCGAAGCTTTTGTAGCAGGCGCCGTTGTCGGTCATGACGCGCGAGACAGTGATGCCGAGGCTTTGATAATAGGCGATGGCGGCGAAGAGGAAGGCGGTTGCGCTTTCCTTCTTTTCGTCGGGGAGGATCTGGCTGAAGGCGATGCGCGAGGCATCGTCGATGCAGACGTGGACGAACTCCCAGCCCGCGCCGTAGCGCTCGCCAGCACGGCTGCCGCGAGTGCTGCTCTGCTTTGTCCGATTGCCGGTGATGCGATGGCCGACGCGTTCGAAGCGGCCGAGCTTCTTGATGTCGATGTGGATCAGCTCGCCGGGGTGCGCGCGCTCATAGCGACGGATGGGCTCGGGAGGATCGAGATCGCGCATTCGGCTCAAGCGTGCGTTGCGCAGTATCCGGCTGACAGTGGCTGGCGAGAGCTTCAGCGTGGCGGCGATCTGCTTGCCGCAGAGGCGCTGACGGCGCAGGGCGATGACCTGCTCGATGCGGTCGGCGGGCGTGGCGCGGGGCATGGCGTGTGGGCGCGAGCTGCGGTCGACGAGACCGGCTTCGCCTTCGATCCGATAACGTGCCAGCCACTTGGCTACGGTTCGCTCCGAGACGCCCAGGGCGGTCGCGACCGCCCTGGGCGTCTCGCGCAGAACCATCACGCGCCGGACGATCTCGGCTCGACTGAAGGGCGTGGTTCGGGCATTCTTGTGGATGTTCATCCGGTCGTTCCTCCAGACCTGACGTGTCGCAACATCAGTCTGATCCGGTCACGCCGGATGAACAACCTCCTGAAAGCTCACATCTAGAAATCGCTCCAGGTCAGCGCGCCGCCAGCCGTTCGCCCAGGTCGATCATCTCGATCTGGCCTTCCTGGACCGCGCAGCGGAAGCTGCGGTCGCCGCGCTCGCCACGGACGACGCCTTCGACCCGCCAGCCATCCTTGCCGTCACGGCCGACCGAATCGACCGACGAGACGGGGCCGCGCGCCATATTCTCGATCGCGTTCGAGCAGAGCGAGGCGACCTCGCGCGCGTCCTCGCCATCCTCGCGAAGATCGTCGCGCTGATCGACATTGCGCCGGGAGGGCGTGCCCTTGTTCTTGTTGGCCGAGCTGGCGACCGCGATCAGGCCACCGCCGATCACCGCGCCGAGCAGAATGTTGCCGAAGGTATCGCCGCCACCGCGATGATGGTGATGGCCCCAATAGGGCCGGGCCGCCGCCGGGGCCGCCGTCCCCGCCACCAGAGCCAATACCGCTGCCGAACCGATGAGCTTCCTGATCATCTCACTGCCCCAACTAATGCCACGCAAAACATGATGGAGATTGCGATTAACCGCCAGCGGATTGCGGTAAGCTGAATAGGTTGTTTCGCTGGCGTTTATTGTTTGTCGGGCGCCGGCAGGCCGGTCCAGTGGCCCAGAAAGGCCCAGAGATCGGTATATTCCTCGATCAGCTTGTCGGTGGGCTTGCCCGATCCATGCCCGGCGCGGGTCTCCACCCGGATCAGGTGCGGCCGGGGCCCGATATCGGCGGCCTGGAGCGCGGCCGCATATTTGAAGCTGTGGCCCGGCACCACGCGGTCGTCGGTGTCGGCCGTGGTGACCAGGATCGCCGGATAGTCCGCCCCGGACCGGATATTGTGATAGGGCGAATAGCCGCGCAGCACGTGGAAATCGGCTTCCCTGTCGGGATCGCCATAATCGTCGATCCAGTAGCGGCCGGCGGTGAAGCGGGTGAAGCGCAGCATGTCCATCACCCCGACAGCCGGGCTGGCAGCGGCGAACAGGTCTGGCCGCTGATTCACCACCGCGCCGACCAGCAGCCCGCCGTTCGACCGGCCCATCGCGGCAAGCCGCCCCTTGGCGCTGATTCCGCTGGAGATCAGATATTCGCCGGCCGCGATGAAATCGTCGAACACATTCTGCTTGCGCTCGAGCCGGCCGGCCTCGTGCCACAGCTTGCCATATTCGCCGCCGCCGCGGAGATTGGCGACCGCATAGACCCCGCCCATCTCCATCCAGCCCAGGATCGCTGGCGAGAAGCCGGGGGTCATCGAGATGTTGAAGCCGCCATAGCCATAGAGCAGCGCCGGCGCGCCCGGCTGGGTGGTCCGCCTGCGCACCACGAACATCGGCACCTCGGTCCCGTCCTTCGAGCGGTAGAATTTCTGGTCGACGAGATAGTCGTCCGGATCGAAGGCGAGCTTGGGCTTGATGAACGCCTCCATCTTCCGCGTCGCGGTGTTGAAGCGGTAGATGGTCGAGGGCGTCGCGAAGCTGGAGAAGGCAAAGAAGGTCTCGGGATCGCCGACCCGACCGCCGAACCCCGCGCCAGTGCCGATATCGGGCAGGTTGATCGCACCGGCGGGCTGGCCGGTCAGTTCGTAGAGCACGGCTTCGGTCTTGGCGTCGCCCAGATAGGCGACGATCAGCCGGTTGCCGACCAGGGTCGCCCCGACCAGATCGTCAAGGCCCTGGGGGATGACCTCGACGGGCTTGGGCTTCCGTGCGGCGACATCGATCATCACCACGCGCTGCCGGGGCGCTTCGAGATTGGTGCGGAAGTAGAAGCGGCTGCCGATGCTTCCCGCCAGCGCCCACTGGTTGGTGAGGCCGCGTACCAGCCTGCGGGGTTCCGGGTCCGCATCGGCGAGATCGAACAGGGTCAGTTCGAAACGCTCGTCGGTCCCCTCGCTGGAGGTGACGAGCGCGTAGCGGCCGTCCTGGGTGGTTTCGACGCGATGGTTGAGCCGGGGCCGGCCGGGGGTCGCATAGAGCAGCCGGTCTGCCGACTGGGGCGTGCCGATCCGGTGATAATAGACCTGCTGGTTGAGATTGAGGGCCTGATAATCGGCGCCCCTGCGCGGCTCGGGAAAGCGCGAATAGAAGAAGCCCCGGCCGTCGCCGTCCCAGGCGAGCGCGGAGAATTTGACCCAGTCGATGCGATCGTCGAGCAGCTTGCCGGTCCGCACGTCGAGCACGCGCAGGGTCCGCCAGTCGCTGCCGCCGTCCTGGATCGAATAGAGCAACAGATCGCCATCGTTCGAAGGCCGCCATTCGTCGAGTGCGGTGGCGCCGTCGCGCGACCAGCCATTGGGATCGAGCAATTCGCGCTCCTTCCCATCCAGCCCGTCGCGCACAAGCAGCACCGACTGGTTCTGCAGGCCGCTGTTACAGGTGTAGAAATAGCGCCCGCCGCGCTTGCGGGGCACGCCGTAGCGTTCATAATTCCATAGCGTCCTGAGGCGCGTGCGGATCGCGGCGCGGCTGGCCAGCGTGTCGAGATAGCTGTTGGTAACGGCGTTTTCCCGGCGCACCCATTCGGCGACCTCGGGATCGCCGCGCACATCATTCTCCAGCCAGCGATAGGCATCGGCGATCGCCTCCCCGAACCGGGTGTCGACAATGTCGGTACGGCGCGTCTCGGGATAGGCGATCGGATCGGACGCGGCGGCCGACACCGCGAGGCCGAGCGCGAGACAGGCGAGCAGAGTGGAACGCAACCCGTGCGGCGGCATCCGACTCCCCCCTCCCACGCAACGAAAAAGAGCCGCAAGCGTAACGCTCACGGCTCTCTTTGCAATGGCTTAGGCAGGCCCCCTGCGGGGCCCGGGATCACGCCGCGTCGGCGAAATCATCGTCACCGGCGACCGGGCCCGAATCCTGGCCCTTGGCCGACACGTCGCGGTCGACGAACTCGATGATCGCCATCGGGGCGGCGTCCGAGGCGCGGATGCCGGCCTTGATGACGCGGGTGTAGCCGCCGTTGCGCGACGCGTAGCGCTCGGCCAGCACCTCGAACAGCTTCTTCAGCTGGGTGTCGTCGAGCAGCCGCGCATGGGCGAGGCGGCGATTGGCGAGACCGCCCTTCTTGGCCAGCGTCACCAGCTTCTCGACATAGGGGCGAAGCTCCTTCGCCTTGGCGAGGGTGGTGAGGATCTGCTCATGCTTGATGAGCGCCGCCGACTGGTTGCGGAACAGGGCGGTACGATGGGATGCGGTCCGCTGAAGCTTACGACCGCCAACGCGATGGCGCATGGTATCTTTCCTTCGTTCGTCAGGGGGCCGTGCGAGGTACCCCAAGCCAGGCGGTGATTGAGGGCACCGCCCTTACCCTGTCTCTTCGGCCCTCGACGCCGCCCCGGTGAAGCGGGTGCGGCGCTGAGCGATACCGCCCGATCAGAATTCCTGTTCGAGCTTCTTGGCCATTTCCTCAATATTCTCGGGCGGCCAGCCGGGGATTTCCATGCCCAGGCGCAGCCCCATCGAGGCGAGGACCTCCTTGATCTCGTTGAGCGACTTGCGGCCGAAGTTCGGCGTGCGCAGCATCTCGGCCTCGGTCTTCTGGACCAGATCGCCGATGTAGATGATGTTGTCGTTCTTGAGGCAGTTGGCCGAACGGACGCTGAGCTCCAGCTCGTCGACCTTCTTGAGCAGGTAACGGTTGAGCTGGTTGGCATCGCCTTCCGGCTCCGCGCCGCCCTGCACCGAGGCGGCGGCACCGGCCTGCGGGGCCGACAGCGCCATACCGTCGTCGAAATGGACGAACAGCTGGAGCTGGTCCTGCAGGATGCGCGCCGAATAGGCCAGCGCGTCCTCCGGGGTGACGGTGCCGTCGGTCTCGATCGTCAGGGTGAGCTTGTCGTAATCAAGCTCCTGGCCGACGCGGGTGTTCTCCACCTTGTAGGCGACCTGACGGACCGGCGAGTAGAGCGAGTCGACCGGGATCAGGCCGATCGGCGCGTCGACCGGACGGTTCGCCGCCGCGGTGACATAGCCCTTGCCGACGTCGGCGGTGAGTTCCATGTTCAGCGTCGCGCCATCGTCGAGATGGCAGATCACCAGATCGGAGTTCATCACCTCGATGTCGCCGGTCGCCGCGATCATGCCCGCGGTGACCTCGGCCGGGCCGGTCGCCGAAAGCTGGAGGCGCTTCGGACCGTCGCCCTGCATCCGCAGGGCGATCTGCTTGACGTTCAGCACGATATCGGTGACGTCCTCGCGGACGCCGGCGAGGCTCGAGAACTCATGCAGCACATTCTCGATCTTGATCGAGGTGACGGCCGCGCCCTGCAGCGAGGACAGCAGCACGCGGCGCAACGAGTTGCCCAGCGTCAGGCCAAAGCCGCGCTCGAGCGGCTCGGCGACGAAGGTCGCCTTGCGCTTGCCATCGCCGCCCGACTTCTTTTCGAGGCCGTTCGGCTTCTTGAGTTCCTGCCAGTTCTTTGCGTTGACAGCCACTGTGTTCCCCTCGGGGTATGGCAGGAAGCGGGAGGCCGCCTGCCGGAAAAACTGGAGAAATTAGTGGGGGGCCCAGCCCCCCTTGCCAGGTCGGACCCGCAGGATCAGACGCGGCGGCGCTTCGACGGGCGGACGCCGTTGTGCGGGATCGGCGTCACGTCGCGGATCGACGTGATGTGGAAGCCGACCGCCTGCAGCGCGCGCAGCGCCGACTCACGACCCGAACCGGGGCCCTTGACCTCGACCTCGAGGGTGCGGACGCCATGCTCGGCGGCCTTCTTGCCGGCATCCTCGGCCGCGACCTGCGCGGCATAGGGGGTCGACTTGCGGCTGCCCTTGAAGCCCATCATGCCCGCCGACGACCAAGCGATCGCATTGCCCTGCGCGTCGGTGATGGTGATCATGGTGTTGTTGAAGCTGGCGTTCACATGGGCGACGCCGGCGGTGATGTTCTTGCGCTCGCGACGGCGAATGCGCTGAGGTTCACGTGCCATCTGTTCGTTCCTGACCTAATCTCGTGACACCGAAGTGGCCGCTCGCTGCGCCTGCCTCCGGCGGAGTAAAACGTCTCCCGACGTCTTACTTCTTCTTGCCGGCGATCGGCTTGGCCTTGCCCTTGCGGGTGCGCGCATTGGTGTGCGTGCGCTGGCCACGGACCGGCAGGCCCTTGCGGTGACGCAGGCCGCGATAGCAGGCCAGGTCCATCAGGCGCTTGATGTTCATCGCCACCTGGCGGCGCAGATCGCCCTCGACGGTGTAACCGGCGTCGATGGCTTCACGGATCTGCAGGATCTCCTGATCGCTCAGGTCCTGGACGCGGCGCTGGCGCTCGATGCCCAGCTTGGTGGTGATTTCCTTGGCCTTGGCCGAACCAATGCCGTGGATATAGGTCAGCGCGATTTCGACGCGCTTGTTGGTCGGGATATTGACACCCGCAATACGTGCCACTGTGCTATTCTCCTGCTCCACGGGGCGGTTGGCTTGCCGCCCCATCTCGACGCTCGCCCCATCGGACCGGGGCCGCCTCCCACAACGCAAGAACGACGGCACGCGCACGTAGCGGCACCGGGCGGAGCGGTATGGGAGCGAGCGTCACTAAAGCGCGCGACAACAGCTGTCAAGCGCGTGGCAGGAGCGAATCTGCATCGCCCGCCCTCGGCACGCAAGCAGGTGCCGGCTTGGGAGGGACGGGTTTCCCTGCTTATAAGACGAAACGATGGCGAAAGGAATGGCTATGGGGATCGGCGGGCTCGGATGGGCGTGGACATATGCCGTTCCATCCGCCGCCGGCGCCGTGACGGGCCGCTAGCCGGTGGCGCGGGCGTTGCTCATCCCCGCCGAGCGCGGGCGCTTCTATCGGAACAATTTCGACGCGATCCGACTTGCCATGGCCCTGCTGGTGGTGTTCTCGCACAGCTTCGCGCTGCGGTTCGGCACCGAGGATTTCGAGCCGATGTCGCTGGCCACCAACGGCCATTACAACAGCGGCAATGTCGGCGTGTGGGTGTTCTTCGTCATCAGCGGTTTCCTGATCGCGCACAGCCATGAGCGGTCGACGTCGATCGGCAGCTATGCGGCCAAGCGGATCAGACGCATTTATCCGGCTTATCTGGTTGCCACCTCGGCCTGCGCCTTCCTGGTGACGCCGCTGTTCGCCCCCCCGGGCTGGTCGCTGACCGCGGCCGAGGCGGCGCGGACGATCGGCGCCAACCTGCTGCTCGCCAATCATTTCCCGATCCCGGACCTGTTCGCCGGCAACCCGGTTCCCGCCGTCAACGGCGCGCTGTGGAGCATCCGGTTCGAATTCCTCTGCTATATCGGGGTAGCCCTGAGCGGGCTGGTCGCGCTGCGGCTGCGCCGGCATGTCCTGCCGCTGGTCTATGTCGCGATCGTCCTGACCTGGTGCTGGCTCGATGTCACCGGCCGCAAGCCGGGTGGGCCCGACTGGCTGCGCGAGGCGATCGGCTGGCCCTACGCCTGGTTCCGGGTGCTGCCCAATTTCCTCGCGGGGATGATCGTCTATCATTGGCGGGCTCACATACCGCGCTCGACCGCGCTGCTGGCGGCATTGCTGGCGGGCGCCTTGCTGGGCTTCCATCTCGGCGGCCACCGCCCCGCCGGCCTCATCGCCGCGCATCTGCTCGGCCCGCCCGCCATCGCCTATGCGGTCTTCTGGCTCGCCTATCACCCGCGGATCGACCTCAGCCGCGCCGCGCGCTTCGGCGACTTCTCCTACGGCACCTATCTCTACGCCTACACCATCCAGCAGATGCTGGTCGCGACCACCGCCCTGCCCTTCGCGTCGTTCATCCTGCTGTCGATGGCGCTGGCGCTGGGCGCCGGGGTGGCGAGCTGGTGGCTGGTCGAGCGCCACTTCCTGCCGCATGGCCGCAAGCCGGCGCGGCACGGGCCCGAAAGGAAAGAGGCGCCCGCTTCGTAAAGCGGACGCCCCTTCCTGTTCAGCAATTCGGCGACGGATCAGACGACGCCATAGGCGAGCATCGCGTCGGCCACCTTCTTGAAGCCGGCGATGTTGGCGCCCTTCACATAATCGATGTGATCGGTGCCGGCCGAGCCGCCATATTCGAGGCAGCGGCCATGGATGCCCTGCATGATGTCCAGCAGGAGGCGCTGAAGCTCCTCCTCCTTCCACGAGATGCGGGCCGAGTTCTGGCTCATCTCGAGGCCCGAGACCGCGACGCCGCCGGCATTGGCGGCCTTGCCCGGCGCGAACAGCACCTTGGCCTTCTTGAAGACATGGGTGCCTTCAAGCGTGGTCGGCATGTTGGCGCCCTCGGCAACCGCGATGACGCCGTTCTTGACCAGGGTCTTGGCCTCTTCCTCATTCAGCTCGTTCTGCGTCGCGCAGGGCACCGCCACGTCGCAGGGCACGCCCCAGGGACGCGCGCCATTGCCGTGGAACTCGGCGCCCTTGAACTCCTTCACATATTCGGAAATGCGGCCGCGGCGGACATTCTTGAGCTCCTTGACCCAGTTCACCTTCTCCTGGGTGATGCCCTCCGGATCGTAGATATAGCCTTCGGAGTCCGACAGGGTCAGCACCTTGCCGCCGAGCTGGTTGATCTTCTCCGCCGCATGGGTCGCGACGTTGCCCGAGCCCGAGACGACGGCATTGAGGCCGACCAGATCCTTGCCCTTGTGCTTGAGCATCTCGTGCAGGAAGTAGACCGCGCCATAGCCGGTCGCCTCGGTGCGGATCAGCGAGCCGCCATATTCGAGGCCCTTGCCGGTCAGCACGCCGGTGAACTCGTTGGTCAGGCGCTTATACTGGCCGAACATGTAGCCGATCTCGCGGCCACCCACGCCGATGTCGCCGGCGGGAACGTCAACGTCCGCGCCGATGTGGCGATAGAGCTCGTTCATGAAGCTCTGGCAGAAGCGCATCACCTCATTGGGGCTCTTGCCCTTCGGGTTGAAGTTCGATCCGCCCTTGCCGCCGCCCATGGGCAGGCCGGTCAGCGCGTTCTTGAAGGTCTGCTCGAAGGCGAGGAACTTCAGCACGCTCT
This sequence comes from Rhizorhabdus dicambivorans, assembly GCF_002355275.1. Classification (NCBI taxonomy): domain Bacteria; kingdom Pseudomonadati; phylum Pseudomonadota; class Alphaproteobacteria; order Sphingomonadales; family Rhizorhabdaceae; genus Rhizorhabdus; species Rhizorhabdus dicambivorans. The sequence goes on along the minus strand of NZ_CP023449.1, from coordinate 1,681,642 downwards.
CGGTCACCGAGGGGTGGAAGCGGATGCCGCCCTTATAGGGCCCGATCGAATTGTTGTTCTGGACGCGCCAACCGCGCTGGACGCGGATATTGCCCTTGTCGTCTTCCCAGCACACGCGGAAGCTGATCACCCGGTCCGGCTCCGCGATGCGGCGCAGGATCTGATATTTGTGATACTGTTCCTTGTCGGCGATGAAATCGAAAATATCTTCGGCGACTTCCTGCACCGCCTGCGCGAATTCCGGCTGCCCCGGATTGCGCTTCTTCACCCCCTCGACGAATCCCGCGAGGTCGACATGATCTGAAACGGCCATATGATTTTTCCCCTGCTCCTCAGATCCAAGCCCTGTCCCGTGGGACTCGGCATCCGTGGACGCTAGGCATCCCGCGATTCACGCGCCTGAGCAAGGACTTTCAGCAGCCATTTGCATGTGTTTTTTCAGCCCCTTGGGCCGAATTGCCACGCCCCCGAAACCATTTCGTCAGAAAAGCATCGCGCGATGCTACCAGTGGCCCCAGAAGCTGAGGATGCTGTCCAGCACCGTGACCGGGGCGCCAAGGCCGATATAGAGGATCACCGCCAGGATGAGCAGCAGCGCCGCCCAGTGATAGGCGCGCTGGAAAAGGCTGAACAACAGGGTCAGCCACGCGACGGTTTCGCGCTGGGCCGATGAGGCCCGCCGCCGTCTCCTTCGCCGCCGCCTGACCGGTTGCTGTTCCATGCGGAAGGAACCATGCACCAAGTGGATGCAAAGCCAAAGCGGCTTTGTGTCCATAAGCGATCCAGGCCCGACGGATGCCGCTTCGGCAATCCCGCCCGGCTGGGGCTCGAGCGTTCCGGCGATTGCCGGAACGCCATGAGATCAGCTGTCGAGGATGGCCACGACGGCCGCCGAGACCTGGTCCATCTCGGCCATGCCGTCGACCCGCTTCACCAGGCCGCGTGCCTCGTAGATCGGCAGGATCGGCGCGGTCTTCGCGCGATACTCCGCCATGCGGGTACGCACCGTCGCCTCATTGTCGTCGGGACGGCGCTTGAACTCGGTCGAACCGCACTTGTCGCAGGTGCCGGCGGCCCGGGGCTGCTTGAACCGGTCGTGATAGCCTTCGCCGCACTGGGCGCAGGTGTAGCGCCCGGTGATGCGTTCGACGAGCGCATCCTCGTCGACCTCGAGCTCGATCACATGATCGAGGCCGCGACCCCGGCTCTTGAGGATCTCGTCCAGCGAAACGGCCTGCGCCTCGGTGCGCGGATAGCCGTCGAAGATCGCGCCCTCGCCGGCCGCCATGCTATCGAGCTTCTCGCCGATCAGGCCCGAGACGATCTCGTCCGAAACCAGTTCTCCGGCATCCATGACAGCCTTGGCCTTCAGGCCGATCGGCGTACCCGCCTTCACCGCCGCGCGCAGCATGTCTCCGGTGGAGAGCTGCACCATGCCGCGATCGGCCACGAGTTTCGACGCCTGGGTACCCTTACCGGCGCCGGGCGGTCCCAGCAGGATGATATTCAACGGCGCATTCCCCCCTTGAGTTTGGCTTTCTTGATGAGGTCACCATATTGGTGCGCGAGAAGGTGGCTCTGGATCTGCGTTACCGTGTCGATGGTGACGTTGACGACGATCAGCAGGCTGGTGCCGCCCAGCGCCAGGCCCAGCCCATATTGCGCGGTGACCCATTCGGGCACCAGGCAGATGAAGGTCAGATAGGCCGCGCCGATCACGGTGATGCGGGTCAGCACATAATCCAGATAATCGGCGGTGTTCTTGCCCGGGCGGATGCCGGGAATGAAGCCGCCATGGCGCTTGAGATTGTCCGCCGTCTCCTCCGGGTTGAAGACAACCGCGGTGTAGAAGAAGCAGAAGAAGATGATCCCCGCCGCATAGAGCCCCATGTAGAGCGGCGTGCCGTGGTGGAGATACTGGTTGAGCGAGATGATGAAGTCGCCCCAGGCACTCTCGCCCTGCGCACGCTGACCGGCGAACTGGCTGACCGTCAGCGGCATCAGCAGCAGCGACGAGGCGAAGATCGGCGGGATCACGTTGGCGGTGTTGATCTTGAGCGGCAGATGGCTCTTGTCGGCCTGCATCATGCCGCGCTGGGTCTGGCGCTTGGGATACTGGATCAGCACCCGGCGCTGCGCGCGCTCCATGAAGACGATGCCCGCGACCAGCGCGATCACGCCGACCACCGCCGCGACGATGAACATCGCCGAGAGCGATCCGGTGCGGCCGCCCTCGAACAGATTGGCAAGCGCGGTCGGCAGCTGCGAGACGATGCCCGCCATGATGATCAGCGAGACGCCATTGCCGATGCCCCGGCTGGTGATCTGCTCACCGAGCCACATCAGGAACATGGTGCCGCCGATCAGCGAGATGACGGTCGTCAGGCGGAAGAGATAGGGGTCGATGACCACCGCCTCCATGCCGGCGCTGGCGCCCCAGCCCTCCAGGCCGACCGCGATGAAATAGCCCTGGATGCCGGTCAGCAGGACCGTGCCGTAGCGGGTGTACTGGTTGAGCTTCTTGCGCCCGCTTTCGCCTTCCTTCTTCAGCGCGCCGAGGGTCGGCGACAGCGAGGTGGCGAGCTGGACCACGATCGAGGCGGTGATGTAGGGCATCACGCCGAGCGCGATCAGCGACATGCGGGTCAGCGAGCCGCCCGAGAAGGCGTTGAAGAAATCGAGCACGCCGCCCTTGGTCGTCTCGAACAGCGACTGGAGCACGCGCGGGTCGAGGCCCGGCAGCGGCACATGGCTGAGCAGCCGGAAGATGATCAGCGCGCCCAGGGTGAACCATAGGCGCTTCTTGAGCTCGGTCGCCTTGGCGAACTGACCCAGACTGATGTTGGCGGCCATTTGTTCGGCTGCGGATGCCATGTTGTTCTCTGACCCCGAAAAAGGAAACGGCGGCAGACCATATTGGTCACGCCGCCGCCTCATATAGTCTATGGTTCGGGCTTGTCATGCCCCCGAATGAGGAAGCGACGATCAGGCCTTGCTGGCCGCCTTCTTCGCTTCCTTGTCGGCGGCACGCGCCTTCTGGACCGTGCGGTGCTTGGCGGCGGCCTTCTCGGCGGCCGGAACCACCTCGATCACGTCCACCGAACCACCGGCCTTCTCGATCGCCGCGCGGGCACCGGCGGAGACGCCGGCCACCTTGAACGACAGCTTGGCCGAGAGCTCGCCCTTGCCCAGGATGCGCACGCCGTCCTTGCCGCCACGGGCGACGCCGGCCGCCTTCAGCGCTTCATGGTCGATCACGCCGCCGGTCTCCAGCTTGCCGCCATCGACCAGCTTCTGGATCGCGCCCAGGTTCACCTCGGCATAGTCCTTGGCGAAGATGTTGTTGAAGCCGCGCTTCGGGATCCGCATGTGCAGCGGCATCTGGCCGCCCTCGAAGCCGTTGATCGAGACGCCCGAGCGGCTCGTCTGGCCCTTCTGGCCGCGGCCGGCGGTCTTGCCCAGGCCGGAGCCGATGCCGCGTCCGACACGGACCCGGCCCTTGCGGGCGCCTGCATTGTCGCGGAGATCGTTGAGTTTCATATCGTGCACTCGCTTTCGCTATGTTCGCGCTAGAATAGAGGAAGGGGGCGATTAGCCCCCTTCAACCTTTTTGACCAGCCCCGAAAGGACCGGCGGATCGATCGAGGATCAGTCCTCGACCTTCACCATATGCTGGACCTTGGCGATCATGCCGCGCACCTCGGGGGTGTCGGCCAGTTCGCGGGTCTTGTGCATCTTGTTCAGGCCGAGACCGATCAGCGTTGCGCGCTGGTCGGTCGGACGGCGGATCGGCGAACCGGTCTGCGTCACCTTGATGGTCTTGCCAGCCATGATCGATTACTCCGTGATCGCGGCCGCATCGGCCTCGGCAGCCTGGGCCGAAGCACCGCCACGACCCAGCAGGTCGGCGATCTTCTTGCCACGGCGCTGCGACACCGACTTCGGCGACGTCTGATCGGCGAGCGCCTCGAAGGTCGCCCGGATCATGTTGTAGGGGTTCGAGGTGCCGACCGACTTGGTCACGACGTCATGGACGCCCAGGCTCTCGAAGATCGCGCGCATCGGACCGCCGGCGATGATGCCGGTGCCCGGAGGCGCGGTGCGGACCGTCACGCGGCCGGCGCCGAAATGGCCCTTGCCGTCATGATGCAGGGTGCGGCCCTCGCGCAGCGGCACGCGGACCATCGCCTTCTTGGCGGCGGCGGTCGCCTTCGAGATCGCCTCCGGCACTTCGCGGGCCTTGCCGTGGCCGAAGCCCGCGCGGCCCTTGCCGTCGCCGACCACGACCAGCGCGGCGAAGCCGAAGCGCTTGCCGCCCTTCACGGTCTTCGAGACGCGGTTGATGTGAACGAGCTTCTCGATCAGTTCCTCGCCCTGATCGTCCGCATTCTTGTTGCGGTCGTCACGACGGCCACGGCCGCCTTCACGGCCACGGCCACCACGGTCGTTGCCGCCACGGCCACGGCCACCGCGGCCGCGACGCTCGCCCTGGCCTTCGGCGCCGGGAATGGCTTCGGCCGGAGCGCCCGCCTGGATTTCGGTTTCGTCAGCCATTTAGAACTCCAATCCGCCTTCGCGGGCCGCATCGGCCAGCGCCTTGACGCGACCATGGAACAGGAAGCCGCCGCGATCGAACACCACCTGGGTGACGCCCGCCGCCTTGGCACGCTCGGCGACCGCCTTGCCGACCGAAGCCGCGGCATCGGTGGTGGCGCCGGTCTTGCCCTTCAGATCCTTGTCGAGGGTCGAGGCCGAGGCGACCGTGCGGCCGGCCTCGTCGTCGATCACCTGGGCATAGATGTGACGGCCCGAACGATGCACCGAAAGGCGCGGACGGATACCGCCACGGGCGCGCAGCGCGGTGCGGACGCGCCGACGGCGGCGCTCGAAGAGAGAGAGACCCTTGCTCATTACTTCTTCTTCCCTTCCTTGCGGAAGATATACTCGCCGGCGTATTTGATGCCCTTGCCCTTGTACGGCTCGGGCTTGCGCCAACGGCGGATTTCCGCGGCCACCTGGCCAACCTGCTGCTTGTCGATGCCCGAGATCTGGACCGTGGTCTGATCGGGGGTGGCGATCGTGATCCCCTCGGGGATCGCGAAATCGACATCGTGGCTGTAGCCGAGCTGCAGCTTCAGGTTCTTGCCCTGGACATTGGCGCGGTAGCCGACGCCGGTGATCTGGAGGGTCTTGGAATAGCCCTCGGTCACGCCGGTGATCAGGTTCTGCACCAGGGTCCGCTGCATGCCCCAGAAGGAACGCGAACGCTTGGTGTCGTTGATCGGCTGGACCGAAATCGAACCGTCCTCGACCGCATAGCTGACCTCGTCGGCCAGCGCGATGCTGAGCGTGCCCTTCGGACCCTTGACCGAGAGCGTCTTGCCCTCGATCGCGGCGGTGACGCCCGCCGGCACGGGGACCGGCTTCTTACCGATGCGGCTCATCAGAAGACCTCCGCGAGAACCTCGCCGCCGACATTCTGTTCGCGCGCTTCCGCGTCAGACAGAACACCCTTCGGCGTCGAGACGATGCTGATACCCAGACCGTTGCGGATCCGCGGCAGTTCCTTCGAACCCGAATAGACGCGGCGGCCCGGCTTGGAGACACGGGCGACATGCTGGATCGCAGGCTGCCCTTCGAAATATTTCAGCTCGATGCGCAGGCCATTGTGGCCGGCGACGTCTTCCTCGCTGTAGCCACGGATGTAGCCTTCACGCTGAAGCACGTCGAGCACGCGGGCGCGCAGCTTGGACGCGGGGGAAACCACGCTGTCCTTGCGGGCGCGCTGCCCGTTGCGGATGCGGGTGAGCAGGTCACCCAGGGGATCGGTCAGAGCCATCTTCTCGGTTCCTTACCAGCTCGACTTGGTGACGCCGGGGATCAGGCCCTTGTTGGCCAGCTCCCGGAGCTGCACACGGCAAAGCCGGAACTTGCGATAATAAGCGCGAGGACGGCCCGTCACTTCGCACCGGTTGCGCACACGGGTCGGGTTCGCATTGCGCGGGATCTCGGCGAGCTTCAGGCGCGCGATCAGGCGCTCCGTCTCGTCCTTGCTCTCGTCGTCCGCGATCGCCTTGAGGCGCGCATATTTGCCCGCATAAGCCTTCACCAGCTTCTTGCGACGCTCGTTCTTGTTGATCGAACTCAGTTTCGCCATGACTTAAGTTCTTCCTTATCCAGCAGGCCGCTTAAGCGGCCTGCTTCTGGTCCTGATTTTCCACCGGGAAGGGGAAGCCGAACAGGCGCAGCAGCTCGCGCGCCTCATCGTCGGTCTTCGCCGTGGTGGCGATGATGACATCCATGCCGCGGATCTTGTCGACCTTGTCGTAGCTGATCTCCGGGAAGATCAGCTGTTCCTTTAGGCCGGTGGCATAGTTGCCGCGGCCGTCGAACGACTTGGGGTTGAGACCACGGAAGTCGCGAACGCGCGGAAGCGCGATCGTCACGAACCGGTCGAGGAACTCGTACATGCGCTCGCGGCGGAGGGTGACCTTCGCGCCGATCGGCATGCCCTCGCGCAGCTTGAACTGCGCGATCGACTTCTTCGCCTTGGTGATGACGGCCTTCTGGCCCGCGATCAGGGTCATTTCCTGCGCGGCCTGCTCGACCTTCTTCTTGTCCTGGGTGGCCTCACCAACGCCCATGTTCAGGACGATCTTGGTGATCTTCGGCACTTCCATGGCATTCTTGTAACCGAACTTCTCGGTCATCGCCTTGACGATCGTCTCGTCATACAGCTTCCGGAAGCGCGGGGTGTAGGCCTCAGCCATTGATCGTCTCCCCGGTCTTGACCGCGACGCGGACCTTCTTGCCGTCCTGCACTTCGAAGCGCACGCGGGTCGGCTTGCCGTCGGCGGTCGCGATCGCGACCTTCGAGACATGCATCGGCGCCTCGACGCGCTCCAGGCCACCCTGCGGGTTCGCCTGGCTCGGCTTGCGATGGCGGGTCGAGACGTTGACGCCCGACACGATCACCTTGGCCTCCTTGGGGAAGGCCTTCGTGACTTCGCCGGTCTTGCCCTTGTCCTTGCCGGACAGGACGACGACTTTGTCACCCTTCTTGATCTTCAGCGCGGACATCACAGCACCTCAGGGGCGAGCGAGATGATCTTCATGTGGTTCTTGGCACGGAGCTCGCGGACCACCGGGCCGAAGATGCGGGTGCCGATCGGCTCGCCGCTGTTCTTGTTGATCAGGACGGCGGCATTGCCATCGAACCGGATCGTCGAACCGTCGGGACGATGGATGTCCTTGGCGGTGCGGACGATGACCGCGCGATGCACGTCACCCTTCTTGACCTTGCCGCGCGGAGCCGCTTCCTTGATCGAGACGACGATCACGTCGCCCACGGTCGCGAAACGACGCTTGGAACCGCCCAGCACCTTGATGCACTGCACCCTCTTGGCACCGCTGTTGTCAGCGACGTCGAGGTTCGTCTGCATCTGGATCATTGTTCAGACCCTTCCTTGATCAGGCGTGGTTCGGCGTCGCGTGGGTATCAACCCGCCCGATCACCTTCCACGACTTGAGCTTCGAAATCGGCGCGGTCTCTTCGATGCGCACCGTCTCGCCCTCACGAAACTCATTGGTCTCGTCATGGGCGTGATACTTCTTCGACCGCTTGATGATCTTGCCGTACATCGCGTGCTTCACGCGACGTTCGACCTTCACCACGACGGTCTTGTCGGTCTTGTCGGAGACCACCGTTCCGGTCAGCACGCGCTTCGGCATGGCTGGAGCTCCTTACTTCGCGGCCGCAGCGGCACGCTGCGTCTGCAGGGTCTTGATCTGCGCGATGGTCCGGCGGACCTCCTTCACGCGGCTCGGCTTCTCGAGCTGGCTGGTCGCCGCCTGGAAGCGCAGGTTGAACTGCTCGCGCTTCAGTTCACCCAGATCCTGGGCGAGCTGATCGTCGGTCTTGGCAGTGAGATCGGCAATCTTGGCCATCTTATGCGTCCTCGTAGATCGACTCGCCGAAGCGGGCGACGACCTTGGTCTTGATCGGCAGCTTCTCCATCGCGCGCTCGAAGGCGACGCGGGCGAGCGGGCCGGGCACGCCGTCCAGTTCGAACAGGATACGGCCGGGCTTGACGCGGGCCGCCCAGAATTCCGGCGAACCCTTACCCGAGCCCATGCGGACTTCGGCCGGCTTCGACGACACCGGAACGTCCGGGAACACGCGGATCCACAAACGCCCCTGGCGCTTGATGTGGCGGGTGATCGCGCGGCGGGCCGCCTCGATCTGGCGCGCGGTGATCCGGTCCGGCTCGAGGGCCTTGAGGCCGAACGCGCCGAAGTTCAGCGTCGCGCCGCCCGGCGCGTTGCCATGGATGCGGCCCTTATGGGCCTTGCGGAATTTGGTGCGCTTTGGTTGCAGCATTTTCTATCGCCTTCTGACACCGATTGTCCGGTCGATCAGGCGACGCCGTAAGGGGAGACCCCTTACCGCGCCGGCCGGACCCCCGACGTCTGAGCTTCCATCATGAGCCGGTCCTGGGCCAGCGGATCATGGCCGAGGATCTCACCCTTGAAGATCCAGACCTTGATCCCGCACACGCCATAGGCGGTGTGGGCTTCGGCTTCGGCATAGTCGACATTCGCGCGCAACGTGTGCAGCGGCACACGGCCCTCGCGATACCATTCGGTCCGCGCGATCTCCGCGCCGCCGAGGCGGCCGGCGCAGGTGATGCGGATGCCCTCGGCACCGAGACGCAGCGCCGACTGAACCGCGCGCTTCATCGCGCGACGGAAGGCGATGCGGCGCTCGAGCTGGTCGGCGACGCCCTGGGCCACGAGCTTCGAGTCGATCTCGGGCTTGCGGATCTCGACGATGTTCAGCGAGACTTCCGACGAGGTCATCTTGCCGAGCGCGCGGCGCAGTTTTTCGATGTCTGCGCCCTTCTTGCCGATGATCACGCCCGGACGGGCGGCATAGACCGAGATGCGGCACAGCTTGGCCGGACGCTCGATCACGACCTTCGAGATCGCGGCCTGCGGGATCGCCTTCATGATGTGCTTGCGGATCTTGAGATCCTCGAGCAGCAGGCGGCCGTAGTCGGCGCCGTCGGCATACCAGCGGCTGTCCCAGGTGCGGTTGATCTGCAGCCGCATGCCGATGGGGTTGGACTTCTGACCCATGTTATTCAGCCTCTTCCTGCTGCTCGCGAACGACGACCCGGAGGCGCGCGAACGGCTTGATGATGCGGGTCGACTTGCCGCGGCCGCGGGTGGCGAAGCGCTTCATGACGATCGACTTGCCGACCGAAGCTTCCTTCACGACGAGCGCGTCGACGTCGAGATTGTGGTTGTTCTCGGCATTGGCGATCGCCGAGGCGAGCACCTTGCGCACGTCCACAGCCATCGCCTTCGTCGAGAAGGAGAGGATGTTGAGCGCGTCGCCGGCCTTCTTGCCGCGGATCAGGCCCGCGACGAGATTGAGCTTGTACGGGCTGCCGCGAACGGTGGTGGCGACCGCAAGGGCCTCCTTCTCACCGACCCGGCGCGGAGCTGCGGGCTTCGACATCAGCGCTTACCCTTCTTGTCGGCGTGACCGGGGAAGTAGCGCGTCGGCGCGAACTCACCCAGCTTGTGACCAACCATGTCCTCGTTGACCGAGACAGGCACGAACTTGCGGCCGTTGTAGACGTTGAACGTGAGCCCAACGAACTGCGGCAGGATGGTCGAGCGACGCGACCAGGTCTTGATCGGAGCGCGCGCGCCACTGTCCTGAGCGCCTTCCGCCTTCCGGAGAAGGTGGAGATCGACGAACGGACCTTTCCAGACGGAACGGGCCATGGATTACCTCTTCTTCTTCGCGTGGCGCGAACGGATGATGAACTTGTCGGTCGCCTTGTTGTGGCGGGTCCGCGCACCCTTAGTGGGCTTGCCCCACGGGGTGACCGGATGACGGCCGCCCGAGGTGCGGCCTTCACCGCCGCCATGCGGGTGGTCGACCGGGTTCTTGGCGACGCCGCGCGTCAGCGGGCGCTTGCCCAGCCAGCGGTTGCGGCCGGCCTTGGCCAGGTTCTGGTTGGCGTTGTCCGGGTTGGACACGGCACCGACGGTGCACATGCAGTCCGAGCGGATGTAACGCTGCTCGCCCGAGTTCAGGCGGACCATCACCATGCCCTTGTCGCGGCCGACGATCTGCACATAGGTGCCCGCCGCACGCGCGATCTGACCGCCCTTGCCGGGCTTCATCTCGACATTGTGGACGATCGTGCCGACCGGAGCCTGGCCGATCTCCATCGCGTTGCCCGGCTTGGTGTCGGTCTTCTTGCCCGCGACGATGACGTCGCCGGCCGCCAGACGCTGCGGCGCGATGATGTAGGCCACCTCGCCGTCCTCATACTTCACCAGCGCGATGAAGGCCGAACGGTTGGGGTCATATTCCAGATGCTCGACGGTCGCGGGCTGATCCCACTTGCGACGCTTGAAGTCGATGATCCGGTACTTCTGCTTGTGGCCGCCAGCGATGCCGCGCGCGGTGGCGTGGCCCTGGTTGTTGCGGCCACCCGACTTGCGCTTGCCTTCGGTCAGCGCCTTGACCGGCTTGCCCTTGAACAGGCTCGACTTGTCGACGAGGATCAGGCCGCGGCGGGCCGGGCTCGTCGGGTTATAATGCTTCAGCGCCATGGCGTCAGATTCCCGTCGTCACGTCGATGGACTGGCCTTCGGCCAGCGTCACGATCGCCTTCTTCACGTCGGAGCGCTTGTAGGGCGTGCCCTTCCAGCGCTTCGTCTTGCCCTTGGAGACGATCGTGTTCACGCCAGTGACCTTGACGTTGAACAGCGCCTCGATCGCGGCCTTGATCTCCGGCTTGCTGGCATCGCCGGCAACCTGGAACACCACGGCGTTATGCTCGGAGAGCAGCGTCGTCTTTTCGGTGATGTGCGGCCGCAGCACCACATCATAATGGCGGTTGTCCACCACGGCTTCCTGCTTCTTAGCCATTGAAACGCGCCTCCAGCTTCTCGACCGCGGCGCGCGTCAGCACCAGCGTTTCATGCTTCAGAATGTCGTACACATTGGCACCGACGGCGGGCATCACATTGAGCTTCGGGATGTTCGAAGACGCCAGCGCGAAACCGTTGTCGACCATGTCGCCATCGATCACGAGGGTGGTGTTGCCGAAGCCCAGCTTGCCGATCTGCGCGAGCAGCGACTTCGTCTTGAACTCCTTGACCGTCAGCGTGTCCAGGATCAGCAGCTTGCCGTCCTTGGCCTTCGACGAGAGCGCCATCTTCAGGCCGAGCGCACGAACCTTCTTGTTCAGCGACGGGTTGAAGTCGCGAACGCGGGGACCATGGGCTTTACCGCCGCCGATGAAGATCGGGGCGCGGCGATCGCCGTGACGAGCGGTACCGCCGCCCTTCTGGCGACCGAACTTCTTGCCCGAACGGGCGACGTCCGAACGCTCGCGGGCGGCGCGGGCGGTGCCGCGGCGCTTTTCGAGCTGCCAGGTGACGACGCGGTGGAGGATGTCCGCACGCGGCTCGAGAGCGAAAATCTCGTCGTTGAGCTCGATGTCGCCCGATGCCTTGGCGTCGAGGGTCTGAACCTTGACCTTCATGATCAGCCCTCCTGGCCTTCGGCCGCTTCGGGAGCTGCGGTCTCTTCCGCAGGCGTCTCGGCGGGCGCGTTGTTGCTGTTGGCCGCAGCCTTCAGACCGGCCGGGTACGGCGCATCCTTGTGCGCCGGAACCTTGACCGAGTCCTTGACGAGGAGCCAGGTGCCCTTCGAGCCCGGGACCGAGCCGCGGACGAAGAGGAGGCCGCGCTCGGCGTCGGTCTGGACGATTTCGAGGTTCTGCTGGGTGCGGTTCTTGTCACCCATGTGACCGGCCATCTTCTTGTTCTTGAAGACGCGGCCCGGATCCTGGCGGTTACCGGTTGAACCGAGCGAACGGTGCGAGACCGAGACGCCGTGGGTGGCGCGCAGACCGCCGAAGCCCCAGCGCTTCATGCCGCCCGCGAAACCCTTGCCCTGGGTCTTGCCCGAGATGTCGACGAGCTGGCCCGCGACGAAATGGTCGGCCGACAGTTCGGCGCCAACGTCCAGCAGGCCGTCTTCCGACACGCGGAACTCGACGAGGATCGCCTTCGGCTCCACTTCGGCCTTGCCGAAATGGCCGCGCTCCGGCTTGGTGAGATTCTTCGGCTTGGCCGAGCCGGCGCCGAGCTGGACGGCGGCATAGCCGTCACGGTCGACTTCGCGGCGAGCCACGACCTGTACATTCTCCAGCGCCAGGACGGTGACCGGCACGTGCCGACCGTCTTCCTGGAACAGGCGGGTCATCCCCATCTTCTTCGCGATCACGCCAGTGCGCATGATCTGCTCCTTCCACAACAGAGGCTCGCGTTAGCGGCGAGCGTGCCAACGAAAAAAGCCTCGGCATAAACCGAAGCTTCCAGCCCAATTTCGATTGCCCCCGCCCGGGCTCGGTTCTTCCGCATCACTGCGAAAAGGCGGGGACCAGGGCACCGGCAACGTTCCGAGGAACCAGGCCGGTCGGTATCCCTACTTTTCCGTCATTTCCCGATCCCAAGGATACGGAAATGACGAACGCGGGGACGAATCATCCCCGCGTGGAGCCGGCCTCTTAGGCCAGTTTGATCTCGACATCAACACCCGCGGCGAGATCGAGCTTCATCAGCGCGTCGACGGTCTGCGGGGTGGGCTGCACGATGTCCAGCAGCCGCTTGTAGGTGCGCACCTCGAACTGCTCACGCGACTTCTTGTCGATGTGCGGACCGCGGTTGACGGTGAACTTCTCGATGCGGGTGGGCAGCGGGATAGGACCACGGATGAGGGCGCCGGTACGGCGGGCGGTGTCGGCGATGTCGCCGGTGGCCTGATCGAGCACGCGATGGTCGAATGCCTTCAGGCGAATGCGGATATTCTGCGTTTCCATGTCCTACACCGATGCGAAAGAGCCGTGCGACGTTTCCGTCGCTTCTATTAATAGTCAAAAAAGGAACCGGCCGACCCCGCGAGGGGGGCCGGCCGGCCCGATTCCTGTGTGCCTATATTACTTCGCGATGGAGCTGACAACCCCGGCGCCGACGGTACGGCCGCCTTCGCGGATCGAGAAGCGGAGACCCTCTTCCATCGCGATCGGAGCGATCAGCTTGACGCCGAGCTTAACATTGTCGCCGGGCATGACCATCTCGGTGCCCTCGGGCAGTTCGACGGTGCCGGTGACGTCGGTCGTGCGGAAGTAGAACTGCGGACGATAGTTCGCGAAGAACGGCGTGTGACGGCCACCCTCTTCCTTCGACAGCACATAGACCTCCGACGAGAAGTCGGTGTGCGGCTTGATCGAACCCGGCTTGCAGAGAACCTGGCCACGCTCGACCTCTTCACGGCCGACGCCGCGGATCAGCGCGCCGATGTTGTCGCCCGCCTGGCCGCTGTCGAGCAGCTTGCGGAACATCTCTACACCGGTGACGGTGGTCTTGCGGGTGTCCTTGATGCCGACGATCTCGACTTCCTCGCCGACCTTGACCTGGCCGGTCTCGACGCGGCCGGTGACGACCGTGCCGCGACCCGAGATCGAGAACACGTCTTCGATCGGCATCAGGAAGGGCTTGTCGAGCGGACGATCGGGCTGCGGGATATATTCGTCGACGGCGGCCATCAGCTTGAGGACGGCGTTCTTGCCGATCTCGTCGTTCGAACCGTCGAGCGCCTTGACCGCCGAACCCTGGATGACGGGGATGTCGTCGCCCGGGAAGTCGTAGGACGACAGCAGCTCGCGGATCTCGAGCTCGACGAGCTCCAGGATCTCGGGATCGTCGACCAGATCGACCTTGTTCATGAACACGACAAGCGCGGGCACGCCGACCTGGCGGGCGAGCAGGATGTGCTCACGGGTCTGCGGCATCGGGCCGTCGGTGGCCGACACGACCAGGATGCCGCCGTCCATCTGCGCGGCGCCGGTGATCATGTTCTTCACATAGTCGGCGTGGCCGGGGCAATCGACGTGCGCATAGTGGCGCTTCTCGGTCTCATACTCGACATGGGCGGTCGAGATGGTGATGCCGCGCTCGCGCTCCTCGGGAGCCTTGTCGATGTTGGCATAGTCGACGAAGGTCGCGCCGCCGGTCTCGGCGAGCACCTTGGTGATGGCAGCCGTCAGCGAGGTCTTGCCATGGTCGACGTGACCGATGGTGCCGATGTTGCAGTGCGGCTTGGTCCGCTCAAACTTAGCCTTAGCCATTTTTCGCCTCTTCTTTTCGAATCAATTGCCGGACTCGCCGCCCGTTGCGGACGCGCCCATAACCAGAAATTTTTAATTACGCCAGCTTTGCCTTGACCTCTTCGGCCACGTTCGCCGGCACTTCGTCATAATGCGAGAACTGCATCGTGTACTGGGCGCGGCCCTGGGTGAACGAGCGGAGCTGGTTCACATAGCCGAACATGTTGGCCAGCGGCACCTGCGCCTCGACGACCTGGGCATTGCCGCGCGTGTCGGTGCCCTGAATCTGGCCGCGACGGCTGTTCATGTCGCCGATCACGTCGCCCAGATAATCCTCCGGCGTCACGACCTCGACCCGCATGATCGGCTCGAGGATGGTGATGCCGGCCTTCTGGGCCGCCTCACGCATCGCGCCACGGCCGGTGATTTCGAAGGCAAGCGCCGACGAGTCGACGTCGTGATACTTGCCGTCGACCAGGTGGACCTCGACGTCGACGATCGGGAAGCCGATCAACGCGCCGCCCTCGGCGGTTTCCTTCATGCCCTTCTCGACCGAAGGAATATATTCGCGCGGGATGTTGCCGCCCTTGACCTCGTCCTTGAAGACGAAGCCCGAACCGCGCTCGCCCGGCTTGACCTGCACCTTGACCTCGCCGAACTGGCCCGAGCCGCCCGACTGCTTCTTGTGGGTGTAGACCAGCTCGACCGGCTTCTTGAGATATTCGCGATAGGCCACCTGCGGCGCGCCGACATTGGCCTCGACCTTGAACTCGCGCTTCATGCGGTCGACGAGAATCTCGAGGTGGAGTTCGCCCATCCCCTTGATGATCGTCTGGCCCGACTCATGGTCGGTCGAAACGCGGAACGAGGGATCCTCGGCAGCCAGGCGGTTGAGGGCGATGCCCATCTTCTCCTGGTCGGCCTTGGTCTTCGGCTCCACCGACAGCTCGATGACGGGGTCCGGGAACTCCATGCGCTCGAGGATGATCGGCGCGGTCGGCGAGCAGAGCGTGTCGCCGGTGGTGGTCTCCTTGAGACCCGCCAGCGCGACGATGTCGCCCGCATAGGCCTCGTCGATGTCCTCGCGGCTGTTCGCATGCATCAGCAGCATGCGGCCGATCTTTTCCTTCTTGTCCTTCACGCTGTTCAGGTAGGTGCCCTTTTCGAGCTTGCCCGAATAGATGCGCGCGAAGGTGAGCGAGCCGACGAACGGATCGTTCATGATCTTGAAGGCCAGCGCCGACATCGGCGCGGTGTCCTCGGCCGGACGGCTGTCCGGGGTCTCGCCGTCGAGCTTGACGCCCTGCACGTCGGGGATGTCGAGCGGGCTCGGCAGATAGTCGACGACGCCGTCGAGCAGCGGCTGGACGCCCTTGTTCTTGAAGGCCGAGCCGCACAGCACCGGCACGAACGAGAAGTTCAGCGTGCCCTTGCGGATCAGCGCCTTCAGGGTCGCGACGTCGGGCTCGTTGCCCTCCAGATACTGCTCCATGACCTCGTCGTCCTGCTCGACGGCCATTTCGATCAGCTCGGAGCGCGCGACGGCGGCCTTGTCGGCCAGCTCGGCGGGGATGTCCTGATATTCGAACTTCGCGCCCAGGCTCTCCTCGAGCCAGATGATCGCGCGGTTCTCGACCAGATCGACCAGGCCCTTGAACTGGCTCTCCAGTCCGATCGGCAGATAGAGGACGGCCGGGCGGGCGCCCAGGCGGTCCTTGATCATGTCCACGCACATCTCGAAGTTGGCGCCGGTGCGGTCAAGCTTGTTGACGAAGCACATCCGCGGCACCTTGTACTTCTCGGCCTGCCGCCAGACGGTCTCCGACTGGGGCTCGACGCCCGCGACGCCATCGAAGCACGCCACCGCACCGTCGAGCACGCGCAGCGAACGCTCGACTTCGATGGTGAAGTCGACGTGGCCGGGGGTGTCGATGATGTTGATGCGGTTGTCGTTCCAGAAACAGGTCGTCGCGGCCGACGTGATCGTGATGCCGCGCTCCTGCTCCTGCTCCATCCAGTCCATGGTGGCGGTGCCCTCATGGACCTCACCGATCTTGTAGGACTTGCCGGTGTAATAAAGGATACGCTCGGTCGTGGTCGTCTTGCCGGCATCGATGTGCGCCATGATGCCGATGTTGCGATACTTTTCGAGCGGGTGGCTGCGGGCCATGATCTGAAAACTCCGATGCCGGGGAAGGGCCTGTGCCCCTACCCCGGCTGAATGGACAGGATTGTTACCAGCGGTAGTGGCTGAAGGCGCGGTTCGCTTCGGCCATGCGGTGCGTGTCCTCACGCTTCTTGACCGCATTGCCGCGGTTGTTCGCGGCATCCATCAGCTCGCCCGACAGGCGGCCGGCCATGGTGTGCTCCGAACGCGCGCGCGCGGCCGAGATCAGCCAGCGGATCGCCAGCGCCTGCGAGCGCTCCGGACGAACCTCGACGGGAACCTGGTAGGTCGCACCACCGACGCGGCGGCTGCGGACCTCGATGCCCGGCTTCACATTGTTGAGCGCGTCATGGAACACGCCGAGCGGCTCGCGCTTGGCGCGGGTTTCGACGGTTTCCAGGGCGCCATAGACGATGCCCTCGGCGACGGACTTCTTGCCGTCGAGCATGACGCTGTTCATGAATTTGCTGAGCACGACATCCCCGAATTTGGGATCGGGAAGAATTTCGCGCTTTTCGGGACGACGACGACGAGCCATATCGATCTACCTCTTACTTGGGACGCTTGGCGCCGTACTTCGAACGGCTCTGCTTGCGATCCTTGACACCCTGCGTGTCGAGCACACCGCGAAGGACGTGGTAGCGCACACCGGGAAGGTCGCGCACACGGCCGCCGCGGATCAGGACCACAGAGTGCTCCTGGAGGTTATGGCCTTCGCCCGGAATGTAGCTGATCACTTCGCGGCTGTTGGTCAGGCGGACCTTGGCCACCTTGCGCAGCGCCGAGTTCGGCTTCTTCGGGGTCGTCGTGTAGACGCGCGTGCAAACGCCGCGCTTCTGCGGGTTCTTTTCCATCGCAGGGACCTTCGATTTGGCCTTCTGCGGTTCGCGACCCTTGCGGATCAGCTGGTTGATCGTTGGCATGAAGCCCTTCACCTCTAAGAGAGTGTTACTTTACCGATGCCCGACTTGCTTTCCGCGGGCCGGAGACCCGGACGACGGAAATGCACGAAAGCCCCGGCGGTCATTTCCGACCTCCTAGGCCTTCACACGCATCAGCAATGTTCAAGCTTGCCCAAAAACGGCGGACCGCCCCTGAGCAGGGCGCGCCTATAGAGAAGGAGTCGGAGCGGGTCAACCGGGCGAACCCCCGGATTTCGCGGATGAGCCGCTATCGGGACGGCTCCGCCGTCTCGGCATGCACCCAGCCGATATAGTCGGACGATCCCGCCGCCACCGGCAGCGCGACGATCTCGGGGAGTTCATAGCCATGAAGCGCCTTGATCCGCGCCTCCACCGCATCGGCCAGCGCGGCGCGGGTCTTGATCTGGAGCTGCCACTCCCCCGCCCGCTCGATCCGGCCCTGCCAGCGATAGACGCTGCGCACGGGCACGATCTGGACGCAGGCGGCCAGCCGCTCCTCCACCAGGGCGGCGGCGATCCGATCGGCGTCCTCCGCCGAACCGCACGCGGTGAGGATCACGATCATCCAGGGTTCCCCGTCATGTTGCGACGCTACGGCCTCGCCTGGGGCTTGATATAGATAGCGCGGATCGAGGGCCAGCGCGCGCGCAGCTCCGTCTCGGCCTCGGCGATCATCTCCTCGATCCGGCCCACCGGCACGCGATCCTCGAAATCGACCGACAGCCCGACGAAGATGTTGCGCGGGCCGATATGGATGGTGGTGATCTCGTTCACCCCGGTCACCTCGGGCCAGCGATCGACCGCAGCGCGGACCGCCGCCTCCAGCAGCGGATCGGCCGGCTCGCCGATCAGCAGATCCTTCGATTCCCGTGCCAGCGCCAGGGCGACTCCCGCCAGCGCGAGGCCGATCACCACCGACGCCGCCCCGTCCCAGCGCGGATCGCCGGTGACGAGGCTGAGCGTGATGCCGACGCCGGCGATGAACAGGCCGAAGATCGCCGCCGAATCCTCGAACAGCACGATGAAGCTCGCCGGGTCCTTCGACCGCCGCACCGCCTCCCACCAGCCATGGTCGCCCTTGGCGCTGCCGAACTCGCGCACCGCTATCACCCAGCTCGTGCCTTCGAGCAGCAGCGAGACGGCAAGCACGACATAGTTGATCCATGGCGTGCGGATCGGCTCGGGGTGCCGGATGTGAAGGATGCCCTCGTAGATCGACAGGCCGGCGCCGGTCGAGAAGATCAGGATCGCGACAACGAAGCTCCAGAAATAGAGCTCGCGGCCATAGCCGAGCGGATGGCGCTCGTCGGGCGGGCGCGAGGCGCGCTTCTGGCCATAGAGCAGCAGCAGCTGATTGAGGCTGTCGACCACCGAGTGGAAACCCTCGGTCAGCATCGCCGACGATCCGCTTACCCCGGCCGCCACGAATTTGGCGATCGCGATGCCCAGATTAGCAGCCAGCGCCGCAAACAGGATCAGCCGGCTTTCCGGGGGTTCGGTCATCGGGCTCCCTGAACGGCGACGGCGGACAGGCCGCACCCTTTCCACAGGCGAAACGAGCAAAAGGTTCCCGCGTTCCCGCAGTCGAAATTTCGATGTGCCGATGGATCGCCCGAACGGTCTCGACCGTTTCAGCGGGCAGAGTCAGGGAGTTGTGCCATGTTGTTTATCGGCAATCAATCCACCCCGTCAAGCCCTTCGTGGAACCGGGCCTTCCGCCGTGCTGGACGGCGACCCCCAAGCGCGAAGCGGTGGCTGGCGACGCTTCCGCTGCTGCTGGTCGCCGGGTTCACCTTCAACGGCACTGCGCCGGCAGGAATCACGCCAGAGGATTCGGCGGGGATCGTGGCGCCGCAGGAACGGGCCCGCTGGTCGGTGGCGCAGATCCGCGACCTGATCGCGGTGATCGACGAAAGCGCGGCGGAGGGCCTCGATCCGACGGCCTATAATGCCGATGCGCTTCGCGCCGCGGCCAACGCCAACCAGCAGAGCCCCGCGCTCGACGCGCTGGCCACGTCGATCGCGCTTCGCGTCGCCCTTGATTATGCCGATGGCCGGATCGACGACAAGGAACGCTTCGACTGGCACATGACGCCGCCGCTGGATTCGAACGCGCTGGCCACCGGCCTGAACGACGCGCTCGATCGCGACCGGTTGGGCAAATGGCTGCGCGGCCTGCTGCCTGACCACGAGCAGTATCGCGCGCTCAAGGCGGCCTATGCGCAGGCCGTGGGCGACGAGGCGATGCGCGCCCAGCTGCGCGCCAATCTCGAACGCTGGCGCTGGATGCCCCGCGACCTGGGCGATCGCTATATCTACGTCAACGTGCCGAGCTACCGGCTTTCGGTGATGAACGACGGCACCGAGGAGGCATCCTATAATGTCGTGGTGGGCGCCCCTAAGACGCCGACCCCGCAGCTCGCGCTCCACGCCCAGTCGATCGTCGCCAACCCCAGCTGGACGGTGCCGCAGAGCATCATCAAGGCGGGCGGGGTGCGCGGCAAGGGTTTCCGATACACCCGCAACCCCGATGGCAGCGTCCGCGCCGTCCAGGCGCCCGGGCCGACCAACGCGCTCGGCCGGATCAAGATCGACATGCCCAACCCGCATGCCATCTATCTGCACGACACCCCCAACCATGCCGTGTTCGACCGCGAGAACCGCGCGCTGAGCCATGGCTGCGTGCGCGTCCAGAACATCCAGGAGCTCGCCGCGCTGCTCCAAGGCGGCGACGGCCTCGACGATGCGCTTGCCGAGCCGAGCAAGACCCGCACCTTCCAGTTGGGAAGGAGCATACCCGTCTATCTGGTCTACTTTACCGCGCAGGCCGAACGGGACGGCTCGATCCGCTTCGTTGGAGACCCCTATGGCCGGGACGCCGCGCTGCTCAGGCAACTTGGCGGGCCGGGCAGCGGCGCGGTGCAGATGGCGGCTCGGTAACGCTGAGTTTCGCAATCGTTCGCGGCCATCACGATGAACCGTGCAAAGGATGGGGCCGAATCGGGAATAAGCCGGAACAAATGTCGACTCGGCCCATGAAATAGTTAACCCGCTCTGCTACTTTATGCAGATCAGTAGCGTAAAGAGCGGGTTGGGCATTTGCAGGATATCATCGACACGCCGGTGAACCGGCGCGGATTGCTGGGTGCGGGGATTTTCGGCGGACTGGCATTGGCGGCAGGCGGGACTTCGGTCGCGGCGCCCCTCATCCCTGCGCCGCGTCTTCGGCCCGAGGTGCGCCAGCGGGCGCTTGCCGCGATGAGCCGCCATATCGGCCGGATCAAACATCGCGACCTGATCGGGATCTGTGACTTCGACGATCCTTCCGCAACGCCACGCTTCCATCTGCTCGACGTCGCCTCGGGCAAGGTCGACAGCCTGCTGGTCGCGCATGGCCGCGGGTCGGATCCGGCGCATACCGGCTGGCTCAAGCGCTTCTCGAACGAGGTCGGCTCGGCCGCGTCGTCGAGCGGGGCCTTCGTCACCGCCGAGGAATATTATGGCAATCACGGCCGCTCGCGGCGGATCGACGGGCTCGATCCCACCAACAGCAATGCCCGTAGCCGCGCGGTGGTGATCCACGGCGCCTGGTATGCCGAACGGCAGATGATCGCGCAGCACGGCAAATTGGGCCGGTCCGAGGGCTGCTTCGCCTTCGGTTCGAGCGATCTGGCGCAGGTGATGGCACGGCTCGGGCCGGGCCGCCTGATCTACGCCGACAAGGTCGACCGTGCCTAAAATGAGTCGAAGCGCATGAAACAGGGCGTGAAGGCGGCTGTCGCGATTCCAGAAAATGCTTTAGATTCAACCCCATCTGGTCGATAAAGAGGGGACTGGATAGTGGCTGGATCTGCGTTCGTTCGATGGCTTGCTTGCGTGGCGCTTGGCGTCTCGGCGACGATGGCCGTCCCTTCGGCCCCCGTCGCGGCGGCAAGCCCGCTCGGCATGCCGCGCTTCGCCGCCGTGCTGATGGACGCCGACACCAACGAGATATTGTTCGCCGAACAGGCGACCGCCATCCGCCACCCCGCCTCGATCACCAAGGTGATGACGCTGTATCTGGCGTTCGACGCGCTCGACGCCGGGCGGCTGCGGCTCGACGACCGCATCGTCATGTCGTCCCGCGCGGTCAGCCAGCGTCCGTCGAAGCTGGGCCTTGGCGTCGGCCAGTCGCTGTCGGTCGCCGATGCGATCGGCGTGATCGCGGTCAAGTCGGCCAATGACGTCGCGGTGGCCCTGGCCGAGAAGATCGGCGGGACCGAGGATGGTTTTGCCCGGATGATGACCGCCAAGGCGCGCCAGCTCGGCATGCGCCAGACGGTCTTCTCCAACGCCAGCGGCCTGCCCAATCCCGCGCATTTCACCTCGGCGCAGGACATCGCGATTCTGTCCGCCGCGATGATCCGCAACCATCCGAGCCGCTATCGCGTCTTTTCGGATCAGATCTTCAGCTATGGCAAGCTGCGGATGGCGAACCATAACAAGCTGCTCGGCAACGTGCCCGGCGTCGACGGGATCAAGACCGGCTTCACCAACGACAGCGGCTTCACCCTCACCGCATCGGCGGTACGCGGCGGCCGTCGCCTGATCGCGGTGGTGATGGGATCGCCTTCGGGCTGGCAGCGCGACCGCGATGTCACCTCGCTGCTCAATGCCGGCTTCACCGCGCTCGACATCCGCCGCGGCGGCGGGGCGGAGGACATGCCGGCGCTGCTCGCCAGTTCGGGCTTCGCGCTCAACCGCAGCCTCCGCTCGGCCCCGCGCATCGCCGCGGTCGACGTCGAGGAGGGCGACGGCGAATAATCTCCTGGGCTCCAAGTCCCTCCGCCAAAAAGAGGGGGCGTGCGCCGAGGCCGTGGCCGACGCGACACTGGGGTGGGTAGAATGGGACGGGCCGCAAGGTCCGTCCTTTTTCTTTTACTGAAGGATGATGCGCCGGCTTGGCAGCGACGCATAAGCGGGTTCGCGGCGCTCGGTGCGGAAGCGCTCGGGCAGCACCAGTCTCATCGGCTTGCGCGCCACCGTCGCCGCCGCAGCTGCCGCCACGGGCCTCGGCGCCTGGCTCAGTTCACAGGCGAGCAGCTCATGGCCGCCTATGGCCATGAGCGCGAGGCCGCCAATGATAATCGTCCGTCCCAAGCCCAAAGCCGCCTCCCTTTGACGTCTTCTCGCGGCGCGAAGGATAGCGGATACCGTTACGTCCGCGGGATGCCCCGTCGGCGAACGACGTGGAGCATCGACAAACGACATGGATATCCCGCTCGGCGCTCCCGTGGGCGGTTGGATCCTGAAAGCTACATGTGCAGCGTGCGCCCATACGCCGCGAGGACGCTTTCGTGCATCGCTTCGCTGATCGTCGGATGCGGGAAGACGGTGCCCATCAGTTCGGCCTCCGTGGTCTCCAGCGTCTTGCCGATGGTGTAGCCCTGGATCATCTCGGTCACTTCGGCGCCGACCATGTGGGCGCCGAGCAGCTCGCCGGTCGCCTCGTCGAATATCGTCTTCACGAAGCCCTCTGGCTCGCCCAGCGCGATCGCCTTGCCGTTGCCGATGAAGGGGAATTTGCCGACCTTCACCTTGTAGCCGGCTTCCTTCGCCTTTGCCTCGGTCAGGCCGACCGACGCCACCTGCGGGCGGCAATAGGTGCAGCCCGGGATGTTGCGCTTGTCCATCGCGTGCGGATGCTGGCCGGCGATATGCTCGGCGGCGATCACCGCCTCGTGCATCGCCTTGTGCGCCAGCCAGGGGCCATCGGTGACGTCGCCGATCGCGTAGATGCCGGGCACGTTGGTGCGGCAATATTCGTCGGTCTTGATGTGGAAGCGCTTGTCGGGCTCGACCCCGACCGTCTCCAGCCCGATATTCTCGACATTGGGGACGATGCCGACCGCGACGATGACGTGGCTATACTCCTCGGTGGTGACCTTGCCGTCCTTGTCCTTGATCTCGGCGGTCACGCCCTTGGCGGAGGGGGTGAGCTTCTGCACGCCGGTCGACGGGCGGATCTTCATCCCCTGCTTGGTCAGCGCCTTGGTCATGAAGGTGCTGATCTCCTCATCCTCTACCGGCAGGATGCGGTCGAGCATCTCGACCACGGTCACCTCGGCGCCGAAATCGCTGTAGAAGCTGGCGAACTCCAGCCCGATCGCGCCCGATCCGATCACCAGCAGCTTGCTCGGCATCTCCTTGGGCGTCATCGCGTGGCGATAGGTCCAGATCCGCTCACCGTCCGCCTTGGCGAAAGGCAGGTCGCGGGCGCGGGCGCCGGTGGCGATGATGATGTTCTTCGCCGAAAGTTCGGTGATCTGGCCGTCCCTGGTGACGGTCAGCTTGCCCTTGTCGGTCAGCTTGCCGTCGCCGAAATGCACCGCGATCTTGTGCTTCTTCATCAGGCCGGTGACGCCCTGGTTCAGCTGCTTGGCGACGCCGCGCGAGCGCTGCACGACATTCTGGAGATCAAAGCCCGGCTTCACCGCCGCGAGGCCGAACGCCTCGGCATGGTTCATATGATGGTATATCTCGGCCGAGCGCAGCAGCGCCTTGGTCGGGATGCATCCCCAGTTGAGGCAGATGCCGCCAAGCAGCTCCCGCTCGACGATCGCGGTCTTCAGCCCAAGCTGCGCGGCGCGGATCGCCGCCACATAGCCGCCCGGCCCGGAGCCAAGCACGATCAGATCATAGGTCTCAGCCACTGTCTGCTCCTTGAAAATCTAGTCGCCGACGGGGCGCGGTCGCCCCTGGTCGTCGATCGCGACGAAGGTGAACGTCGCGTGGGTAACCCGGTTATGTTCGGCGCCGTCACGCGACCGGCGCCAGGCGGTGACGTCGATCTTCATCGATGTCCGCCCGACTCCGATCAGATCGGCATAGACCGATACGGTGTCGCCGATCTGCACCGGCCGGTGAAACATCATACCGTCGATGGCAATCGTCGCCGCCCGCCCCTTGCTGTGCTGCGAGGCGACCGTCCCGGCGGCAAGGTCCATCATGCTGACGAGCCAGCCGCCGAAGATGTCGCCATTCGCATTGGTGTCCGCCGGCATGGCCACCACGCGGATCGCGGGATGACCTTCCGGCGGCACCTCTGCGATGTCGGCCATGTCAGGCCAGCAGGCCGAGCGGGTTTTCGACCAGCCGCTTGAACGCCTGCATCAGCTGCGCCGCCAGCGCGCCATCGATCGCACGATGATCGAAGCTGCCCGTGGCCGACATCACCGTCGCCGTGGAGAGCGCGTCGTCGACCACATAGGGGCGCTTCTCGCCGGCGCCGATCGCCATGATCATCGCCTGCGGCGGGTTGATCACCGCCGTGAACTGCTTGATGCCGAACATGCCCATGTTGGAGATCGAGGCGGTGCCGCCCTGATATTCACTGGGCTGCAGCTTGCCGTCCTTGGCGCGCTGGGCGAGATCCTTGGCCTCGGCCGCGATCGTGCCGATGCTCTTGGTGTCGGCTCCCTTGATGATCGGGGTGATCAGCCCGCCCGGGATC
Organism: Rhizorhabdus dicambivorans; assembly: GCF_002355275.1. NCBI lineage: Bacteria > Pseudomonadati > Pseudomonadota > Alphaproteobacteria > Sphingomonadales > Rhizorhabdaceae > Rhizorhabdus > Rhizorhabdus dicambivorans. The sequence goes on along the minus strand of NZ_CP023449.1, from coordinate 1,656,859 downwards.
GCCACCGCGACCGAGATGTCGGCACGCTTGTACTGGATCATCGTGTCCCCCGCGAAGGAGACGTTGCATTCGGGCACCTCGATCAGCGCCTTGGCCAGCGCCTTGATCAGCATGTCGTTGACCGACAGCTTCACGCCGCTCTGCTCGATCGCCTTGTTGAGCTCGCCGCGCAGCTTGAGCAGCGGATCGAGCACGATGTCGACGGTCAGGAAGATGTGCGGGCTCTGCTGCATCGATTCGGTCAGGCGACGCGCGATCACCTTGCGCATGTTCGACAGCTTGACGACCTCGTGCGGGATATCGTCCTGCGCGACCACGGGCGCCGGCGTAGGCGCAGCGGCCGGGGCGGAAGCCGGCGAAGCGGGCGCCGCGGCCGGCGCAGCAGCAGGAGCAGCCTTGGCGGCACCGCCGAGATCGGCCTTGACGATGCGTCCGCCGGGGCCGCTGCCGCTGACCTGGGCGAGATCGATGCCCTGCGCCTGGGCGAGGCGCTTGGCGAGCGGGCTGGCCTTCACCCGGTCGCCCGAAGCGGCGGGCGCCTTGGCGGCAGGAGCGGGCGCGGGAGCGGGCTCCGGCGCGCTGGCGGGCGCGGCAGCCTCCGCCTTGGGTTCGGGCTTGGGTTCGGATTTGGCCTCCGCCTTGGGCGCGGGCTTGGCGGCGGGCGCCTCGTCCTCATCCTCGCCCTGGATGAGCGCGATGACGGCGCCGACCTTCACCCCCTCGGTGCCTTCGGCAACAACGAGCTGGGCGATGGTGCCTTCGTCGACAGCCTCGAATTCCATCGTCGCCTTGTCGGTCTCGATCTCGGCGAGAAGGTCGCCGGAGCTGACCTTGTCACCTTCCTTGACCAGCCATTTGGCAAGAGTACCCTCCTCCATCGTCGGAGAGAGGGCGGGCATCTTCAACTCTATCGGCATATGTTATGTCCCTTGACGCGGGAGGGGGTCGATGCGGGACCGTCATCCTCGCTCGACCGGGCGGCGTCAAGGGCGGTGGATGCCCAAATCGATAGGCCTTGAGCCGGTTTGGTTAAAACAGAGGGGAATAAGCGGCAATGCGTACCTATCTGGTTGTCATCGATGACAATGACGCTGCGCGGGCCGCCCTGCGCTTCGCCGCGCGGCGCGCCACCAAGACGGGCGGCGCGGTCGAGATACTGGCGCTGGTCCCCCAGCAGGAGTTCGTCCAGTGGGGCGCCGTCCAGGCGACGATGGAGGAGGAGGCCCGGCTGCGCGCCGAGGCGATGGTCGCCCAGGCCGCCAGTGCGCTGATCGAGGAAACCGGGGTCATGCCCTCGATCACCGTCCGCCAGGGCGATCCGGTGGCGGTGGTGCGTGAATTGCTGGCCGAACAGCCGCATGTCGCCGCGCTGGTGCTGGGCGCGGCGGCCAGCGGCAACCCCGGCAAGCTGGTCAGCCATTTCGCCGGTACCGACGCCGGGCTGCTCCCCTGCCCGCTGATGATCGTGCCCGGATCGCTCAGCGACGAGGCGCTCGACCGGTTGAGTTGACCAGGAAAGCGCGCGGCCGCTCCCCGTCATCCTGACGAAAATCAGGATCCAGACGCGCTCGCTTCTGGTTCCAGCGCTGCGGCAATGGATGCTGAATCACGTTCAGCATGACGAAGGAGGTCAGGCGTCGCCCCGGCGGAGGCCGGGGCCGAAAGAGATTCGCGACAAGCGCGCCGCATGAGCCCGTGACGGCCCCGGCCTCCGCCGGGGCGACGGCAGGATTACCCTGTGACCCTCGGCCCCAGCACCGCCATAAGCTCCGCGCACCCCGTCACATCGGCCGCATCGAACCGCCCCTTCACCGGGCTGTCGAGATCGAGCACGCCGATCAGCCGGCCCTGGTGGACGATCGGCATCACCAGTTCGGAGGCCGACGCGGCGTCACAGGCGATATGGCCGGGGAAGGCGTGGACGTCCTCGACGCATTGCGGCTCATGGGTCGCCGCTGCCGTGCCGCACACGCCCTTGCCGAACGGAATGCGGATGCAGGCCGTCTTGCCCTGGAACGGGCCGAGCACCAGTTCGCCATCGACAGCGCGGTAGAAGCCCGCCCAGTTGAGATCGGGCAGATATTCCCAGATCAGCGCGGCGGCATTGGCCATGTTGGCGATGGCGTCGGGCTCGTCCGCCGTCAGCGCGGCGAGCGCCGCGGACAGATCGGCATACAGGATGCTCTTGTCGCCATGCTTGTCGATGTCGAACTTGTACATGGCCCCCATCTGGCCCAGCCTTGCTTGCGCTTCAAGCCGGTTCCCCTATCGTGATGCATCGAGCTTGGGGAGGCTTGCCATGACGATATCCTTCTACCGCCTGATCTGGCTGCTGCCGGTCGCCTTCGCGCTGCACCTGGTCGAGGAATATTGCACCGGCTATCCCGCCTATGCCGCGGCGGTGACCGGCCATCCGATGGCGCTGCCGATGTTTCTTGGCCCCAACATCCTGTTCGTCGCGATCATGGCGCTGCTGACATGGTGGGCGGCTAAGACGCGCAAGCCGGCGGCGATGTTCTGGTTGCTCGCCTGGGCGGCGGGGAACCAGTTCTGGAACTTCGTCTATCATCTGATCGCGGTGCCCGCGCATGACCGCCATTCGCCCGGGCTGATCACCGGCGCGCTGATCTATCTGCCGCTGTCGCTCGCGATCTGGCAGGCGGCGCTCGCCGAACGGCAGATCGGCTGCAAGGCGCTGGCGGGCGCGATCGCGATCGGCGGCGCCTTCATGGCGCTGGTCGCGGCGGTCGGCATCTATCATGTCGGTGGCGTCTGATCTGGCCAAGGGCCATCCACGCCGATAGGGTCGGTGCCATGCCGCTCATTCCCGTCACCCGCTCGATCGCGATCGACAGCGATGAGATCGAGGAAAATTTTACCCGGTCCGGCGGGGCCGGCGGCCAGCATGTCAACACCACCGACAGCGCGGTGCTGCTGCGCTTCGACGTGCGCAACTCGCCCAACCTGCCCGAGGCGGTGAAGATCAGGCTCGAAGCGCTGGCGGGAAGCCGGCTGACGCGCGATGGCGTCCTAATCCTGCGCAGCGAGGGCGCGCGTTCGCAGGCGCTCAACCGCCAGGAGATCCGCGAGCGGCTGTTCGACCTGATCCGCGAGGCGACCTTTGTACCGAAGAAGCGCAAGCCCACCAAGCCGTCCAAGGCCGCCAAGGCGCGGCGGATGGACGGCAAGGCGAAGCGCTCGGCCGTCAAAAGCCTGCGCGGCAGGAATTTCGATTAGCCGGCCTCCTCTTCCTCGAAGGTTACCGCCACATCGGCATTGGCGCTGAGCCGCACCACGCCATCCTCGACCCCGGCGACCAGGCCGCCGGAGATATAATGATGATGGCCCTTATGCTCGCCCTGGCCGCTGTCCTTCTTCGTCAGCTTGATGCGGTTGCCGACGACATGATCGACGGTTCCGACATGGACGCCATCGGCGCCGATGACTTCGGCATGTTCCTTGATGTTGCTGAGATCGGCCATGCTTCATCTCCTTATGGGGGATGGTAGAACGCGCGCGATCGCTGCGCGTGCCCTGTCAGCCGGGCTCCCCGAAACCCAGTGCCGTGAACCGTTCCGGAAGCGGGGCGTGCGCCTCGATCGCGCCCTTGCCCTCGCGCGGGACGACGAGGCGCGATGCGTGGAGCAGGGTCACGCCCCCCGCCCCGCCCCGGCCATAGACCGGATCGCCCAGGATCGGCACGCCGATGCCGCTTTCGGCATGGACGCGGATCTGGTGGGTGCGGCCCGTGGCCGGGCGGAACTCGACCAGCGCCTTGCCGCCGACCACCGCGATGGTGCGCCAGCTGGTGATGGCGGGCTTGCCCTTCGGGTTGCCGACCATCCGCCAGCCCCTTTCGCGGGTCGAAACCTTGGCGAGCGGCAGGTCGACCACGCCCTGTTCCGTCTCAGGCACGCCATCGAGAATGGCGAGATAGCTCTTCTCGACCCTGCCTTCCTCGAAGGCCAGCGCGAAGCGCCGGTGCGCCTTGGGATTGCGCGCGAGCAGCAGGCAGCCGGAGGTGTCGCGATCGAGCCGGTGGACCGCGCTCGGCCAGCGCTTGAAGCCGAAGCTCAGCGACTGGAGGTGGTTCTCCAGGCTGATGCTGCCGTCGCGCGGCGGATCGACGGGCAGGCCCGAGGGCTTGTCGATCACCATCGCCTCGCCGTCGATGAAGAGGATATGTTCGTCCAGCATCGCGCCTCCCTTGCACGCGCGGCCCCCGCTGCAAAGAGTCTTCCTTGCTTTATCGGGCCCGCGCCGCTATGCGCGCCCATCCCGTTCCGGTCATCCCTGGAGGCGGTACGGGTTTGTGAAACTCATACGAACTGGAGACAAGTTATGAGCGAAGTGCTCGATCTTGTGGCCGAGGTGCGTGAGCGGGCTGGCAAGGGAGCCTCCCGCGCCATCCGCCGCGAAGGCCGCGTCCCCGCCGTGATCTACGGCGAGAAGCAGGAACCCGCCTCGATCCACATCGAGGAAAAGGTCCTCATGAAGGCCCTGCATACCGGCCACTTCTTCAACAGCGTGGTGATGCTCGACGTCGCCGGCAAGAAGGTCCGGACCCTGCCGAAGGACGTCCAGTTCCATCCGGTGACCGATCGCCCGCTCCATGCCGACTTCCTGCGCATCGGCGAGCACAGCAAGGTCAACGTCAACGTTCCGGTCCACTTCAAGGATGAGGACCAGTCGCCCGGCATCAAGCGCGGCGGCGTGCTGAACATCGTCGTCCATGACCTCGGCCTGTCGGTCGACGCGGCCGAGATCCCCGACGAGATCGCCGTCTCGCTGAAGGGCCTCGACGTGGGCGAGAACATCCACCTGTCGCAGATCACCCTGCCCAAGGGCGCGACCGCGCTGGACAGCGACGACATCACCATCGCGACGATCGTCGCCCCGTCGGCGCTGAAGAGCGCCGAGGGCGAAGAAGCCGCCGCCGAGGGTGGCGAGGGCGCCGAGGGCTGAGGCCTTCGCCCTTCGAACCGATAAAGGCCCCGCCGAGCGATCGGCGGGGCCTTTTTCTTGTCCGTCGCCCCGGCGGAGGCCGGGGCCGTCATGGGCTCCGGCGATGACCTTGAGGCAAGCGCCGCTTGCGGCCCCGGCCTCCGCCGGGGCGACGATGGACCTATGCCGTCCGTGCCGCTAGGAGGCACGCCATGCAGATCTGGGTCGGCCTCGGCAATCCGGGCTCGCAATATGCGATGCACCGGCACAATGTGGGTTTCATGGCGGTCGATACGATCGCCGAGGTCCATGGCTTCGACCCGTGGAAGAAGCAGTTCCAGGGCTGGGCCGCGCAAGGGCGGATCAGCGGCCAGCGCATCCTGCTCCTCAAGCCGGCCACCTTCATGAACGAGAGCGGCCGCGCGGTCGGCGAGGCGATGCGCTTCTTCAAGGCCGAGACCGGCGATGTCACCGTCTTCCACGACGAACTCGACCTCGCCCCGTTCAAGGTGAAGGTGAAGACCGGCGGCGGCACCGCAGGCCATAACGGCCTGCGATCGACCGAGGCGCATATCGGCAACGCCTTTCGCCGGGTGCGGCTGGGCATCGGCCATCCCGGCCACAAGGATCGCGTGACCGGCCATGTGCTGGGCAATTACGTCAAGGCCGAGATGGACCCGCTGGCCGACCTGCTGGGCGCGCTGGCCGCCGAAGCGGGCTGGCTCGCGGCGGGCGACGATGCTCGCTTCATGAACGAGGTGGCGTTGCGGCAGGCCGACTGACCGGAAGCGGCACCAGGCCGCGAGGCCTGGCACCGCCCCACCGGGCGCCGAGGTGGGAGGAGGACGCCCGAGCCTGCTGCACGAGCAGCGCGCCCCTCTGCCATCCCCTCTGCGATCCGCTGCCTGACATTTCCTGACATGCGCTGGCACAGGGTCCGTTGCGGCCCTATGACGAAGCATGATCTTCCTGCGACTGCTTCCCGCCCTGTTCGGCCTGATCGCGCTGCCGGCCACGCCCGCTGCGGCGACGGTCCGCGCAGTGCTGGTCGGCGCCTCATCCTTCAGCGACCCCGGGCTGGCAGCCTTCACGCTTCCCGGCGCGGCGCGCGACGCCGAGCGCATGGCCGACGCGCTGGCGGGGCTGGGTGTCGAACGCGAGGCGATGACCCTGCTGACGGGCCGCGAGGCGACCCTGTCGGCGATCCGCGCCGCGCTCGACCGGCTCGCCGAAGCTTCCCGGACAGGCGACCGGGCGGTGATCTTCCTGTCCGGCCATGGCAGCCAGGCCCCGGCCCGGCCCGGCGACCTGCTGGAGCCCGATGGCCGCGACGAGATATTCCTCGCGGCCGATGCCGGGCGCTGGGATCCGCGCAGCCGCAGCCTGCCGGGCGCGCTGGCCGATGACGAGATCGGCCGGCGGATCGGCGAACTGCGCGCGCGTGGCACCGATGTCTGGGTGGTGATCGACAGCTGCACCGGCGGCGGCCTGCTGCGCGGCGCCGCCGGAAGGGCCAAGACTATCGCACCCGAACGGCTCGGCATCCCGGCCGGCGCACCGCTGCGCGGCGCGATCGACGCGTCGGGCTTCGTCGACGGCGGGCTGGCGGGGGGTGGCCGCCTCGTCGCCTTCGCCGCCGCCGGGCCCGGCGGCATCGCCTGGGACGATGGCGACGGCGATGGTGGGGGCGGCGCCTTCACCCGCGCGCTGACCGGCGCGATCGCCGCCCGCCCGCCCGCCAGCTTTGCCGCGCTGGCCGCCAGCACCAGCGCGGGGCGGCGGGCGGGGGGCACGCTCGGCGCCTTCTGGACCGCCGGCGACCTGGCCGCGCCGCTGCTCTTTTCCGGCCGGTCGCCCGACCTGCTCGATCTGGCGCGCGCGCTGCCGCCCCTGCCCTTCGCCACCCGCACCGAGATCGACCGTGCCGGCGCCTGCCGCGCCGAAGCGTGGGAAGAGGGCCGCCGCGACACGGCCGGCGACGGCGCCACCCTGCTTCGCCATTGCGATCATGTCCGCGTCGATATCGGCGAGCCGGGCCAGCCGCTCCGCATCGAGGCCTGGTACCGCGACGCCGTGGGCGGCTACACCAGCCTCGCGCCGCCGCTGGGCCTGGTCGCGGCACCGGGCCGCTGGGCCAATATCGGCTTCACCTTCGTCACCCATGATCCCGGCACGGGCCGCCCCCTGCCGCAGGGCGACGAATATCTGGTGCTGATCGCGCGCGACGCAACCGGCACGGCCATCGGTGCCGCGCTGCTCCGGTTCCGCGCGGCGGGCTGAGCGCTCACGGGGGCAGCAATATCCCCAGTTCGCGCTCGAGTTCGCGCCGCCCCACCGCCCCGGACTGCTCGATTCCCTTGGCGACGATCATCAGGATCACCTGTTCGGATGCGGCGGCGAGCGCGGGAAAGCGCTGGTGCAGGCTGGCGTCGACCGAGCGGGCGAACAGGGCGACGCGATCGCGCAACGGGGTGTCCGGGCGCACCGGCACCGAGCCGCTGAACGCCAGCCAGCGCTGGGCTACGAAGTCGATCGCGCTATCGATCGTCGCCAGCGCATCGTCGTTACGGCTTCTGGGTTTTTTTCTGAAAGGCCACATAGGATTCCGGGGGCTAGAGCCGACCGCGCCCGCCGGCAGTGATCCAGTGCACAGTTTGGTGAACCGGAAGCTCACTTAAGAGAAATGCTACGAATGCCTGTCAATCTAGGGAAAATTCCAGCATAGCCGTCCTGCCTGTCTTTCAGCGGGTAGCCGGGGGGCGAAGGTGACGTGGAGCGACTGATCGGGAACCGGGAACATCGGGATATCCTGGCCGCACTGGCCGGCGGAGCGGGATATTTTCTGCTCGCCTGGGGCACGATCCGGCTCACCAGCGACGGTCACAATGTAGCGGCGATCTGGCCCGCCAATGCGCTGCTGCTGGCGATCGTTCTGCCGATCCCCGTGCGCCGCTGGCCGATCTATTTCGCCGCCGCGCTGGCCGGCAACATCCTGGCCAACTATATCGCCTTCGGCTCACTGGTCGCCCCGATCCTCTATGGCGCCAACAATCTCAGCGAGGTGCTGATCGCGGGGATGCTGCTGCGCCGGCTCGATGCCCATGGCAATCCGCTGGAGAATGTCCGCTCGATCGCCCGGTTCGCGCTGTTCGCCTGCCTGGCTCCGGCGATCAGCGCCGCGGCGGGCGCGGCGACGGCGCATTTCGTCTACGGCCAGCCCTACTGGATATCCTATCGCATCTGGTATCTCGCCGACGCGCTGGGCCTGCTGATCTTCACCCCGCTGTTCCTGGGCGTCCGGTCGGGCGAGATGGCGAGCTGGCTGCGCGAGATCGGCCGCGCCGGACGGATCGAAGTGCTCGCCATCTTCGGGCTGGTGATCCTCGCCGCCCTGTTCGTCTTCCGCTCCTCCGGCTACCCGATGCTGTTCGTGATGAGCGCGCCGATCCTGCTCGCCAGCTTCCGGCTCGGCCCATTCGGCACCAAGATCTCGCTGATCATCGTCGCGGTCGTCGGGATGGTCTGCACCATGTCGGGGACCGGCCCGATCGCCGCGCTGATCCCCGATCGCGGGGACCAGGCGCTGTTCATGCAATTTTATCTGGGCGTGATGCTGCTTTCGACCCTGCCGGTGGCGGCCGAGCTCAACGCCCGCCGCTCGCTCGCGCGGCGGCTGGCCGAGAGCGAGGCAAGCCTGCGCCTGCTCGCCTCCGAATCTGCCGATGCGCTGGTCCGGCTCGACGAGCGGACGCGCTGCATCCAGTCCTCGGGGGCGACAACCATGCTGCTGGGGGTCGAAAGCAGGGAACTGGTGGGCAGTCCCCTGTCCGGGCTGATCGATCCGCGGGATGCCGCCTACATCGACCGGGCGTTCGAGCAGGCGCTGATCCATCCCGGCACCGTCGCCTATTGCGAGTTCCGGCCGCGCGACCGGGAAGGCGACTGGCTCGAATGCACGCTGCGCGCGCTGGTCGACCAGGAGGGGCGCGCCTATGGCGCGATCGGGGCCATCCGCGACATCACGATCCGCAAGGAGCGCGAGGTGAGCCTCGCCCTGGCCGCGTCGAGCGACAGCCTGACCGGCGCGCTCAACCATGCCGCCTTCATGGCGCATCTCGATCGCGCGCTCGCCCACCTCACCTCGACCCATCTCGCGCTGATCATGGTCGACGTGGATCATTTCAAGCAGGTCAACGATCGCCACGGGCATCTTGCCGGCGATCGCGTGCTGGTCGAGCTCCACGCGAGGCTGCGCGCGCTGCTCCGCGACCATGACGTGATCGGGCGGCTGGGCGGCGACGAACTGGCGATCCTGCTGGACGGCACCGCCGAGGAACTGGCCATCTCGATCGCCGAATCGATCCGTATCGCGATATCGAACAGGCCGATACTCCAGGGCGATGACGAGGCGCCGCTGCTGATCTCGGTCAGCTGCGGCGCGGCCCAGGCCTATCCGGGCATCGGCCGCGAGGAACTGATGCGCAAGGCCGATGAAGCGCTGTACCAGGCCAAGCGCGGCGGCCGCGACCGGGTGGTGATCAGCGCGGAATAGCCGGGGTCCCGCGCTGCGATCCCAGCGCCCTTCCGGCGATCCGCCGGTCAGCCCGACAAGCCGCGCCCCCTGCCGGCCGCGCCAAGATGGGAAGGCTCGACGCCGCCCCGGGACGGCTGCCGCCTCGCGAGATCGATCATCAGCGCGACGAGATCGTCACGCGGTCTGGGCGAGACCGAGTGCGCCCCGAACTCCGCCGCTTCGATCGCCCGATCGACCAAGACCGACGGGCCCGCATAAGCCAGCGACCAGCTGCCGAACATCCGGCGCTGCAAGGGTCCGTCGTACAACGTGGTCACGCGGGTATGACGGGCGTCGCGGCGAATGCTGTCCATCAGGGCATGCACCGCATGGGCGTCGCCTTCGAGGATCTGGGCGAAGCGGCGCAGCTCGCTGTAGAGCAGGGCCCCGGTGACCCGCAAAACCGCGTTCCTGACCCGTGCCTGCTCGACGAGCCGCGCCAGCTCCGCATCGGCATGCGCCGGGGGGATCAGGCATGTACTAGTGTACAAGACCATGTGCTCGCCCATCTTGCGCGCCTCTATGATGTTGCCACCGTCATCCGGTCTGCCGGCCAGGGCATCCGATATTGCGCGTGCCGCCCACCGGTCAGCGCGAACTTGGAGATGAAAAGCGCACCTGCCAAGGGGCTCTACTGGCGGCACGGAGGAATTTTGCGAGCGATTACGTATATTTACGAAGCTGAAACCACTCCGATCTGACATCAATCTCCATGAAACTCGGCTGTTGGGGAGATCGAGTTATGGAGAGGCAACCCGTTTCCTCCTATGATCGCCGCACCATCGCGGCGGTCGGCGAATTACCCGTCATCGTGGACGAGGCCGACCTGAACGGCTTCTGGAGCTTATGCACGGGCCCCTTCGGATGCCTGGATTATGAACTGCGCGGCGGCTCATTGACGGTGCATGGCCTGAATATGGTGGGCGGCAACGAAGATTTCGCGTTTCGCGGCCGCTGCAGGCTCGATCAGGGAAGCCTGTCGGCAACGCTGCATTTCAAAAGGCATGGTCAGGGAGGGGATGACGGAACCATCTTCGGACCAGCGGACGCCGATTTTCATGTCCACTTCATGGCGGAAGCGATCAGCCCGCACCATTTCGAAGGCTGTTTCCGCCGGCTGGGCTTCGCCGACCTCCGCATCGTGATGAAGAGGATCGGCAGACAGAATATCGGACCGCTGCAGATCTAGCGCAATAGCCAGACCCGTGAACGGCTGCGCGCGCGAGCCGCGGCGGTATCGCGCGCGTCCATGTCCGACCTGACTGCCTTAGTTGCTCAGCACCACCACCTGGGTCGGCACCTTCCCGGCGTTGCCGAGCGCGACGCGATAGGCGGCGGCGCGCGCCGGAGACCAGCGGCAGAGCGGATAATAGGCGCTCCGCCGATCGTCGCAGACGGTGCGTCCGCGTCCGTCGGCGACGCTGAGATGAAGATCGGCATCGCCATCGCCGATCGCGGAGACCAGCGCCAGTTCGGCGCCGCGGGTCTGGACCGTCCAGCCGATCCGCTCGCCCGCCGGCAGCAGCCGCCGGAACTGCAGCGGGCCGCTGCCCCAGCTGCCGCCGATGATGCCCTTTGGCCGGGCCTGGGCGAGCGCCGCGGCATCGGCGGCGACCACGGCATCGCCCGGCGCCATCAGCTTCGCCTCCTCGGCCAGCGCGGCGACGATCGGCGAACGATCGGGCAGGCCCGCGACGGCGACGAGCTGCCCGCCGCGCATCTCGCCTTCGCGCAGCCCGCTGGCCGCGACGATCCGCGCCGCCGTCAGCATCGTCCGCGCGTCGCCCGTCCGCCGCGCATAGTCGGCGAGCCGAAGGCCCAGCGCGGCGTCATCGATCGGCGACGGCGCGGCGGCACCGATCAACAGCAGGGCGGCAAGGATGCGCAGGCGCGGCATGGTCCGGGTGTATTATGACCGGCCGCCGCAGGCCAGCCGGGAGCGCCTGAATTTATCTGACGCGCATCGCCCCCGCGCTTCCCTTTCCCCGGCGCGCTGGCATGATGGCGGCATGGGGCAAGAAGAAGAGACGATCGAGCACGGCTTCCGCCGCCTGTTCCTGGGCCGGTCGGCGCTGATCCTGGAGGACGAGGTCGAGGTGGCCGAACTGATCGCCGCCGCGCTGGCGCGCGCGGGTTTCGGCCGGGTCGACGTGGTCGGCAACGGCCGCGAGGCGGTCGATCGCGCGGGGGCCGATCCGTTCGACATATTGATCCTCGATCGCCAGACCCCCGAACTGGACGGGCTGGGCGCGCTCGGCCGCATCCGCGCCGGGGGCGGGCGATCGAACCGGGCGCCGGCGCTGTTCCTCACCGCGCTCGGCTCCGAGCGGCACCGCGTCGAGGGACTGGCAGGCGGCGGCGACGATTATGCGGTGAAGCCGCTGTCGGAGATCGAACTGCTCGCCCGGCTCGCGGCGCTGCTGCGGCGGCGCGAGTGGGACGGGGCATCGCCCAGCGACACGGCGCTGGACTGTGGCCCGCTGCGCCTCGATACCGGCGCGATGACCGCCAGCCTGTACGACAAGGCGCTGGACCTGACGGCGCGCGAATTCTCGATCCTGTCGCTGCTTGCGCGCAACATCGGCTTGCCGGTGACGCGATCGATGCTGTGGTCGGTCTGCTGGTCGACCTATAATTTCGTGCCGGCCAATTTCGCCAACACGATCGACGTCCATGTCTCGCGGCTGCGCCGCAAGCTGGAGACGGCGGCGGGCGACTCGCTGCCCGCCAGCCTCAACCCGCTGATCGTGGCGGTGCGCAGCCAGGGGCTGATGCTGCGGCGGCTGGACGGCGCCGGTTGAGACCGCTCCTTCTCCCCATCAAGACCGCGCTGCTGCTCGCCTTCTTCTCGGCCCTGGCACTGGCGTTGAGCCTGGCCGGGCTCGCCATGGTGGACCGGGACGCACGGCGCCTCGCCACCGCCGAGGCCGCCCGGCACGATTATGAGGCACTGGACGAAAAGCTGCCGGGGGTGATCGGCGATCCGGCGGCGATGCCGCTGCTCGCCGCAGCAATCGGGGAAATCGGCCAATATGCCGGGCGGACCGGCCAACCGCGCGTCGCGCTGTTCCGCGACATCCACGGCGTAGTCAGCGGCAGCTGGACCAGTTGGCCACGGGATCTCCGGCCATGGCGCGACGGGCTGGTGATCGGCCGCACGCCGGACGGCGCGGATCTGATCGGGGTACAGCGCATCCTGCCCGGGGACGCCCGCCTGCTGATCGCCCGGCCGGTCGGCGCCGCAAGCGCGCTGCGCCGCTCGCTGGGATTGTGGGGGGGCAGCATCGTGCTGCTGCTGCTCGGCCTGTCGCTGGCCACGGCGGTGATCGTCGGCGGCCAGACGGCGGCCCGCATCCGCCGGCTGAACCGGGTATGCGACCGGGTGGGCGAAGGCGATGTCTCGGCACGGATCGCCGATCCCGGCCCGCCCGACGAGATCGGCATCCTCGCCCGCCACATGAACGGCATGCTGGGCGAACTGGAGCGCCGCATCCACGGCCTGCGCGCGGCATCCGACCATATCGCGCACGACCTGCGCACCCCGCTCGCCCGTGTCCGCGCCCGGCTGTCGGCGATGGAGAATGCCGACGATGCGGAGATCGCCGGACAGGCGACCCGCGCTGCCGCCGAACTCGACCGGCTGATGGCGGCGTTCAACGCGCTGCTGGAACTCCGCGAGATCGAATCCGATGTTAGCACGACGCCGGCCCTGTTCGACATAGCCGGCGCGATCGACGACGCGATCGACCTATACGAAGCGGTCGCGGAGGACGAGAAGCAGGTCCGCATCACCCGCGCGATCGCCGCCGGCCAGTTCAGCGGCGACCGCGAACTGGTGATCCGCGCGCTCGCCAACCTGATCGAGAATGCGCTGAAGGTGTCGCCGCCCGGCGGGACGATCCACGTCACCGCGTCGACGGCCCGCAAGGACGGCGAACCGGCGATCGAACTCGGGGTCGCCGATCAGGGCCCCGGTTTTCCCGAGGGCGACATTGCGGTCGAACCGCGATCCACCCTGGGCGGGCACGGCCTGGGCCTGATCATCGTCCGCGCGATCGCCGAACGCCATCGCGGCGAGGTGCGCGTCGCAAGGCTCGCCCCGGGCGCGCGCGTCACCCTGCTGCTGCGGACCCCGCGCCTGCTGGCCGCCTATGAGTGAGCGCACCGGCGATATGGCACGTGGCGACCGCGCCCTTCTCGGCCTTGGCCTGCTCTGGCTGGCCGGGCTGCTGCTGTCGGGATGGGCGCCCCATGACCGCGCGACCTGGCTGATGGAGGTCGCGCCGGTGCTGATCGCCTGGCCGCTGCTGTTCGCGATCCGGAGCCGGTTCATGTTCACCCCGCTGGTCCTTGCGCTGATCGCCTTCCATGGCTGCGTGCTGATGCTGGGCGGCGCCTATACCTATGCGCGGGTGCCGATCGGCTTCGCGGTGCAGGACTGGCTGGGCCTCGCGCGCAATCCTTATGACCGCTTCGGCCATCTGATGCAGGGCTTCGTGCCGGCGATGGTGATCCGCGAAATCTTCGTCCGCCGGGCCCTGCTCCGCTCGGATCGCCTGCTCGCGCCGGTCGTGCTGCTGATCTGCCTGGCGATCAGCGCGCTTTACGAGCTGATCGAGTTCGGCGCGGCCGTGGCGCTGGGGCAAGGTGCCGACGCCTTCCTGGGCACCCAGGGCGACCCCTGGGATACGCAGTGGGACATGCTGATGTGCCTTGTCGGGGCCGCGCTGGCGCTGATCGCGCTGAGCCGTTGGCATGATGCGATGTGCCGCACCCGCCCGTTTATCCAGGGTTCATCTACGCTTCATTAGCCTCCCGGCCGATCGACTTTACGGAGGGAGCCATCCATGCGTCTTGTTCGGACCGCCATCATCGCCGGTGTCGCCTCGGCCGCGCTCGCAGGCGCCGCCTTCGCAGGCCACGCCGACAACAGGATGATGCTGGTCGCCTTGCCCGACGGCAGCGTCCATCACGTCCCCTATCAGCCCGCTGCCGCGCCGCGCGTCGTGCTGGTGCCGATCGCGCAGCCGGTCAGCCTTTTCGATGTCGCCTTCGGGCCGGGATCGCCCTTTGCCGAGATGGAACGGATCTCGGCCGCCATGGATGCCCAGGCCGACGCGATGATGCGCCAGGCCGCGGCGATGCGGGCGCAGGCCCCCCATGGCAAGGGCATCGTCATGACCAACGCGCAGGGCCAGCCCGTCGGCATGATGCAGTACAGCTTCGTCTCCACCAGCATCTCGGCGAACGGCTGCACTCAGACGGTCAGCTACAGCTCCAATGGTGTCAATGCGGCGGGCGAGCCCAAGGTCGTCCGCACCAGCGCGGGCGATTGCGGAAGCGATGCCGTCGCCAAGCCCCACGCCGTGACGCCCACCGCCGCACCGGCACCGGCAGCGCGGCCCGCGCCGAAGATCACCCCGGTCAGCGCGCCCAGGCCCATCACCACCTTCACGCCCTCCAGAACCTGAGCCCACCAGTCAGGAGAGGATGAGGGGCCTCGGGGAAACCCGGGGCCCTTCGACTTTCCGGCGCTCCACGCTGGCCTTTCGCCCCCGCAGCGGCTATCGGGCGCGCATCCGAACAAAGCTTGAGGGATTATGGGTTTTCGCTGTGGCATCGTTGGGCTTCCGAACGTCGGCAAGTCCACCCTCTTCAACGCGCTGACCGAGACCGCCGCGGCGCAGGCGGCCAATTATCCCTTCTGCACGATCGAGCCGAATATCGGGCAGGTCGCGGTGCCCGATCCGCGCCTCTATGAGATCGCGAAGATCGGCCAGTCGGCCAAGATCATCGAGACCCAGCTTGCCTTCGTCGACATCGCCGGGCTGGTGCGCGGCGCCTCCAAGGGCGAAGGGCTGGGCAACCAGTTCCTAGGCAACATTCGCGAAGTGGACGCGATCGTCCATGTGCTGCGCTGCTTCGAGGACGGCGACGTCACCCATGTCGAGAACAAGGTCGATCCGATCGCCGATGCCGAGACGGTCGAGACCGAGCTGATGCTGTCGGACCTGGAGAGCCTGGAGAAGCGCGTCCCCGCCTATGCCAAGAAAGCGGCACAGGGCGACAAGGAATCGAAGGCCGCCGCCTCGGTGCTGGGCCAGGCGCTCGATCTGCTGCGCGACGGCAAGCCGGCCCGGCTGACCCAGCCGAGGGACGATGACGAGGCGCGCATCTTCGCCCAGGCGCAGCTGCTCACGTCCAAGCCGGTGCTCTATGTCTGCAACGTCGACGAGGGCGCGGCGGCCAATGGCAACGAGCTGTCGGCCCGCGTGTTCGAAAAGGCGAAGGCCGAAGGCGCCAAGGCGGTGATCGTCTCCGCCGCGATCGAGGCTGAGATCGTCACGCTGGACCCCGCCGACCGCGCGGAGTTTCTGTCCGATCTCGGCCTGAGCGAGACCGGCCTGGCCCGCGTGATCCGCGCCGGCTATGAGCTGCTCGACCTCATCACTTTCTTCACGGTCGGCCCCAAGGAGGCGCGCGCCTGGACGGTGGAGAAGGGCTCCAAGGCTCCGCAGGCGGCCGGCGCGATCCACAGCGACTTCGAGCGCGGCTTCATCCGCGCCGAGACGATGTCCTACAAGGACTATGTCACGCTGGGCGGCGAAGCCGCCGCGCGCGAGGCCGGCAAATATCGTTCCGAAGGCAAGGACTATGTCGTCCAGGATGGCGACATCATGCTGTTCCGGTTCAACGTGTGATCCACGGCTTGACGTAAACGGAAGACAGTTCCCATATAGGTCGCCCAGGCAAGGCCGGGATGCGTCGTTGAGGACAGTCGCATGCGCTATTTCGAAGATTATGTGGAAGGCCATATCGAACGGTTCGGCGCCTATCGGGTGACGCGCGAGGAGGTGATGGACTTCGCATCGAAGTTCGATCCCCAGCCCTTCCATCTCGATGACGACGCGGCGGCGGCGAGCCCGATCTTCGGCCGGCTCGCGGCGAGCGGCTGGCACAGCTGTGCGATGGTGATGCGGATGCTGACCGATCACTGGACCGAGGACGGCTATTTCTCGCTCGGCGGCACCGGGGTCGACGAACTGCGCTGGGTGAAGCCGGTCTATCCAGGCGACGTGCTCAGCGCCGAGGCGGAGGTGCTTTCCAAAAGCGCGCCCCGGTCCAGGCCGGAGATGGGCTTCGTCAGTTTCCGCATCGCCGTGTTCAACCAGAATGACGAACCGGTGATGACGATGAAGGTCACCAACATCCAGCAGCGCCGCCCGGCCTGAAGGCGTTCAGCCTGGGCGGCACACTCCGCGCGCGGCGAACTGCTCGATCAGCTCCGGAAACTGCTCCATCGGCGGAAAGCCCTCGAAGCCGTGCACGGCAGGTGTCACAGCCCATGGCAGCTTCTCCGACAGCCAGAACTCGGCAAAGGGCACGAACCAGCCGTGCCAGTCGAGGATCGATGGCCGGACATTGATGAAAGCGGCGCCCGGCGGCGGGCGGGTGAACATCCAGGTCTTGCAGTGACCGCAGAAGAAATGCCGCACCTCCCCGTGGAGTCCGCCAACCACCGGCTCGCCAGCGACCACTGCGAAGCCATCCTCCGGCACGCTGACACTCAATGAGAAGGCGCTGGCCGACATGGTCTGGCAGCCGGTGCAGTGACATGCGGATGTAAGCAGCGGGGGTGCGGAGATGCGGATGCGGACCTGCCCGCAGCGACACCCCCCATCCCAGGGGAGCCTCCAGTCAGTTTCTGAGCAGGCTGCGGCCATTGAAGGAACAACGCCGCCCGCCATCATTATTTCCCCCCGGAAAATGTTCGGGGCGAGATGGTGGCTAACCGGTGCGACGCTTCGATGGGCCAAGCATCCCTGGCGGTGATGACGGCGGCGTCGAGCGCGTGGCTGCAGCCTTCCGCGCAGGAGCCGCCCTGCCCTCCGCCTGTTGTCGCCACGCTGGAGACCAGCGCCTGCGCGCGGACAACATTGGCCCCCATCGTCGCAATCACCGTGGCGACATCGACCTCTTCGTCGGACCAGGCGTCATTGTCCGTGACCATCGCCACGCTGGCGTAGCAAAGCTCCGCCTCACGGGCGAGGCGGGCCTCGGGCAGGCCCGTCATCCCCACGACATCGCAACCCCAGCTCTTGTGGAGCAGCGATTCGGCGCGGGTCGAGAATTGCGGCCCCTCGATCACCAGCATCGTGCCGCCGATGCGGTGGGGACCGCCCTCCTCCGCCAGCGCGGCGGCGACGATCGCGTTGAGCCGCCCGCAGACCGGGCGGGCAAAGGCGACATGCGCGACGATCCCCTGGCCGAAGAAGCTGCGCCCGCCCCGCACGGTGCGGTCGATATACTGATCGACCAGCACGAAGCTGCCCGGCGGCACATCCCCATGGAAGCCACCGGCCGCCGATATGGCGAGGACCTCGGTACAGCCCGCCGCCTTCAGCGCGGCGATATTGGCGCGATAGTTGATCTCGTGTGGCGCGACGCGATGCCCCCGGCCATGGCGCGGCAGGAAGGCTACCTCGCGATCGCCGATGGTGCCCAGCAGCAGCGCGTCGGACGGCTTGCCCCAGGCGGTGTCGATCTCGATCCACTGCCCATCGGCAAGGGCCGGCATGCGATAGAGGCCACTGCCTCCGATCAGTCCGAGACGGTTCGCCATGTTTCCCTCAATCCGTCGCCCCGGCGGAGGCCGGGGCCGCAGGAGATATGCCACCGCGCCGCCGCAAGAGCCGGCGACGGCCCCGGCCTCCGCCGGGGCGACGATGGGTCATAATGAAAAAGGCCGCCCGGTCATCCCGGACGGCCCCTTTCCCGTTCATGCCGATCGGCTCAGTGCTTCATGCCCGACCAGATATTCCGGTAGGACAGATACGCCAGGATCGTGGCGATCAGCAGGAAGCCGAGCACGGCGATACCGGCCGCATGACGATTCTCCAGCTTCGGCTCCGCACTCCAGATCAGGAAGGCGGCGACGTCCTTCGCCATCTGGTCCTTGGTCGCGACGGTGCCGTCGGCATAGGTCACCTGCCCGTCGGCCGCGAGCGGCGGCGGCATCGCGATGTTCAGGTTCGCGAAGTACGGGTTGTAGTGGAGCGAAGCCGGCGTCTTGGCATCCGGGAACTGCTTGAGCAGTTCGGCCGGCTGGTCCTGATAGCCGCTCAACAGCGAGTAGATATAGGCGCCGCCATCATGACGGGCCTTCGCCATCAGCGACAGGTCCGGCGGATTGGCGTTGTTGTTCGCGGCGCGCGCGGCAACCTCGTTCGGATAGGGCGCCGGGATCTTGTCGGCCGGGGTACCCTTGCGGGTCGCGGCCTCGCCGGTGTCCGGGTTCACCGAGGGAACCTCGGTCGCCCAGCCCTTGGCGATGGCCTTCACCTCGGCCGGCGTGAAGCCGATGCCTTCCAGATCGCGGAAGGCGACCTGATGGAGCGAATGGCAGGCGGCACAGACTTCCTTGTACACCTGGAAGCCGCGCTGGAGCTGCTGGCGGTCGAACTTGCCGAGCGGGCCATCCGACGCGAAGGAAACCTCCTTCGGGTGCAGATGGAACTCATGCTCGACGGTCGGCTTCGGCGGCTCCTGGATGAAGGCGATGGCGCCCGTCACCAGCGAGAAGAGCAGGACGAAGACGAAGCCGAGGCCGGCGAGGAATGCGATGGGACGAACCATGGTCTCTATATCCCCTTAGGCCGCAGCGTTGCCGTGCTTTTCAAGCACCGCCTCGGTGATCGAGTTCGGCAGCGGGAGCGGACGCTCCATGCGCGAGACGATCGGCAGGATGATCAGGAAGTGCGCGAAATAATAGGCCGCGGCGAGCTGGCTGATCATGACGTAGGGCTCTTCCGCCGGGGCGCCACCGCACCAGCCAAGCACCAGCACGTCGATGACGAGCAGCCAGAAGAACTTCTTGAACGCCGGGCGATAATTGCCCGAGCGAACCGGCGACTTGTCCAGCCATGGCAGGAAGAACAGCAGCAGGATCGCGCCGAACATGGCGAGCACGCCCCACAGCTTGGCCGGCAGGATGAAGTCCACGGTGAAGGCGCGCAGGATCGCGTAGAACGGCCAGAAATACCATTCCGGAACGATATGCGCCGGCGTCGAGAGCGGGTTGGCCGGGATATAGTTGTCCGGGTGGCCCAGCGCGTTCGGCGCGAAGAACAGCACCGCGCAGTAGAGGATCAGGAACACGCCCAGCCCGAAACCGTCCTTGGCGGTGTAATAGGGATGGAACGGAACCGTATCCTGCGGGCCCTTTACGTCGATGCCGGTCGGATTGCTCGAACCCGGAATGTGTAGCGCCCAGATGTGCAGGATGATGACACCCGCGATCACGAACGGCAGCAGATAGTGCAGCGAGAAGAAGCGGTTCAGCGCGGCGTTGTCGGGGGCGAAGCCGCCGAGCAGCCAAGTCTGGATCGGCGTGCCGACGACCGGGATCGCGCCGAACAGGCCGGTGATGACCTTGGCGCCCCAGAAGCTCATCTGGCCCCAGGGAAGCACATAGCCCATGAAGGCGGTGGCCATCATCAGCAGGAAGATGACGAGGCCAAGCAGCCACACCATCTCACGCGGGGCCTTGTACGATCCGTAATAGAGGCCGCGGAAGATGTGCAGGTACACGACGATGAAGAAGAAGCTCGCGCCGTTGGCGTGCGCGTAGCGCAGCATCCAGCCCGAGTTCACGTCGCGCATGATGTGCTCGACCGAGTCGAACGCGACCAGCCCGTTCGCCGCATAATGCATGGCGAGGACGATGCCGGTGACGATCTGGATCATCAGCGCAGCGCCCGAGAGCACGCCGAAATTCCAGAAATAATTGAGGTTGCGCGGCACCGGATAGCCGGCGCCCACCGCGTTGTAGACCAGACGCGGCAGGGGGAGCCTGCTGTCGACCCACTTCATCAGCGGGTTCTTAGGCTCGTAATGATTTGCCCAGGGGAAGCTCATGTCTGTCTACCTCAGCCGACTTGGACGACGGTATCGGATTTGAAGGCATATTTCGGCACTTCGAGATTCTTCGGCGCCGGGCCTTTGCGGATGCGGGCCGCGGTGTCGTAGTGCGATCCATGGCACGGGCAGAAATAGCCGCCGAACTCGCCACGGACCTCACCCTCGCCGGCGCCCAGCGGCACGCAGCCGAGATGGGTGCAGACGCCCATGGTGATCAGCCACTGCTTCTTGCCGCCGACCGTGCGCTGCTCCAGCGTCTGCGCGTCGCGCAGCGAGGCGGGATCGACCTTGTCGGCGGCCGCGATCTCGGCCGCCGTGAGGTGGCGGACGAACAGCGGCTGCTTGCGGAAGATCGTCTTGATCGCCTGGCCTTCCTTGATCGCCGAGAGATCGACCTCGATCGAAGCCAGCGCAAGCACGTCGGCCGAGGGATTCATCTGGTTGATCAGGGGAAGCAGCACGACGGCGCCGCCGACTCCGGCGAAGCTGACCGCCGCGAGATTGATGAAGTCACGACGGCGGACGCCGTCTTCGGCCCCTTCGCCATGCATTTCTGTAGTTTCGAGCGTCGCCATTACTGAGCCCTTGCGCTGCCACGATATGGACGCATGCGGAAGAGGGTCAGACCGGACAGCCATTGCCCCCCGCGCATGCGCGGCCGCCCGCAAAATCCCCGGCGGCTGCGCGCTGATAGCGCCGGTTCATCGGCTTTGCCAATCCCATTTTCCTAATATTGCCGCATCGCGGCGGATTAGCCTATCTGCGGGGCCATGCGGATCGCTCTTCACCAGCCCGATATCGCCGGAAATGTGGGCACGATCCTGCGCCTGGCCGCATGCCTGGGCGTGGCAGTGGACATCATAGAGCCGTGCGGATTCGCGTTCGCCGAGCGCGCCCTGAAGCGCGCGGGCATGGATTATGCGGGTTCGGCGGAGATCGTCCGCCACGCCGACTGGGCCGCCTTCGAGGCGCAGGCCGGCGGACGGATCGTGCTGCTGACCACGGCGGCGGATGTGACCCTGGACAAGGCCGCCTTCCTGCCCGGCGACATAGTGCTGCTCGGATCCGAGGGTGCGGGCGTGCCCCGAGCGGTCCACGACCGGGCCGACCTGAGGGTGCGGATTCCGATGCGGCCGGGCTTCCGGTCCTTGAATGTCGCGGTCTCGGCTGGCATCGCGCTCGCCGAAGCGCTCAGGCAGACCGGAGGATGGCCCGAATGACATTGCAGCTCGACCCGCAGCAGGCGGCCGCGCGAAGTTGGTTCGAATCGCTGCGCGACCGGATCTGCGCCGCGTTCGAGGCGATCGAGGCCGAGGCGGGAAGCGACGCGCGCTTCCAATACATGCCGTGGAACCGCGATGGCGATCCGGACGCCATGGGCGGCGGCGGCGTCCAGGGGCTGATGAAGGGCAAGGTGTTCGAGAAGGTCGGCGTCAACGTCTCGACCGTCGGCGGTGCCTTCTCGCCCGAATTCGCCAAGACCATCCACGGCGCGGGCGAGGAGAATCCCGGCTTCTTCGCGACCGGCATCAGCCTGGTCGCGCACATGGCCAATCCGCATGTGCCCGCGGTCCATATGAACACGCGCTTCCTGAACACCACCAAGCGCTGGTTCGGCGGCGGTGCCGACCTCAACCCGCCGATCCCCTATGAGGAGGACACGACGGCCTTCCACGACCGGCTCAAGATGGCCTGCGACCGCCATGGCGGCGACTATTATGAGCGGTTCAGGAAATGGGCCGACGACTATTTCTGGATCCCGCACCGCCAGGTCCATCGCGGCGTCGGCGGCATCTTCTACGATCATCTGGATTGCGAGGGCGAAGCGGGCTTCGAGGCGAATTTCGCCTTCACCCGCGATGTGGGCGACGCCTTCCTCGACATCTTCCCCCGGATCGTCCGCGCCCGGATGAACATGGCGGCGTCCGACGAGGACCGCCGCCACATGCTCAACTTCCGCGGCCGCTATGCGGAGTTCAACCTCGTCTATGATCGCGGCACCCTGTTCGGCCTCAAGACCGGCGGCAATATCGACGCGATCCTGATGAGCCTGCCGCCCGTCGCGACGTGGGAGTGAAGCAGGGGGAATGAGATGCCGCTGACCCCCGTCCCCGCGCAGATGGTGGCGACGGTCGTCACTTCGCTGGAGCTTCGCGAGCGCCCGAAGCCGCGTCCAGCCCCGCCCGCGGCTTTCCGGCTGAACCGCTGGAAGGCGCCGTCGGCCGACAAATATCGCGCGCTGTTCCGCCGGATCGGCGAGCCTTGGCTGTGGTTCTCCCGGCTCGTCATGCCCGAGGCCGAGTTGCTCGCGATCATCCATGATCCGGCGGTCGAGATCTATGCCGTCGAGGATCGGCGCGGCATCGAGATCGGCCTGCTCGAACTCGACTTCCGCAGGGCGGGCGAAACCGAGATCGGCTTCATCGGCTTCGTCCCCGAATTGGCCGGCAAGGGTAACGGCGCCTGGCTGATGGCGCAGGCGCTGAGCCTCGGTTGGCGCAAGGATACGGCCCGGATGTGGGTCCACACCTGCACGCTCGATCATCCCGGCGCGCTCGGCTTCTATCGCCGCCACGGCTTCGTGCCGTTCGAGCGCGCGGTGGAGACCTTCGCCGACCCGCGTCTTGCCGGCGTGCTGCCGCGCGAGGCGGCGCCGCACGTCCCGCTGCTGGGTTAGCCCCCGTCGCGTGCGACCGCGCGATAGACGAGCGCGACATAGACGGTGAAGCCGAGCGACAGCAGCGAATCGATCGCGGCATTGATCACCATGTGCAGCAGCTTCGCCAGTTCGCCGTCGCCGGTCGCCAGGGCGAGCAGCTGGATCATCGAGCCGACGACGAAGGTTTCGATCAGCTGGACGATCGCGGTGAGGATCAGCACGATCAGCAACATCCCGGTGAGGCGCAGCGCGTTACCCCGGCCCAGCGCCCAGCCACGGCGAAGGGCGTCGATCACGCCCCCCTCCTCCATCGCCACCGCCGGCACGAGCAGCATCATGCGGACGAGCAGAACGAAGGCCGGTATCATGATCAGGGTGACGAGCTGCGCGCTGACCGCCGGAGAGCGCGGATCGCCGCCGAACACGAGAATGCCGAGGGTGGCGGCGATGGCGATGAGGATCGCGATGGCGGCCAGCGCCACGCCCAGCAACAGCATCGCGCCAAGCGTTCGGGGCAGGCGCCGCAAGCCATCCGAGAGCGCCTCGGCAACGCTGATCCCCGGCACCAGCGCCAGCCGGGTGATCGCCAGATTGCCCAGGAACACCAGCAGCATCGCGGGCAGGACGAGCAGCGCCTTGCCCTGCATCGCCTGTTCGGCCGGATTGCCAGGCATGTCGCGCGGCATGCCAAGCTCGATCATCACCTGGGCGGGACCGAACAGCGCCAATGCCACGGGAATCAGGAGCGCGCGTTCGCGACGCAGGAGGGAGGCCGTCTCTTCCCAGACCGTCCCGAGCGAGAATGATCCCATATGCTCCTGTCTCCGCCCCCGGAGCCTGATCGAAAGCGTGGATCAGGCTCTATTCAAGGTCCATGCCGGGTCCCGCCTATCCGCCGGCTTGGCCAAGCGCAATCGGCGAGGGGTTGATCGCTCGCGAAAAGCAGCAATATGCGACGAACATGAACCTGGTTGATGACAGCATCGAATGGCGGGTGACGCCGGGCCTCGCGCCCTATGCCGAGACGCTGGCCGAGATGGAGGCGCGCGCCGCCGCGATCCGCGCCGGCGAGGCGAAGGAACTGGTGTGGCTGCTCGAGCATCCGCCGCTCTACACCGCCGGCACCAGCGCGGTGGAGGATGAACTGCTCGTGCCCGACCGCTTCCCGGTGTTCCGCGCCGGCCGTGGCGGGCGTTACACCTATCACGGCCCCGGCCAGCGGGTCGGCTATGTGCTGCTCGATCTGGAGAAGCGCGGGCGCGACATACGCTGCTTCGTGGCCGGCATCGAGAATTGGCTGATCCGCACCCTGGCCGATTTCGGCATAGAGGGGCGCAGCGAGCCGGGCCGGGTCGGCATCTGGACCGGCCACGGCCCCCGGGAGGCCAAGATCGGCGCCATCGGGGTTCGGGTGCGGCGCTGGGTCAGCTTCCACGGCTTTTCGCTCAACGTGGATCCCGATCTGTCGCATTTTTCGGGCATCGTGCCGTGCGGGCTGGGCGAATATGCGGTCACCTCGATGGCGGCGCTGGGCGCCGGGGTGGACATGGCGGCGGTCGATGACGCGCTAGCGCGCCATTTCCCGCAGATGCTGGCCGGATTGCGCTGCACCGCCTGAGCGTACCGTGAACGCTTGAGTGGCCGAGTCGTTAACGATATCCTCCCCGCAAATCAGCTTTTGCAGGGAGTTCGTCATGAAGCCTTCCGTCAGCATCCTTCTGGTCGGCAGCCTTATCCTGGCGACCACGGGACTCACCGCCTGCGGCAAGAAGGACGGCGACACCACGACCAATATCGTGGAGATGAATGCCGCCGACGGCACGATGAACGACATGACGGTGGTCGAAAGCGCGACGCTCGACCAGGCGGGGGCGGCCGCAGCCGACAATGGCGCGGCCGATGCCGGGAACGCCAGCAACGCGATGTGACGGCAAGGGAGCGGGGCGGGCATCTTGCAAGGTTCGGGAGAGTGAGAATGGCGTTTCGATGGTTGGCTTCGGGATTGGCGGTCCTGTTCATGGTGGGGCAGGCCGCGCCCGCATCCGCCTATCTGTTCTGGGTCCAGCCCAATTTCGCCGGCGGGCCCGTGGCGGGCGACGAGCCGGGGCTGGGCCTTCCCATGCCCAAGGCGACCCCCGCCGAACTGCGCGCACACATGCTGTGGAACATGCGTGCCGGCCTCAACGTCGCGGCGCTGCAATGCCAGTTCTCGCCGATCCTGCAGACCGTGCCCAACTACAACAACCTGCTGAGGAAGGACGCCGACGAGCTGAACGCCGCCTACAAGGCGCTCGGCGCCTATTTCAAACGGGTCAAGGGCAAGGCCTGGCAGAAGGAATTCGATAACTACACCACCAGGACCTATAACGGCTTCTCGACCATGCACGCCCAGCTGGGCTTCTGTGAGACGGCCGCCGCGATCGGCCGTGACAGTCGCAAGCTCGGCAAGGGCAAGCTCACCCAGCTGGCGATCGAACGAATGCGCGAGTTCCGCAACAGCCTGGTCCCCGCCGGCGACATGATCCACGCGCGGCGCTTCATCTATGTGCCGGTCGTGCCGCCGTCGATGGACAAGGCCTGCTGGACGAAGAAGAATCTTCTCCGCCCGGAATGCGTGCCGGCGGGCGCGCAACAGGCCGGTGTGGCGACGCACAGCGCGGGATAAAAAGAGAAAAGGTCACCCCAGCGAGGGGGGCCATCTCTCTCTTCACGAGAGATGACACCTGACAAGGCTACCGACATGGATGCCAGCCTTCAGCCTTTCAGGCTGAAGTTTATCCTGAGCGCCTGCCTTGCAGGCAGCCGAAGGGCTGGCATGACGTGGGGAGGCTATCGTATCCCCACCACCTTATGCGTCTGCGTCGACAGCCGCCACCGGGGATGCTCCAGCACGAACCGGATCGCCGCCTCGCGCGCGCTCGACAGGTTCGGGCCGTCCATCGGCTGGAGCAGGAAATGGTCGAAATCCCACCCGGCCAGTTCGTCGGGGTCCAGACCCGGCTGGGGCCAGACCAGCTTCAGTTCATTGCCCCGGCGCAGGACCACGTCGCTGCCCTGTTTGGGGCTGACGCAGATCCAGTCGATCCCGTCGGGCGCGGGCTGGGTGCCGTTGGTCTCCACCGCCATCTCGAACCCGCGCGCCTTCAGCGCCGCGACCAGCGCCGCATCGATCTGGAGCAGCGGCTCGCCCCCCGTCATCACGACAAAGGGTTCGGGGAAATCGCCCCACAGCGCCGCCGCCCTGTCAGCCAGCGCGTCGGCATCGGGATAGCGCCCGCCATGATCGCCATCGAGCCCCACGAAATCGGTATCGCAGAAGGTGCAGACCGCCGTCGCGCGATCCTCCTCGCGCCCCGTCCACAGGTTGCAGCCCGCGAAGCGCAGGAAGACCGCGCGGCGGCCGACCTGCACCCCTTCCCCCTGCAGGGTCAGGAACATCTCCTTGACCGCATAGCTCGCCATCAGGCGTAGACCGTCGGATCGGGGAGTCCGGCCTCGGCGAAGCCCTTGGCGCGCAGCCGGCAGCTGTCGCACAGCCCGCAATGCCGCCCCTCGGGTGTCGGATCATAGCAGGACCAGCTCATTCCGGCATCGAGCCCAAGCCGCGCCGCCTCCCGCGCGATATCGGCCTTGGTCATGTGCTGGAGCGGCGCGTGGATGGTGAAGCCCTGCCCCTCCACGCCCATGCGGGTGGCGAGGTCCGCAAGATGCTGGAAGGCGGCGATGAATTCGGGCCGGCAATCGGGATAGCCCGAATAGTCCAGCGCGTTGACGCCCAGGAAGATGTCGCGCGCGCCGGTCGCCTCGGCGAAGCCCAGCGCCAGCGACAGGAAGATGGTGTTGCGGGCCGGGACATAGGTGGACGGGATGCCGGGCATCACGCCGTTCTTGGGCACCTCGATATCGTCGGTCAGCGATGAGCCGCCGAAAGCCCGCAGGTTGAGCGGCATGGTGACGTGGCGGTCCACCTCCAGCGCGGCGGCCACGCGCTTCGCCGCCTCCAGCTCGACCCGATGGCGCTGGTTGTAGTCGATGGTGAGCGCGGCCAGCGCGAAGCCCTGCTCGCGCGCGATTCCGCCCGACACCATCGAATCCAGCCCGCCCGACAACAGCACGATCGCGCGGCGGCCCTGTTTGTCCAGATTGTCCGACATGGGCCGGCGTTTAGGCGAAATCGCGGCGGCGGTCTACCAGTCGAGCCCGCCGATCATCGCCGCATAGAGATCGATCCCGTCCCAGAGATTGCCGAGCCGCAGATTCTCGTTCGCGGCGTGCTGGTTGTTGTCGTGATTCACGATGGGCAGGCCGACCAGCGGGGTCTTCAGCGCGGCATCGAAGATGGTGAGCGGCACGCTGCCGCCCATCATCGGAACCAGCGCCAGCGGCCGTTCGCCAGCCGCCTGCTTCGCCGCCGCGATCACCGCCTGGGCGGCGGGCAGGCCCATGTCGGTGCGGAGCGCCGCATAGCCGGGCGACCAGTCGAGCCTTATGATCCGGGGATAGGCCAGCCGCGTCTCGCGGTCGGGGGTCTCGCGCACCACCTTCCAGCCCTTCCGATCGAGGAAGGATTCGACCGCCGCCTTGATCCCATCCACGGTCTGGTCGGGCACCAGCCGGAAATCGGCCGAGAAGCGCGCCTCGGCCGGAATCGCGTTGGCGGCATCGGCGCCCACCGCCCCGGCTCGGATCCCCCGGATATTGAGCGCCGGCCGCTGAACGCTCAGCACCAATCCCTCGCCGGTCTCGCTGCGACCCAGCTCCAGCTGCTCGATCAGCCCGTCCTCCACCCGTGGCAGCGCCTGGATGGCGGCCAGCTCGGTCGTGGTCGGCACGCGGACGGCATCGCCCACCCCGGGAATCAGGATCGTCCCGTCCTCGTCGCGCATGTCCGCGATCAGCCGCGCCGCCAGGGCCGCCGGATTGGGCGCCCAGTTGCCGTAATGGCCGTCGTGCAGCGGGCGGATCGGGCCGTAGATCGTCGCGTCGAAGCCCAGGACGCCGCGCACCCCGAAATAGAGGGTGGGCGTGCGCGACTGGTGCACCGGTCCGTCGCCGATCAGCCACAGATCGGCCTTGAGGAGATCGGCCTGTTCGCCGAGCAGCGTGGCGAGGTGCGGCGATCCTTCCTCCTCCTCGCCTTCCCAGAAGACGCGGATGTTCACGCTCGGCTTGCGTCCCGCCGCCTTGAGCGCATCGAACGCGGCCAGGAAGGCGACGATCGAGACCTTGTCGTCGGCGACGCCCCGCCCATGAAGCCGCCATTCTGGATCGAAGGGCGTCGCGATAGTCTTCCAGTCGACATCCTGCGGCTGGCCATTGGCCATGCGGCGCATTACCGGCACGAAGGGATCGGACGTCCACTCCGCCCTGTCCACTGGTTGCCCGTCATAATGGGCGTAGAACACAACCGTCCGCTTCGCGCCCGGCGTGTCGAGGCTGCCGAGCGCCACGGGCGCCCCGCCTGAGGATGCCACCAGCATCCGAGCCGCGAAGCCCCGGGCGGCAAGTTCGGCGGTCAGCGCATCGGCGGCGGTGGCGACCGCCTTCGGATCGGCGGCTATGCTGGGAATACGCACGAGACTGTCGAGCCGGCCGACGAGCTCGGCCTCATGCGCGGCGCGCCATTGCGCGACGGACGGCGGCTTGGCCGTCCCGGCGGCGAAAGGCGCGATCAGGAGACAGCCGATCGCGGTGATGATGGCACGGTATCTGGTCATCGTACTCCCTGACCGGCCCTCCCTCGCGCCGTCGCCGCATCCTAAAAAGACGCTCCTATATTCCCGTTCCATCCTATATGCATAGTGAACCGGATCGGGGGATCGTAGTCAGGAGGGGGCACTGCAATGACCTACTGCGTCGGGATCATGCTTCGACAGGGGCTGATCATGGTTGCCGACACCCGCACCAACGCCGGGATCGACAACATCTCCACCTATCGCAAGCTCCATGTGCTGGCCGACACCAAGGACAGTCTGGTCGTCGCGGCGAGTGCGGGCAACCTGTCGGTAACCCAGCTGGTGCTCGGCATGCTCAACGAGGGCCTGCCCTCGCGCAACCCGGACGAAGGCCCCCGCAAGATCGAGCATATGCCAAGCATGTTCCAGGCGGCTCAGCTCGTCGGCGAGGCGGTGATGGCGGCGGCGGCACAGCTCAAGCCCGCGCTCTACAATGCCGGGGTGGCCTCGGGCATATCGCTGCTGCTCGGCGGACGGATCGGCGGAGGGCCGCTCAAGCTGTTCCTGATTTACGACGCGGGCAACTTCATCGAATGCCAGCCTGACAGCCCCTATTTCCAGATCGGCGCCTGCCAATACGGCAAGCCGATCCTCGACCGCGCGATGACCCATGACAGCACGATCGACGAGGCGGTGAAGGTAGCGCTGCTCTCGTTCGATTCGACGATCCGGTCCGACAAGTCGGTCGGCCTGCCCTTCGACGTGATGGTGTTCCGCAACGATCCCAAGCTGCCGATCATCAAGAAGCGGATCGAGCCGCAGGACCCCTATATGCGCAACCTTTCCGACCGCTGGTCGACGCTGCTCAACGAGGGCCGCGCCGCGATCCCCGACCCGCCCTTCCTGAAGGAAGACGGCGGCGTCGTCGAACTCAAGACCGCGGGATAAAAAAATGGGCCGCCCGAGGGCGGCCCAGTGAGGCCGTTAAGCCTGCTAAGGGAGGAAAGTGTGCCCAAAAGGGGAAGGCACATCCTCCCTTTACCAGGGCACCCCTAAACAAAGGATTAACCATCCCGCCTCCATGCGGGCGTGGGCGATTCGACTTTGGTCGAATGCCGTCATCCTCGCAGATGATTCCTAGCGCTGCTTGGCGGCGGCCTGCGCGGTGCAGGAGCCGACGCGGCGGGCCTGGACGACATAGTCGAACGGCGCGTTGCGCGCGATGCCCTGGGTCTGGATTACCGCCGCGCGCGGGGTCTCGACGCGCACGGTGGTGCGGCCCCAGCCGGCGCGCTGGCAGCTGTAATGCACCGTGGCACTCTTCGGATCGTTGGCGATCACGAAGCGCGAGCAACCGGCCTGGTCATGCTCGATCTGGACCAGCGCGACCGGATCGGAAATGCAAATCTGGCGGGGCGCCCTGCCCTGCACGTCGAGCTGCCACAGCCCGCTTTCCATCTGACCAAGCGCGGCGAGCGACATGGCGGCGACGGGTGCGGCACCGGGCGCCGGGGCGGAACCGGGCACAGGCGCAGGCGCAGGCGCAGGTGCGGCCGCCGCGCGAACCGCCAGCACCACCAGAACCGCCATTCCACCACGCAACCACGTCGCCATCTTCGCCCTCACACCGTCAGGCCGCCCCGATTCCCCAATCGCGACGGCCAGGGTACGCAACTTCGACCAACGGTCGATACCGCAAGACCGACAATATGCTTAACTGAAGAAAGCTGAGCTTTTCTTACGACAGTTACGGAATGCGCGTGGAAATCGTTGCGACGTTCAGATCGAATCGAGCGCCAGCGAGAAGCGGTTGGCGCAGAATTCGCAATCGACGTGGATCTCGCCCTGCTCGTCGGCCATCTGGGCACGCTCCTCGGGCGGGAAGCGGGTGATGACCGAGCGGATATGCGTGGGATCGCAGCGGCAGCCCCGCGCCAGCCCGATCCCGGGAAATGTGCGAACCTCATCCTCGTTGAACAGCCGCCAGAGGATCGTCTCCAGCGGCAGGTCGGCGTCGGTCAATTCCTCGGCCCCCAGCGTCTGCGCGAGCGCGCGGACATGCTCCCATTCGGGATGGTCGAGCCGCGCGTGGATGCGGTCACGCCCCTCCTCGCCCTCGGGCAGATGCTGGACCAGCAGGCCGCCCGCGATGTGGCGGCCATCGGGCAGGCGCCGGCTGGCAAGGCGGACGAGACTGGGAAGCTGCTCCGACTGGCTGAAATAGGCCTCGGCCGCCTCGCCCAGCGATCCGCCTTCCAGCGGCACGATCCCTTGGTAGCGCTCCCCCGTCACCGCCTGATCGAAGGTGATCGC
Organism: Rhizorhabdus dicambivorans; assembly: GCF_002355275.1. Lineage (NCBI taxonomy): Bacteria > Pseudomonadati > Pseudomonadota > Alphaproteobacteria > Sphingomonadales > Rhizorhabdaceae > Rhizorhabdus > Rhizorhabdus dicambivorans. Next base: position 1,625,775 of record NZ_CP023449.1, on the reverse strand, counting down.
CAGATAGCCCTTGCCGAACAGCGCGAACAGCGACGGATCGGCCGGCATCTCCGCGACCCGATCGGAATCGTGGCGGATGTAGCCGCGAATCTCGCCGGCCTTGTAGTCCGCGACCATCAGTTCCACCGCACCACCCTCGGCCTGCGCCTGCAGAGTGAGCTGGCCGGAATCATGCTTCAATGTCGAGCCCAGCAGCGCCGCGAGCACGATCGCCTCCGACAGCAGTCGTTCGATCGCGGGCGGATAGCCGTGCGCGCCGAGGATGGTGTCGAGCGCGGGCCCCACCCGGACGAAGCGCCCGCGCGCATGGCGATCGGGAATGGTGAAGCCGAGCGCGAGATCGAGGGTCTGGTAATCGGTGGTCACGAACTTATCCCATCGTCACCCTGAACTCGTTTCAGGGTCCGCTCCGCTACAAGCATCGTCCGGGAGGACGATGGTGGATGCTGAAACAAGTTCAGCATGACGAGCGGCTTTTTCAAGACCGCCCGCCGGCCGGTCATCCTCAGCCAAGTTTCCCCAGGCACCATAGCAGCACGGCCTTCTGGGCGTGGAGGCGGTTTTCCGCCTCGTCCCAGATCAGCGACTGCGGGCCGTCCATCACCGCGTCGACCACCTCCTCGCCGCGATGCGCGGGGAGGCAGTGGAGGAAGACGGCGTCGGAGGCCGCCCGGGCCATCAGCGCCTCGTTGACCTGGAAGGGCTGCATCGCCGCCAGCTTCGTCTCGGCATGGGCCTGGCCCATCGAGATCCACGTGTCGGTGACGATCACATCGGCGCCCGCCACCACCTCGGCCGGATCGCGCGACAGCAGTACCTCGCCGCCGCGCGCCCGCGCCGCCGCGATCACCGCCGGATCGGGGTCATAGCCCTCGGGGCATCCGATCCGCACCGGAAAGCCGAGCAGGCTGCCCGCCTCGACGATCGAGTGGAGGACATTGTTGCCGTCGCCCAGCCATGCCCAGGTCAGGCCCTCGATCCTCCCCTTATGCTCCAGCACGGTCAGCAGGTCCGCCATGATCTGGCAGGGGTGCGACTGGTCGGTGAGCCCGTTGATCACCGGCACGCCGGCATATTCGGCGAGGTCGACGATCTTCTGGTGATCGTCGGTTCGGATCATGATCGCGTCGACATAGCGGCTGAGCACCCGCGCGGTGTCGGCGATCGTCTCTCCGCGGCCCAGCTGCATGCTGCCCGCGTCCATCACGATCGGCGTGCCGCCCAGCTGGCGCATCGCCATGTCGAACGAGACGCGGGTCCGCGTGGAGTTCTTCTCGAACACCATCGCCAGCGCATGGCCGGCCAGCGGCGCATCGTCGTCGGCCTTGCCCTTCGGATAGCCCTTGCGGTCGATCTTGCGGGTCCGGGCGGCCTCCAGCATCAGCCGCAGGCCATCGGCGCCGATATCGGCGAGATCGATGAAATGCCGGGTCATGACGCTGGCTCGAAGGTCCGGGCGCCGGCCGAGAGCTTCTCGACGCACTCGGCGATATGGCTGTCCTCGATCACCAGCGGCGGCAGGATGCGGACGACATTCTCGCCCGCCCCGACGGTGAGCAGCCCGTGATTGTCGCGCAGATGGGCAACGAAGGCGCGCGCCTCGACCGCGTCCTTCAGCTTGATGCCGACCATCAGGCCAAGGCCCCGGACGCTGTCGAACACGCTGTCGTGGTTCGGAATGAGCTGCTCGATCGCCTGGCGCAGCCGATCGCCCTTCGCGCGGACGTTGGCGAGGAACTCGTCGTTCACCGCCACCTCGAACACCGCCTCGCCCGCCGCCATGGCGAGCGGGTTGCCGCCATAGGTCGAGCCATGGGTGCCGAACACCATGCCCTTGGCGGCTTCTTCGGTCGCGAGGCAGGCGCCGAGCGGAAAGCCGCCGCCGATGCCCTTGGCTACCGCCATGATGTCGGGCGTGATTCCATAATGCTCATGCGCGAAGAAGCGGCCGGTACGGCAATAGCCGCACTGCACCTCGTCGAGGATCAGCAACAGGCCCTGCTCGTCGCAGATCTGGCGCAGACCCTTCAGGAAGTCCTGGCTGGCGGGGGTCATGCCCCCCTCGCCCTGCACCGGCTCGACCAGGAAACCGGCGGTGGTCGCATCGACCGCCTCGCGCGCCGCCTCCAAATCGTTGAACGGCACCACTTCGAAACCGGGCAGCAGCGGCTCGAAGCCGTCGCGCATCTTCGGCTGGTTGGTGGCCGAGATGGTGCCCAGCGTCCGCCCGTGGAAGGCGTTGGTGAAGCTGATGATCTTGGTCCGCTCGGGCTTGCCCTCGACATGGAAATAGCGCCGCGCGGTCTTGATCGCGCACTCGACCGCCTCGGCGCCCGAATTGGTGAAGAACACCGTGTCGGCGAAGCTCTTGTCGACCAGCTTCTGCGCGAAGGCCTCGCCCTGCGGGCTGCCGTAGAGGTTCGAGACGTGCATCAGCGTCGCCGCCTGGTCGGCGATCGCCTTGACCAGGGCCGGATGGCCGTGCCCCAGGATGTTGACGGCGATGCCGCTCGCGAAGTCGAGATAGCGCTCGCCGCGCTCACCGATCAGGTAGCAGCCTTCGCCTCGCACCGGACGCACGCCACACCGCGGATAGACGGGCATGAGCGGGGTGATGGTCATGGCAAAAACTCCCTTTTCCTTCCTTCGGTGTCGAACAAGCTCCGAAAACGCAAAAAGGCGGCCCACCCGGCCGCCTGTCGGAGCGGGCATATAGAGATGTGCACCCATGCGCGTCAAACGCTTCGTCGCATCGCGGTGGGCGCAGCCGGCCCGATCCGGTACAAGTCCCGCAAATCCGAGAGAATCGTTACAATCGTAGGTCGCCGATGCGTCGCCTGTTGGCCCCGCTTTTCCTGATCGCTCCCGCCCCGTTGGCGGCGCAGCCGATCATCCTGTCGCCCAGTTTCGGCACCGAACTGCGCTATGAGCAGAGCACGCCCGACCGGTTGCTCGACGGCGAGGACGCACTGCTGTTCCGGGCGCGGCCGGGCTTCAGCCTGTCCACCGGGCCCTGGTCGTTCGACGCGGCCAGCGACGCCGCGATCACGCTTCGCCGGATCGAGCCCGGCGCGGCACCGGGCACTACCCCGCACCGTCCAGAGGCGATCCAGCTTGGCGAGATCAAGGTGCAGTATAGCGGCCTGCCCGGCACCGCGATCAGCGTCGGACGCCAGCATCTGGGGCTGGCGGGCGCCGCCATCACCGGCGACCGCGACGGCGCCCAGACCTTCGACGCGGCGCGGCTGCGCTGGACCGCCCTGCCGGGGCTGAGCGCCGATATCGCCTATGCCTGGTCGAGCAGCAGCCTGTGGGCGGCCGATGTCGGCCCGCTGCCGGTGAGCGTGCCGGGGGAGAATATCTTCGCGCAGCTGAGCTGGGCCGGCCGCTTCGGCACCCTGAGCGGCTATACCTATCAGATCGACCAGCGCGAGGCGGGCAACAGCGATTTCCGGCTGCTGAACCAGGTCTATGGCGCGCGCTTCAGCGGCAGCCGCAAGATCGGGGAAGACATCAGGCTGGGCTATTCGCTGGGCTTTGTCCGCCAGACCGGATCGCTCGCCAACGCCGTCGGCGGCGCGCCCACCTACTGGCAGATCGGCAGCAGCTTCGACCTGGGCGATCTTGCCGCGACGCGGACCAGCTATCGCCGCTTCGCGGCCAACGGCATCAGCACCTCGAACGGCGACAAGCTGAGCCTTTCGACCAGCGCGACCCGGGGAAAGCTGAGCCTGGGCGCGACCTATAATGATTTCCGCCCGGTCGCCGATCCCAACGCGATCCCCGCGCGTGATCTGCGCGTGTCGCTGGGGCTCATCTTCTGACACTTCCAGCACTCGTCCGACGAATCGAACCGTTCGGATCATCGGCCGGAGCATGGGCGTCCCGCGGGACGTTGCCCAACTGCCTCTATGGGAGAGCAGTAATGGACGATGACGGCCTGAACGGCAGATGCCTGTGTGGCGCCATCCGCTATCGCGTGCTGAGCGAGCCGTTCGATGCGGGCTATTGCCATTGCCGGATGTGCCAGCGCTTCAGCGGCGCGCCGGTCATGGCCTATGCCAGCATTCCACGCGACGACCTGCTTTTCGAAACGGGCGAGCCCGTGCGGCGCCGGTCCTCGGACATCGGGGAGCGCTGGTTCTGCGGCGACTGCGGAAGTTCGCTCGCGATGGTGGTCGACGACGCTCCCGATCTGGTCGATCTGGCCCTGGCGACGCTCGACGACCCGATCGCGCTGCCGCCCAATTTCCATATCTGGCGCGAGAGCCGGATCGGCTGGTTCGATACGATCGACGCCCTGCCGCGCCATGAACAGGCGCGCCCGCGGACGGAACGGCTCCGGGTGTCTCTCGGCTAACGGAATGGAAAGCCGAGCGGAGATCGACGAACCATGCTATGGGGCAGCCATGGTTCGCCTGATCGCGCTATCATTGCTGACCCTTGCCGCACCGTTGCGGGCGGAGCCTGCGGTTCCACAGCCGGTCGTCCTCGACTGGAGCGGCCAGTTCCGCCTGAATGCCGCGCCGAACAATGTGGCCGAAGTCACGGCCGCGCCGGCCACCGCCGATGCCCATTCGCGCCGACCGGCCGAAGCATCGTCGCGAGCCGTCGCCGCGCTCGGCCCGTCGGACCCCGCGATGACGCGCTGGACCAACCGGCCGATCGCCCCCGAGGCGACTTCGCTGAACGTCGAGGCTCCGATTCAGACCGGCCCGGTGTCGGTCGGCGCGAGCTACGGCAAATATCGCGCCATGCCGACGACGCGCGAGATTTCGGCACATGACATGCGGGTATCGCTCGGCGTCGCTTTCTGATCCGCGACGGGGCCACGCCCGCCCTTTGCCTTGCCGCAAGGGCGCGCTGCCGCTAAGGGCCGCCGGTCATGCAGTATATCAGCACCAGGGGCTCGGCCCCGCGCCTCGGATTCGAAGATGTCACGCTGGCGGGCCTCGCCTCGGACGGCGGCCTCTATGTGCCCGAAAGCTGGCCCAGCTTCAGCACGGCCGAGATCGCAGCGATGCGCGGGCTTTCCTATGTCGATACCGCCGTCGCGGTGATGAAGCCGTTCGTCGCGGGCGCGCTCGACGAGGCGGAACTGAAGAAGCTGTGCGAGGCGGCCTATGGCCGCTTCAGCCATGCCGCGGTGGTGCCGCTCAAGCAGCTCGACCATCGCCAGTGGCTGATGGAGCTGTTCCACGGCCCGACCCTTGCGTTCAAGGATGTCGCCCTCCAGCTGCTCGGCCTGCTGTTCGAGCGTTTCCTGGCGCGGCGCGACACCCATCTGACCGTGATCGGCGCGACCAGCGGCGACACCGGATCGGCGGCGATCGACGCGCTGGCCGGCCGTGCCAAGGTCGACATCTTCATGCTCCACCCCAAGGGCCGCGTGTCCGAGGTGCAGCGCCGGCAGATGACCACGGTGCTGGCGCCGAACGTCCATAATATCGCGATCGAGGGGAGCTTCGACGACGCCCAGGCATTGGTGAAGGCGATGTTCGCCGACGCCGATTTCGCCAGCCGGTTCAACCTGTCCGCGGTCAACTCGATCAACTGGGCGCGGCTGATGGCGCAGGTCGTCTATTATTTCTACGCCGGGGCCCAGCTCGGCGCGCCCGACCGGCCGGTCGCCTTCTCGGTGCCGACCGGCAATTTCGGCGATGTCTTCGCGGGCTATGTCGCCGCGAAGATGGGCCTGCCGATCGCGAAGCTGATCGTCGCGACCAACGTCAACGACATCCTTCACCGCGCGCTTTCGGCCGGCGACTATTCGGTGGGCACCGTCACGCCCACCGCCGCGCCGTCGATGGACATCCAGGTCAGCTCCAATTTCGAGCGGCTGCTGTTCGACCTGCACGGCCGTGACGGGCCTGCGCTGTCGGCATCGATGAAGGGCTTCGAGGCGAGCAGGCGCCTCGATATCCCGCAGGCGATGCGCGCCGAGGCCGCCGCGCTGTTCAGCAGCACGAGGGTCGATGCAGACCGGATGCAGCTGGCCATGCGCTGGGCGCACGACAAGGCGCATGAAGTGATCGACCCGCACAGCGCGATCGGCCTTGCCGCCGCGCAGGACAGCGACCTCGATCCGTCGGTGCCGATCGTCACCCTCGCCACCGCCCACCCCGCCAAGTTCGGCGACGCGGTGGAGCGCGCGACCGGCATCCGTCCGACACTGCCCGCGCGGATCGGCGGCCTGTTCGAGCGGCAGGAACGCTATGCCGTTCTTCCGGCCGAGATCGGCGCGATCGAAGGCTTCGTCGCCGACACCGCGGCGGCGGCGGTCTGAGCCACACCATGTCCGGCCCCACCGTCCATCGTCTGGCCAACGGCTTCACCATCGCCGCCGAGCCTATGGCGGGGGTGGAGACGATCGCGGTGGGCCTGCACGTCGATTGCGGCGCCCGGCATGAGGATGCGCGCACCAACGGCCTTGCCCATCTGTTCGAGCATATGGTGTTCAAGGGCGCGGGCGGGCGTAGCGCGCGCCAGATCTCCGAGGCGGTGGAGAATGTCGGCGGCTATCTGAACGCCTATACCTCGCGCGACCAGACCGCCTTCCAGGCGCGGTTGCTGGCCGAGCATCTCGATCTCGGCGTCGAACTGATCGGCGACATGATCCGCAAGCCGCATTTCGATCCCGGCGACCTCGCCCGCGAGAAGGATGTCGTCCTGCAGGAGCTGGGCGAGGCGCGCGACCTGCCCGACGACATCATCAACGATCATTTCCACGCCACCGCCTGGCCGGGCCAGGCTTTCGGCCGCCCGGTGCTGGGCGACGAGGAGACGATCGCGACCATCGGCGTCGACGATCTCCACGGCTGGACGCGCAAGCATTACCGCCCCGAATCGATGGTGCTGGCGGTGGCGGGCAAGGTCGACATGGAGCGGCTGGTGGCGCTGGCCGAATCACGCTTCGGCGACATGGAGCAGGCGCCGCGCCCCGTGGCCGAGGTGGCGACCTATCAGGGCGGCAGCTTCGTCGAGCGGCGGCGGCTGGAATCGGCGCACATATTGTTCGGCTGGGAAGGTGTCAGCTATTTCGACGCCGATTATTATCCGCTGCTGCTGTTCAGCCAGGCGGCCGGCGAAGGCAGCTCGTCCCGCCTGTTCCAGTCCATTCGGGAAGACAGGGGCTTGGCCTATTCGGTCGGCAGTTCGGTCGCGGCGTGGCGCGACACCGGCATGCTCACCGTCTACCTCGCCACCGCCCGGCGCGAGGCGCAGCACGCGACCGACCTGTCGCGCGATCTGCTGCGCGGGGCGGCGATCGACCTCAGCCCAGAGGAACTGGCGCGCGCCAAGGCGCAGATCCGCGCGACGATCCTGATGGCGCTCGAATCGGTGCAGAGCCGCGCCGACCGCCTCGGCTTCCAAACGCTGGTCCATGGCCAGCCGCTCGACCCCGCCGACATCGTCGCGAAGATCGACGGCTGCACGCTCGACGAGGTCCGCGCGGTTGGCGCGCGACTGACGGCGGGCCGCGAGACGCTGGCGACGGTCGGCCCGGCGCTCAAGGCGGCGGCGTGAGACCAGGGCTTTTAGCCCTCTCCCATCTTCATGGGAGAGGGTTGGGTGAGGGTCTTCTTCTTCACGCACATCGCCAGCGGCTACCGCAGATGCTCGCTTCGCTCGCGCCCTCACCCTCATTCCCTCTCCCGCTAGCGGGAGAGGGATGTATTAGGCAGAGATGACCCTCCTCACCCTGATCACCGAGCCATGGCCCGATTACGGGCTCGTCGACTCCGGCCATGGCCGCAAGCTGGAGCGCTATGGCCGCTTCCGCTTCATCCGGCCCGAGCCGCAGGCGATGTGGGCGCCCGCCTCCGCCAACTGGGAGGCCGATGGCGACTTCATCGGCGCGTCGGACGAGGATGGCGGCGGCAAATGGCACCTGTCGCGCGATGTGCCGCGCGGCGGCTGGCACATGCGCTGGGAGGATGTCCGCTTCACCGCGCAGAACACCCCCTTCCGCCACCTCGCCTTCTTCCCCGACATGGCGCCGCAATGGGAATGGATGCGCGACCGGACGGCCGAAGGCGACGAGGTGATGAACCTGTTCGGCTATACCGGGGTGGGCACGCTGGCGCTGGCGGCGAAGGGGGCGAAGGTCACCCATGTCGATGCCTCGAAGAAGTCGGTCGACGCCGCCAAGGCCAACGCTTTCTTAAGCGACATGGCCGACCGGCCGATCCGCTGGATGGTCGACGACGCCGCCAAGTTCACCGCCCGCGAGGTGCGCCGTGGCCGCCGCTATGACGGCATCATGCTCGACCCGCCGAAATTCGGACGCGGCCCCAACGGCGAGACCTGGCGGCTGGAGGAAGGCCTGCCCGGCCTGATCGCCGACTGCCGCGCGCTGCTCGACGCAAACTCCAAATATCTGGTGCTGACCGTCTACGCGATCCGCATGTCCGCACTGGCGATCGGCGAGCTGCTGCAACAGGCGATGGCCGATCTGGGCGGCACCGTCGAGGTGGGCGAGATGGCGGTGCGCGAGGAAGCGCGCGGACTGCTGCTGCCGACCGCGATCTTCGCGCGGTGGCGGCGGGACTGACCAGCGCGGCCTGATCGGTATTTCCACCGCTTCGTGGTTCCGGCATGATAGCGCCCGCCGAAGGGGCGGGAAAAATATGAAGCTTTCTCTCAAAGTCGTTTGTCTTGGGGCAGCTCTGCTCTGGACCGTTGCGGCAGGGGCATCGGTGCTGAAGGACTTCATGCGCCAGTGGGAACAGCGGGCGCAGGACTATACACAGCAGCGCGCGCCCCTGGAGCAGCGCACCCAGCAATCGGCCGAGACCGCCGTTCGCTCGATCCAGGCTTCCGCCCCGTCGGCGCCTGAAGCGCTGAACGAAGCGCTCGGCGATACGCGCCAGCTTTCCTATCTCTATGGCCGCTACCAGACCCTGTGGGCGCTGCGCGAACATATGGAGAAGAAGCCTTCGATGGCGGTCAGCGAGATGTGGCTGCAATCCCAGGTCGAGGGAATCAGGGCGAAGATCGCCGCATCGGATGCGGCCGAGCAGGACCTGCGACGATCGGTACCGGGCAGAGACCTCCCTCTGATCCAGTGGGTCGGCGCGGTCGAGCGCTTGGCCCAGGACCGCGGCTATAGCGAGGGTGCCACCGCCGAACTGACCCTGATCAACGAGAATCTGCGTTCCTATTACGCGGCACGGGCCGAAGAACATGAACGCGCCGTTCGCCTGCGCACCACGCTGCTGGCAGGGCTGGCGATGGTGCTTTCACAGCAGCAGAATCAGATGCGCGAGCTGGGTGTCGGCTCCGTCGGCGGGCCGGGCCGAGAGCGGGCCTTCGGTACGCCGCCGGGCGCCTCCACCCTGTGCCCCGACGGCACCTATGTCAGCGGCGCCTGCCATATGACGCCCAAGGGCACATATGTCGGAGACTGATCGGGCATCGCCCAGGTCGGGAGCCCGGAAATCCTGATAAAGGACGCCGTTGACAGGCGTCCGGGCAGGCAGCCCTGAAGCTCCATGCGGTGGGTCGTAGCGATCCTGGCGGGCGGCTGGCTGCTACTGATCCACATGCTGCTTCTTCCAAGCGACACCTTGAGCAAACCCTCCGGCACCGCCTCCCGCAGCTCCGATGGCAATGGCCGGAATCTCGGCTCCGCCGCCCAGCCAACCGCCCGGGAGGTGCGCCGTGGGCGCCGCTATGACGGCATCATGCTCGACCCGCCCAAGTTCGGGCGCGGCCCGAACGGCGAGACCTGGCGGCTGGAGGAAGGCCTGCCCGTCCTGATCGCCGACTGCCGTGCATTGCTCGACGCAAACTCCAAATATCTGGTGCTGACCGTCTACGCGATCCGCATGTCGCCGCTGGCGATCGGCGAACTGCTGCAACAGGCGATGGCCGATCTGGACGCACCGTCGAGGTGGGCGAGATAGCTGTGCGCGAAGAGGCGCGTTCGCAGCCGTTGGCGAACCAAGCCACACCGGAAATGATCGCTTTACGGGAATTTCCAAGTGGCCTAGAATCTACGCCGGAGGCGTAAGTTTTGGCAGAAAACCGTCATTTTTCTGACTTCACCGTGTATCTCGAAGGCCATGAAGGCCATCGGGGCAACGTCCTCGTGCACGCTTTTCTGGCAAAAGTTCATCGGCTTACGCTCGTTTTGAATAAGCTGGAGCGCACCTATATCGAAAGTGGGACGCGACAGACGGATTTTGAGATTACCGCTGCTGACAAACGGAACCCCACTACCCTGACGCTTAAGCCCGTCCCGCGCGTGAAAGCCTATGATCCAGACCCCGCATTTCATTGGGCACTGGCACAAATTGGCGCGGTATCCCGAGGCGAACAGCCGGACGATCGCGTACGCGGCGAAATAGCCCGTGATCTTGTCAAGTTGGCGACCAAAGAGGCTGACGACGGATACAAGGCTTTTTGGATCAATGGCCATGCCGAGGCCGTGCGCTTTGACGAGGATTTTCTTGCAAAAGCAGCGTTGCTAGTGCGCGAGCGGGCTCGAATTGAAAGCCCATCGCGATGGCATGTTGGCGCGTCTATGGGGTCTATTGTTGGCCAACTTAAAGCAGTTGATGATATTGATGATGATCGCGAGTTTGTAATCGTCCCTCCTACTGGCGCAGATGCGATTATGTGCACATTCCCAGCGGCTATGCGGGGAGAAATGGGCGGCTACCTGTTCAAAACAGTCAGGGTCGAGGGAATACTCCATTATGGAGAAGATTCCCCTTTTCCCTATCGAGTCGATGCGAAAGCCGGCGGTATTAACGTCTACCCAAGCCGGACACGGCGGCGGACTCTTGACGATCTTCGAGGGGTGTTCTCTGATCTGCCCCGTAACGAAACCGATTGGACCCCGCTTTTAGATGCCTGAGAAGCAAAGCCTGTATTGGGACTCGTGCATGTTCTACGAGGTTCTCGGCAACGAGCAGGTTGAGCAGACCAAAAAAGCTGCCGTCGATGAAATTTTGACGGCAAACAAGGCCGCTGAAAATCTCATTGTGACCTCGGTTATCACGCACCTGGAGGTCCTCCCATCGAAGCTGAGTGAAAAGGGCGCCGATGATGAGGAGGATTATCTCGCGCTGTTCGACGCTGAGCATTTTCTAGGCTGTAGTGACATTTTAGGGATTTACGCCGACGGAGGTTTCTGATTCAACGCTGGCTTTTGGAGGCTGGTGTGGAAGGCGAGGTTCTTCGAGACGATCAATGGGACCGTCTGCGAGAGTTCGTGCCGGGTGGTCGCAAGGGACGGAGAGGCCCACGCAGCGACGGCCGTCGCTTTCTAAATGCCCTTTTGTGGCTGGCGCGTTCAGGCGGTCGCTGGCGCGATCTTCCAGAGAGGTTCGGCCCCTACCAGACCGCCAAGCGGCGCTATTATCGTTGGGTCGAGCAGGGGGTGATCGACCGGATATTCGAAGCCGTGTCGGATGATCCCGATATTGAATGGCTGGCAATCGATGCGACGGTGATCCGCGCTCAAGCCCAAGCGGCTGGGGCAAGGGTAAAAAGGGGGGCGCTCAAGCCCAGGCTCTTGGGCGATCCAGAGGCGGGTTTGGCACCAAAATCCACGCCGTAGTCGATGCCCTTGGCTTGCCGATCCGCTTCATCCTCGGCCCTGGACAGCAAAACGACATGGCACCGGCCTGCGATCTGATCCGAGGCATTCCAGCTGAAAGAGTGCTGGCGGATCGTGCCTACGACGCCGACAGCTTGCATGACCTCATCTACGAGCAAGGCGGCGAGCCGATCATTCCGCCTCGCCGCCATCGCAAATATCAGCACCACTATGATCGCATTGCCTACAAGCAGCGCTGGGGCATCGAGGGCTTCTTCGCAAAGCTCAAGCAGTGGCGGCGCATCGCCACACGCTACGACAAAATTGCCAGAAACTTCCTCGGCTTCGTTAAACTCGCCAGCATCATGCTGTGGCTCAAATGATTAAATCGTCACCACAGCCTAGAGGTTGAACTCTCGACAAACATCATTTTGCGAGCCCGAGAAATCCGAGAATTTTATTATCAGCCTCCCGATGCCGCTGGGCAGGGAATGAAGATGATGGATGTCGGAGACGCCATCCACCTCGCTACCGCATCGGTTCTCGGGGTTCCCGAGATGCACACCCGCGATAACAAGAAGAAGAAGGGGAATATCCCGCTTCTGACCTTGTACGAGACAACGGGCAACCCGCGCCTCTGTGGAAAGTACGACCTAAAAATATCGTCCCCTCAAGCGGCCCAGGGATTGCTCGATGTCTGATAAAAAGAACCAGCTCGACAAGTTCAAGGAAGCCGCGCGCGATCTAGAGTGCGACGACGACGAGAGGCGCTTTGACGAGCGGATGAAGAAGCTGGTCGAGAAGAAGCCGGATTGAGGCATGTCGGGTTCATCCTTGGCCTGTTCGTCGCCCTTGTGGCCACGTTGCCCATGGCCTTCCCCTTCGCGATGAATGAATGCACGTTAGCGGGCGGACAGCCGGAAATTGATCTGTGCTTTGCGCGAAACGATCTCGCGATGAAGGTCTATTTCGGCACCGCGCTAATTGTAGCGCTTATCGCAGTGGTATCGCACTTGGGGCGTAAGCCTTGGACTTGGCTGGCCTTGTGCGCGATTCCGGTAGCCCCGATCGCGGTCCTATTCATTGGTTTGTAAAATACGTAATCGCCGGAAAATGTTAAGAACAAACACGGAACATTAGGCGATCATCGACTACTCCACCAGCGCCTCGATCGCTTCCGCCATCGCCACATCGCGATGCGACAGCCCGCCCGCGTCATGGGTGGTCAGCAGGATGTCGACCCGGTTCCACACGTTCGACCATTCGGGATGATGATCATGCTTCTCGGCATAGAGCGCCACCCGCGTCATAAAGGCGAAGGCGGCCGAGAAATCCGGGAAGGTGAAGCTGCGGCTGATCGCGTCGCGGCCGTCGTCATAGTCCCAGTCGGGCAGGCTATCGAGCGCGTCGGCGCGTTCCTCGTCGGTCAGGGCTTCGATCGGCATGGCGTGTTCCTTGCGCTGGTATGTTTCGGTCCTGCCCTTTATGTCGGCCCTGGATGAGCGAAGGTCAAACCCTGGCGCCGGACGCCGACCGGATCGAGGCGATCGCGCGTGCGACGATCGCGAAACTGCCGCCGGAGTTCGCCCGGCACCTGGGCGACGTGGTGCTCAGGATCGAGGATTTTGCCGAGGATGACATCCTGGCCGAGATGGGAATCGAGAACCCGTTCGAGCTGACCGGGCTCTACACCGGCCTGCCGGTCGGCTCGAAGTCGGTCGACCATAGCGGCACCATGCCCGACATGATCCACCTCTATCGCCGCGCGATCCTCGACGAATGGGTCGAGACCGGGGTGACGCTGGAGGCGCTGGTCAGCCATGTCGTGATCCACGAGATCGGCCACCATTTCGGCCTGTCCGACGAGGACATGCACGCGCTCGAGGAGATGGTCGGCTGATGAGCGCGCGGCTGGCGTTCGACCGTGTCGCCTGCCTGCGCGGCGAGCGGCTGCTGTTCGAGGGGATGAGCTTCGCGCTGGCCCCCGGCGGGGCGGCACTGCTGACCGGCCCCAACGGCGCCGGTAAATCGAGCCTGATGCGGATCGCCGCCGGGCTGCTCCCGGCCTCGGCGGGGACGGTCGAGCGCGGCGGCGGGCTCGCCTTCGCGGGCGAGGCGGCGGCGCTCGACGCGCGGCTGCCGCTGGCGCAGGCGCTGGGCTATTGGGCGAGGCTCAATGGCGCGGACGGCGGCGATGTCGATGCCGCGCTCGATGCGATGGGGATCGCCAATCTGGCGCCGGTGCCGGTGCGGATGCTCTCGACCGGGCAGCGCAAGCGCGCCGCCCTCGCCCGGGTGATCGCGGGCAAGGCGGGGATCTGGCTGCTCGACGAGCCCGGCAACGGCCTCGACACCGCCGCGACCGCGCGGCTGGCGGCGGCGATCGCGGCGCATCGCGCGGGCGGCGGGATCGTGATGGTCGCCACCCACCAGCCGATCGACCTGCCCGACGCATCGGCGATCGCGCTGGGATCGCAGCCATGAGGGTGTGGGGCGCGATCATCCTGCGCGACGTGCGGGCGGCGTGGCAGGGCGGCGGGGCGCTGCTGCCGCTGATCTTCTTCCTGCTGGTTGCGACGCTGTTCCCCTTCGCGGTGGGGCCGGACGGGCCGCTGCTGGCAAAGGTCGGCGGCGGCGCGCTGTGGATGGCCGCGCTGCTCGCGGCGCTGCTGCCGGTCGACCGGCTGGTCGCGCCCGACGCCGAAAGCGGTGTGCTCGACCAATATGTGGTGCGCGGCCTTTCCGACGAGGGTGTCGCCTCCGCCAAGATCGCCGCGCACTGGCTGGGCTTCGGCCCGCCGCTGATGCTCGCCGCCCTGCCCGCGTCGGCGCTGCTCAAGCTCGACGGCGCGATGCTGGCACGGCTGGAGATGGGCCTCGCCATTGGCACCCCGGCGCTCGCCGCGCTTGGCGTGATGACCAGCGCGCTGACCCTGGGCCTGCGCGGCGCGGGCGCGCTGGCGGGCCTCGTCATGCTTCCGCTCGCCATCCCGATCCTGATCTTCGGCGCGGGCGCGCTGGGCCAGGACGGCATGGGCGCGGTGAAGCTGCTCGCGGCGACCGCGCTGGTGCTCACCGCGATCGCCCCCTTCGCGGCGGGCGCGGCGCTCAGGGCCGGGCGGGACTAGAGGCCGCGAGCCCCTCCACGGGCGGATATTCCCGCTTCCCATTGCGGATTTCCCTGCCACCAAACGTCTTTTTCTGAGTCCGCGGACCGCTATCGCGCCAAGGAGAGATGCCTATCATGATCGCTCTGCGGTGGCGCATGGCCGCTCTGGCCTTTCTCGCGCAGAATGTCGGCCTGGGCATGGTTCTCAGCAGCTTCGGCATATTGCTTCCCCGCATCTGCGAGGATCTCGGCGCGTCGCGCGCCGCGGCGGCGGTGGCGGTGAGCATCTTCATGATGATGTTCGGCCTGGTTTCGCCGCTGGTCGGTCTGGGCCTCGCCCGCTTTCCGCTGCGCCTGTTCATGTCGGGCGGCGCCGCCCTGTGCGCCATCGCGATGGCGGCGGCGGCCTTTGCCACCGATATCCGGTGGCTCGTGCTGCTCTACGCCATTGTCGGCATCGGCAGCGGCTTCCTGGGCATCGTCGCGCCGATGACGCTGATCAGCCGCTGGTTCGACAGGAAGCGGGGATCGGTCCTCGGCATCGCGACCGCGCCGATCTTCATGTTCCTGTCGCCGCCGGCCGCCGCCATGCTGCTGAAGCTCGGCGGGCTCGAGGCCGCCTTCCTGGCGATGGCGGGCACCTTCGCCGCCGTCGCGCTGCTGATGCTGATGGTGGTCGAGCGCCCGAAAGGGCAGGCCGAAGCAGCCGCGCCGCAAGACCAGCCCCCCGCCCCCGACCGGGCCACCTTCCTCCGCCAGCCGGCTTTCTGGACGCTGACGCTGGGGATCGCATTGATGGCCGGATCGGGGACGGCGCTCTATGCGCATGGCGTGGTCTATATGATCCAGAAGGGCATCGGCGCCGATGGCGCGACCATCGCCTTCACGATCTTCGCCGGCGGCGGCGTGATCGGCACGTCGCTGTTCGGATGGCTCGCCGACAGGATCACCCCGATCCGCGCCCTGATCATCGACGCGCTGGCGCAGTTCGCGCTCTGGTCCTGCCTGGTGCTCGTCACCGATCTGGCGGCGCTGATCCTGGTCTGCGCAATGATCGGTATCGGCCTGCCCGCGCTGAACGCGCTCCAGGCGGCGGCGCTCGCCGCCCTGTTCGGGGTCCGCAGCGTGCCAGGCGCGATCGGGATCAGCTATTTCATCAAGGTGCCGTTCCTGCTGATCGCCGCCCCCGCCGTGGGCCATATGTTCGACATCACCCAAAGCTATGACGCCGCCTTCGGGACGCTGGCCGCGCTGATGCTGGTGTCGCTGATCCTCTTCGCGACCGTGCCCTTCCTGCACCGGCCCGTTGAGGTTCGTTAGGCTATGTGACGCTCACCGGCCCTTGAAGCTGGGCGGGCGCTTCTCGATGAAGGCGTTGACCCCCTCCAGATGATCGTCGGACAGGACGAGGCGGCCCGCGATCCGCGCCTCCTCGGCGGCGACCTCGGTCCAGCTGCGATCCAGCGAGCCACGGATCAGCGCCTTGGCATTGGCCATCGCGGCGGTGGGACCGCCGGCCAGCCTGGCCGCGAGCGCGGCGGTGCGCTGCTCCAGCTCTTCGGGCGGGCATAGCCAGTTGACGATGCCCAGTTCATGCGCCCGTGCGGCGTCGAACCGCTCGCCGAGCATCGCCAGCTCCAGCGCGCGCCGTTCGCCGATGATACGCGGCAGGAAATAGCTCGCCCCGCCATCGGGGGCGAGGGCGATGTGACGATGCACGAGCACGAAGACCGTGCCCTCTGCCGCAATCACGAAATCGGAAGCCAGCGCCATGCTGAAGCCGATCCCGGACACGGCGGCGTGCACGGATGCCACCACCGGCTTGGGCATGCGCCGCAGCCGCCCCATCATCAGGTTGGACTGGGCCAGCCGCAATTCCAGATTGGCGGTATAATGGGCGCGGTTATGGGTCAGTTCCTCCTGGAACTTGGTGACGTCGCCGCCGGCCGAGAAACATTTTCCCGCCCCCTTCAGCACCACGCACCGCACGGCATCGTCGCGCTCGACCTGTTCGGTCAGGGCGACGAGCCTGTCGGTCATCGCCGGGGTCACGGCGTTGCGTGCGTCAGGGCGGTTGAGCGTGATGGTGGCGATGCCATCGGCGATATCCAGCAGGACGGGCGGCGCGCTGTCGTCAGGCATCCGCTTCCCCCTCGCCCTTGTCGAGCGAGACCCCCATCCGCGCCTCGAACTTCCCGCGCACCGCCGGCGGCAGCCCGAACGGGTCGACATGGATGCCGAACTTCAGCTGGTTATGCGCATGCGCCAGATGATGCATGGCAAAGGCCGATTGCACGACCTGCCGCCGCCCCATCAGATCCTGCGCCTGGTTGCAGGCCTCCTTGACGGTACGCAACGCGAAGTCCGGGCGTTGCGCGATCGTCTCGGCGAGCGCCAGAACCTCGGCCTCCAGCCGGTCGGCCGGCACGACACGGTTGACCATGCCGCGCTTCTCGGCCTCGGCGGCATCGAGCCAGCCCGATGTGAACAGCCATTCCTTGGCCTTGCGCGTGCCCAGTTCATAGGGATGCATGAACAGTTCGACGCCGGTCAGGCCGAGGTCGGTCGTGGTGTCGCGAAACTGGGCATCCTCGGTCGCGACGATCAGGTCGCAGACCCATGCGAGCAGCAGCGCGCCCGAGATGCACTTGCCCTGCACCGCCGCGATCGTCGGCTTGGGGATGTTCCGCCAGCGCTCGGCCATCTCGAGATAGAGTTCCTTCTCGCGATAATAGCGCCCGGCGGCGCCGCCCGCATCGAAATCGCCCCACGTCCCGACCACGGGGAAATCCCGCCAGGTCTTGTCCTTGTCGCCGCCGAGATCGTGGCCCGACGAAAAATGCGGCCCATCGGCGGCAAGGATGATCACGCCGATCGCATCGTCCCGCGCCGCCCGGTCGAACGCGGCGTTCAGCTCATAGGTCATCTGCATGCCCTGCGCGTTGCGCATGTCGGGCCGCGCCAGCGTTATCCTGGCGACCCGATCCAGCGGCACGTCATATCGGATCTGCGGGCTTTCCTCCTGGCTCATGGTTTCTCCCCGCCCCTCTCTATCGAACGGGCGCCGGCGCCCTTGAAATGAGACGTTCGAACCGCCGGCCAGCCACAGCCCGAAA
Source organism: Rhizorhabdus dicambivorans (assembly GCF_002355275.1). NCBI lineage: Bacteria > Pseudomonadati > Pseudomonadota > Alphaproteobacteria > Sphingomonadales > Rhizorhabdaceae > Rhizorhabdus > Rhizorhabdus dicambivorans. The sequence continues at coordinate 1,608,002 of NZ_CP023449.1, read as the reverse complement.
CGGGGCATTGCGGGCGGCGGCGTCTGATTCGTCAGAATCCCAGCAGGCGAGGCGCACGTCGCGATGGCCGCATGGGAGAGAATATGGCCGATCTTGAGGGCAAGGTTGCCGTCGTGCTGGGCGCCTCGGCATCGAAGGGCACCGGCTGGGCCGTGGCCGAAGCGCTGGCCGCCGCAGGCGCCAGGGTCGTCGTCGGCGCGCGCAGCCTGGAGCCGCTCGAGACGCTCGCCGACAGGATCGGCGGCACCGCGGTACGATGCGACGTTTCGAGCGAGCAGGACGTCGCGGCGGCAGCCAGGACCGCGATCGACAGCTATGGCCGGCTCGATATCGCCGTCAACGCGGCCGGCCTCGCGGGGCAGGGCCTGATCGACGAGGCCGACGACGACGACCTGCGCAAGGCGATCGCGAACAACTATTTCGCCAATGTCTATTTCGTAAAGCACATGGCACGCGCGATCGGCACGGACGGCTCGATTACGATCATCTCGTCGCTGTCGACGACCAATCCGATGATACCCTTCTTCTCCTATGCCTGCGCGAAGGCGGCGACCGACTGCCTCGTACGATATGCCGCGATGGAATATGGGCCGCGCGGCATCCGCGTGAACAGCATCCTGCCGGGCCCTATCCAGTCCGACATGACCGCCGCCATCTATGCCCAGCCCGGCTATGTCGAAGCCCTCGAGCGCGAAATCCCGCTTCGCCGGATCGGCTTTCCCCAGGACTTCGCCGACGCGGTGCTGTGGCTTGCCGGCGGCGCCTATGTCACCGGGCTCAACCTTCCCGTGTGCGGCGGCATTCAGCTGACCCGCTTCCCCTATCAGGATGAGCTTCCCGGCATGAAGCCGATCGTGACGCTGCACGAGCAGGGCGGGGAGCACTGAGCCCGATCAGCGGGTGGCGGAACGACCGCCCTATCTGTCCCAGACCAGCGGCAGGGATTCGATCCCGACCACCACGCCCGGAAAGGTGCGGACGGTCGCGCCCGGCTTGAGGCGGAAGTTCGGCAGGTGCGGCAGCAATTCCTCAAGCATCGCCCGCATCTCGATCCGGGCGATGCTGTTGCCGATGCAGACATGCGGCCCGGCGCCGAAGGCCAGATGGTCCCGGGTGTCGCGGGCGAAGTCGACGGCTTCGGCATCGTCCCATTTGTCGGGATCGAGGCTGGATATCTGGGTGGAGACCAGCACCCGGTCCCCGGCCTTGAAATGCACGCCGTGGAAATCGACGTCCCGGGTCACCTTGCGGCCGAGATTGGTTATGCCGAAGCGACGGAAAAACTCCTCCATCGCCTTCTGCATGATCGCGGGATCGTCGCGCAGCGCTGCCTGGTGGCCGGGGTTGCAGGCCAGGAAATACATCACATGCCCCATGAATGACGTCACCGTGTCGAGGCCGGCGAAGAACAGCGTCTGCGCGATCGACGTCTGCTCGGCCCGGCTGAGCGGCCGGCCGTCGATCTCCCGGCCCAGCAGCGCGCGAAAACTGTGGCCGGTGCCGTCCGGCGGCCTGCTTTCCAGATCGTCGAGCCATTCCTCCAGATAGGCGTGCAGATCGAGACGCGCCTGGGACATCACCTCCATGCTGCCGCCCTGAAAGAAGCAGTGGATCCAGTTCATGAACTCGCCGCGCCGGTCGGCGGGCATGCCCATCATCTTCAGGAACACCATCACCGGCAGCTGCGCCGCGAAGTCGGCGATGAACTCGCACTCTCCGGCCGCGACGAAACCATCCCGCAGCTGCCGCGCGATCGCGCGCGCGTCCGCGTCGATCCCCTTCAGCGCCGATGGCGCGAACATGGTCTGCATCAGCAATCGCCGATAGGGGCGATGCTCGGGCGGATCGATGCCCGGCGGGATCAGGTCCGGCACGTCGCCAAGATAGGGGATGGCCGCCGCGCGGCTGGAAAATACCTCATGATCGTTGAACACTTCCCGGATCAGCTCGTGCTTCGTCACCACCCAGAAACCGCCAAGGTCGGGCGAGTAGAAGATATCGGGGCGCTCGAACGCCGATTTCACGAAGCCCCAGACATCGGTGCGGTTCCGATCGTCGGTCAGGAAATCGTACGGGTAGACGAGATCGCTGGGAACATGGCTGGGAACGTTGCTCATCCTACCTTATCCGTTCTTCTGATGCTTGTCGGCCCAGCCCTCGGCGAGTGCTTCGGCATGCCTTCCATCGACGTCCCACCCGGGGAGCAGCCGCAGTCGCATCCAGCGGACGCCGCCGCCCGCATCGACGCCGGAGCGGTGATGCCGGTCCATTTCTCCTGTGGCCAGCCGGCAGACCGGACGTCCTGACATGTAGCGGAAGCATGATGGAAGGCCTGCCATGAACGAACCGGAGATACTGTGGCAGGTCAATGGGCGCATCGCCACCCTGACCCTCAACCGGCCGGCCAGGCGCAATGCCCTGGTGCCCGACATGCTCGATATGGCCGCCGGCCATCTGGCCAGACTGGGCCGGGACGATGCGGCGGTGGTCGTGATCGAGGGCGCGGGCCCAAGCTTCTGCGCGGGGGTTGACCTCAACGCGGCGGCATCTCTCGATGCGGCCGGCCGCGATCGCTTCACCCGGTCGGCGCATGAACTCCAGAGGCTGATCGAGACGATACCCCAGCCGGTCATCGCCAAGGTGCGCGGCCATTGCCTGACGGGGGGGCTGGAAATCGCGATCGCCTGCGACCTGATCGTCGCCGCCGACGATGCGAGGTTCGGCGATACCCATGCGCTAGTGGGGTTCCGGCCGCGCTGGGGGATGAGCCAGCGGCTGCCCTATCTCATCGGACCGGCCCGGGCGCGCGAGATGGTCTATACCGGTCGGCAGATCGACGCGGCGGAAGCGGCACGGATCGGATTGATCAGCCGGCATGTTCCCGCCGAACAGCTCGACGCGGCCGTCGGCGGCATGGCCGAAGCGATCATGAAGGGCAATCCGGACTCGATCGCCGCCTATAAGGACCTGTTCCGCCAGGCCCGCGAGCCCGGCTTCAGCCAGGGCGTGGCATATGAGGGCGCCACCGAATATGCGATCCGGCGCCCGCCGACCTGATCGGCCTGCGGGTCGGTCCCCGCCCATTCGTCCTGAAGGAAGGGTATAGGGCATCGCCTCGCCGATGACGCCGTCGCGGTTTTCCGCGCGTCCCAATCCGATTGAACCGCTTCATTCTTCCTGACATATGCGGGGGGCAATCGGGCTATCTTTCGTCAAGAAGCAAGAAAGTGATGATTCCGCTTCCTCTCATTGCGGGTGGCTCATCGGCCGAACGTCTAAAGTAACAACTTGGACAGATCGTGATGAAGCGACCACAATCTAGGATGGGGAGGATGTTTTGAAAAATCACCGTATGAACTCGTCAAGCTTGGTGGTGCTCGCCTTGGCAATGGCTGGCGCGGCATTTCCAGCTTCTGCCCAGACCGTGAACAGTTCGGCCGGTTCTACGGCGCCTGCCGCCGAAGACGACGACGCGGTCAGGGATATCGTCGTGACGGCCGCGAAGCGCGGCAGCGAATCCCTTCAGAAGGTGCCGATCGCGATCAGCGCCTATTCGGGTGCCGATCTCGCCAAGGCCTCGATCCAGGACGTCGCCTCGATCGACATGAAGTCGCCGGGCCTGATCTTCACGCTGGACTCGGGCAGCATCCAGCCCTTCATCCGCGGCATCGGCGTCATCTTCGCCAATCCGGGCCTCGAAGCCCCCGTCGCGGTCTATGTCGACGACGTCTACATCCAGAATTCCTACACGGGCAATTTCGACCTGTTCGACGCCTCTTCGGTGCAGACGCTGAAAGGACCGCAGGGCACGCTCTACGGCCGTAATGCCACCGGCGGCGCCATCCTGATCGAGAACAACAAGCCGGTCATGGAAAACACCGGCAGCATCAGCGCCGAACTCGGCAACCTCGCGCATCGCCGGGTCGAGCCGATGCTGAACATGAAGCTTTCGGATGTGTTCGCCGTCCGCGTGGCCGGCCTCTACTCGCATGAGAAGGGCTGGATCCGTAATCCGGTGACGGGCCTGCGCTTCAACGGGCACGAAAACTATGCGGTCCGGGGCAAGGCGCTTTACGACAATGACCGCTTCACCGCGCTGCTGAGCGGCGAATATACCGAGACGAAGACGCGGGCCGGCCTGCGGCAGGCGTTCATCGGATCGCCGCTCTGCTTCGCCTGCAACCTTTTCGGATCGACGCCGCCGCCCGGCAAATATGAAACCTACCAGAACAGCCAGGGCGTGGCGAAGATCAAGAATTTCTTCGGTTCGCTGCACCTCGACGCGCAGCTTTCGGACACGCTCGATCTCTCCAGCGTCACCGGCTATCGCCATCTGGACGGCGCCGGCCTCGGCTCCGACGAAGGCATGTTCGGCGGCGCGCCCGCCGGCCGGTCAATCGCCATCCTCAACGCGCTGGTGAACGAGGTCAGCGGCGATTATTACCAGCAGGAATTCCGGGTGACCTCGCATTTCGACGGGCCGCTCAACTTCCTGGCCGGGATCAGCGGCGCGCATTCTTCGGAGGTGCTTGACTATCAGATCAACGGCGCGGCCTTCCGCGGCCTGACGCAGCGGACCCGCAACCGGCTGAAGACCGACACCGCCTCCGCCTTCCTTGAGCTCTATTACGACCTGTCCGCGCAGCTGCGGCTCACCGCGGGCGGGCGCTACAATTACGACAAGAAGCGGTCGCTCAGTACGCCCTCGGGCATCGCCGCCGGCCCGGACTTCCGCTATCGCACCTCTTCGAAGAACGCGACGCCGCGCATCGTCCTGGAATATAAGCCGGACGGCGACCAGAATTACTATGCGAGCTACCAGTCGGGCTTCAAGAGCGGCGGCTTCAACTTCCCGGCCTTCGCCAACAACCCGAACGACACGCTGAAGCCGGAAAAGGTGAACAGCTGGGAACTGGGCGCGAAGAACCGCTTCCTCGACGGACGGCTCCGCACCAACCTCGCGCTGTTCTACTATCGCTACAAGGCCATCCAGGTCTCGATCGTCGATCCGCTTCGCGGAAGCCTGAAGGCAAATATCGGCAATGCGCGCGGCTATGGCGCCGAGTTCGACATGCAGTTCGCGCCGACCGACATCATCACCTTCGGCGCGGGCTACGGCTATCTCAACGCCGAATATACCCGCTATCCGAATGTACGGCTGATCGGGCCGGGGGTCGCCAACCCCGCCACCGGTTCCGGCGCCGCGACGACGATCGTCAACGGTGCCGGCTCACCGCTCCAGCGCTCGCCGAAGCACACGCTCTACGGCAGCGTCGAGCTGCACTTCCCGATGTCCGATGCCTGGGATGCCCGCCTGAACGCCACGGCGCGCTACACCAGCAGCTACATCTTCAACCCGCTCGCGGGCGGGCCGCTGCGGCTCGATCGACAGAAGGGCTTCACCATGGTCAACATGACCGGCTCGGTCGGCCAGACGGAAGATGGCGTCAGGGTCGGCTTCTACATCGATAATCTGTTCGACACATTCTATGTCGACAATGCGTCCACCAACGCGTTCGGCGCCTATCGCGGCCCGGCAAAGCCGCGCACCTATGGGCTGACGGCCAGCTACGCCTTCTGATCCTTCGAACGACAAGCGCATAGCCAGACCTTCCGGCGCCGGACCATCCGGCGCCGGATTTTTTGTGGGCCGGGAAAAGGTGCCGCGCCCCATGCGGCCCGCGCGATCGCCGAACGTCTAATCAGTATGAATTGCATGGAGAACAGCGGAGAGCATGGCAGATATCGTCAGCGTTGACCGTCGAGGCGAGATCGCCGTCGTCACGGTCGATTCCCCACCCGTGAACGCGCTCGGCATAGCGGTCAGAAAGCCGCTGGCGGAGGCGCTGGCATCGCTCTGCCCGGATGCCACGATCAAGGCGATCATCTTCACCTGCGGCGGGCGCACCTTCTTCGCGGGCGCCGATATCGCCGAATTCGGCAAGCCCCCCGTGCCGCCGACGCTTACCGACATCTTCGACAGGATCGAATCCTGCGGAAAGCTCACAGTGGCCGCGATCCACGGCCAGGCGCTGGGCGGCGGCTTCGAACTCGCGCTGCTGTGCAACCATCGCGTCGCTGTCCCGTCGGCGCGGTTCGCCCTTCCCGAGGTCGGGCTGGGTATTCTCCCCGGCCTGGGCGGTACGCAGCGCCTGCCCCGGATCGTCGGCGCGCGGGTCGCGCTCGATCTCATCACCAGCGGCCGTTCGATCGCGGCGAAGGAAGCGCTGGAACTGGGAGTCATCGACGGGATCGCCACCGAAGAACGGCTCGTCGACGAAGCGGTCGCCTATGCGGCGGCCCGGCTTGCCGAAGGACGGCCACCCGTGCGGGTGCGCGACCGCGACGATCGCATCGCCGAGGCGCGCGGCGACGCGGCGCTGTTCGAGACGTTCCTACAGAACAACGCCCGTGCGTGGCGAGGACAGAAGGCCCAGCCCGCGATCGTCGAGGCGGTGCGGGCGGCCGTCGAACTGCCGTTCGAGGAGGGCCTGAAACAGGAGCGGCGGCTGTTCGAGACGCTCCAGGCATCCCCGGAAAGCCGGGCCCTGCGCCACGCCTTCTTCGCCGAGCGCCAGACCGCGAAGGTCCCGGGGATTGCGGCCGACACCCCCGTCCTGCCGGTCGGCACGGCCGGCGTCGTCGGCGCGGGCACGATGGGCGGCGGCATCGCCATGGTCTTCGCCAATGCCGGCATCGGCGTGACGCTGGTGGAGACGAGCCGGGAAGCGCTCGATCGCGGCCTCTCCGCAATCCGGAAGAATTACGAGGCCAGCGTGAAGCGCGGCAAGCTCGACGCCGGGCAGCTCGAACAGCGCATGGCAATGATCACGCCCACGATCGATCTCGCGGCGCTGGGCACCGTCGATCTTATCATCGAAGCGGTGTTCGAGGAGATGGCGGTCAAGACCGAACTGTTCGCGAAACTCGATCGGATCGCCCGGGCGGGCGCCATCCTCGCCTCCAACACCAGCTTCCTGGATCTCGACGCGATCGCGGCCGCCACCGGGCGGCCCGGCGATGTCGTCGGCCTGCACTTCTTCTCACCCGCGAACGTCATGCGCCTGCTGGAGGTGGTGCGCGGGCGGGAAACCTCGGACCGGGTCGTCGCCACCGCGATGCGCCTGGCCCGGACGCTGGGCAAGGTGCCGGTGCTGAGCGGCAATTGTCGCGGGTTCATCGCCAACCGCATCATGGCCCAGCGCCGCGTCCAGGCCGACCAGCTGGTGCTGGAAGGGCCGACGCCCGCCGTGATCGACAAGGTGCTCGTCGATTACGGCTTCGCCATGGGGCCGTTCCAGACCGCCGATCTGGTGGGACTGGACGTGCTGGTGCGCGGCGAGACCGAGCGCAGCCTGCGCGGCGATCTCGTCCGGCAGGGCCGGCTCGGCCAGAAGACCGGGGGCGGCTTCTACGATTATGACGAATCCCGCAAGGCATCGCCCTCCCCCGTCGCGCAGCAGCTGATCGCCGATCTCGCGGCCCATAAGGGCGTCGCGCGGAACGAAGGCCAGAGCGACGAGGATATATTGCTCCGCCTCCTCCTGCCCGTGGTCAACGAAGGCGCGCGGCTGCTGGAGGAGGGCATCGCGCTGCGGGCCTCCGATATCGATGTCGCCGCGATGCTCGGTTTCAACTGGCCGGCCTATCGCGGCGGCCCGATGTGCTGGGCCGATCAGCTGGGTCTCGACAGGGTGGTGGATCGGTTGCGCGCGCTGCGGACGGCCCATGGCGATGCCTTCGAACCCGCCCCGCTGCTGCTCAGGCTCGCGGCTGAGGGCAGGAGCTTCACCGGAAAATAGCGAGGCCGGGGAGCGATCCCCGGCCTCCTTTCGATCCCGCATGCAATCGCCCGGCGGCGGTCAGCTCAACTGGCTGACGCCGCCGTCTTCCGCCCGTGTCGCCGTCTCCGCCACATAGCGGATGGGGTGGAGCGTCATCTTCGCCTTGGCGAGCGTCCCGGTGACCGGGAAGTCGTCCGACACCTCGACGCCGCCCACCAGATCCGGATCGCAATAGGTGATGCGCGGATGGCCCCGCGCGACCCGCTCGAAACCGTAGCTCGCGTCGAACTGGACGAACTTCAGGCCGCCCTCGGATCGGGTGAGGTTGAACGGCTGCGGATAGCGCAGGGTGCTGCCGGCTCCCGTCATCGCGACGGGATGCTGCACCTCGAAAGACAGCAGCAATCGCCCGTCGCGGGCGACCGTGGTGCGCACCCGGTCATAATTGACCGCCAGCCGCACATCGGCCACCTCCAGCGGAAAGCCCCAGCCGCTGGACAGCAGCCGGCCGGCTTCGGCATTGTCGATGAAGCCGGCGGTGACCATCAGCCGGGGCTTGACGCCCGATCGCGCCAGCACGCCGACGAACACCATGTTGAACGCCCCGATCGGGCTCTCCGGGGCGCTGTAGGTGTACAGCCCGACCAGGCCCGGGATCGCCGGATGCAGCGCCGGTGGCAGGACGCGCAGGGCATCCTCGACGGGAATTTCGACCAGGCCGCAGCAGATGTCCACCTCGGGAATGATGAGGTCTTCGGTGACGCGGCGGGTGAGATCGGCGGCGCGCGGCTCCAGCCATGCTATATCGCGCTGGCCGTCCAGATGATGCGCCGTCATGCGCGCGCCTCCGCGCCGATAGTGTCGAGCATCAGACGCGCGGCGATCGCCGCCTCCGGATCGAAATGCGGCATGACTTCACGCGCGAACAGCCTGAGGCTGTCGAGCACCTCCTTCTGGGTCAGGACTTCCATATAGTTGATCAGGAACATCAGCCGATCGACACCTGTGCTTTCCCACCTCTTCAAGACCTTGATGATTTCGTCGGGATCACCCAGGCACAATCCGTCGGGCATCTTTCCCCGGGCCGATGCATTGTCCGGATCGGCGCGGAACATGCCCAGCAGCCCCTGTTCCAGATAGTTGCTGGCGGGATAGACGCCCTTGATCTCGCTGATCTGCGCCGCCGCCGAACCGAAGCCGCCGACGAGTTGGCGACCGCGCTCGATCGCATGCGCCTTGTCCTCATGGCAGTAGAGCCAGTTGGCGGCGATGATCTGCTCGTTCACGAACGCGCCGACGGGTTCGCAATTCTTGATCCGCTTGCGATAGGTCTCGAACCGCTCGCCGGTATTGCCGATATTGCCGAAGCTGAGCGTCAGGCAGCCCAGCCCGCGATCGGCGGCGTCGAGCTCGGTTCCCGGCGCCGTCACCGCCACCCAGAGCGGCGGGTGCGGCTTCTGGTACGGCTTCGGCAGCACGGCCCGTTCGGGCATCGAGAAGGTCAGGCCCTTGTGGGAATAGCGCTCCTGCATCCACATTTTGGGGATGGCGCGGATGAACTCGTCCCAGGATTTCTTGGTGTCGTCGATCGAAGCCCCGAAGCCGCCCAGTTCGTTCCAGGTCGACGAACGGCCGGTGCCCACCTCGACGCGCCCGCTCGATATCACGTCCAGGAACGCTGTCTTCTCCGCCAGTTTCGCGGGGTGCGATATCTGCGGGACGCAGGTCGCGATGCCGAAGCCCAGTCTTATCCTGCTGGTGCGCGCCGCGACCGCCGCCAGGAATATCTCCGGACAGGAACTGTGCGAATATTCTTCGAGGAAATGATGCTCGACACTCCACACCTGATCGAAGCCCAGCGATTCCGCGACGACCACCTGCTCGATCGAATCATGGAATACCTTGTGCTCGATATTGTTGGTCCACGGACGTGGTACCGATAATTCCATGAGCAATCCGAATTTCATCGCGTACCCCTAACTCACGCGCTGGAGCGGCTGGGGCTCGTGGCTCGCCTCTCCGACACTTCTCCCTATTTGACGTCTTACGGAGGACCACCTCTCAACGGCGGCCGAAAAAGATTGGCAATATTGTCGCGCCGATCTTGTATGCTTGCGGCGGATCGGCAAAGTCATCCGATGCCAGGAGAGATCGTGCCCGAACAGAAGTTCGTTCCAACCATTTCCTTCACCGATGTCCCGTCCGGCAAATATGTCCGCCATGTCGTCGAGGGACATGATCTTCTCATTTCCCGCCTGCGCGATGACATATATGTCGTGGAGAACCTCTGCTCGCACCAGCGCCAGCCATTGGCGCGGGGGCGGATCGTCGGCGGTTCGATAGCCTGCCCGGTCCATGGCGGCATGTTCGATCTCAGGACCGGCTGCGCGGTGAAATTCCCTGCGTCGCGACCGATCCGTATCTATGCGTCGCGCGTCGTCGACGGCATCGTGGAAGTGGATGTGGGTGGGGCCTGACGGCCTTCGCGCGAATCCGGATCGCGCCACGTCGCCTCCAGGTAGCAGCCCAGCGCCGGCCTCAGGTCGACGAACAGGAAATGGGACCGCTCGTAACGGCCCTGCACCGGCACGGGCGCGATCGCGGCGGCCTGGTCGCGAAAGGCCTGCCAGGCCGATCGGTCGCCATCGATCGCGATCGACAGATGATGCTGGCGCATCGCGAAGCCGGTCTCGCCGAAACCATCGCTCCAGAACCCGCCATCGTCGCCGATCGGCTCGATCAGTTCGATGGAAACCGCCCCTGCCCGGCCGAAAGCCAGATTCTGGCGCAGCACCCGTTCTCCATCGGGGGTCATGACCGTCAGCAGCCGGTCGCCGACCCGCACGAAATCGCGCGCGCCGAGCCAGTTCTGGAGCAGCGGCAGCGCGCGATCGATATCGTTGGTAGTCCAGGCGATCTGGGTGAAGCAGGCTCCCGGCCAGTGGCGCAGGCGGTCGGCGCCTTCCACGAAGCCGGCCGCGCCGTCCATCACTCCGCCGGTTGAAACACGTTCTTGAGCACGCCGGCCAGAAAGGCCTGCGCCGCCGGGCTGTCGAGCGCGTCGAGATCCCAGCCATCAGGATGGAAGGCGACGCGGGTCGCCTCCGGCTCCGTGTAGAGGCCGACTTCCTGGCGGGCGATCATGAAGGTCCGGCCATTGACCGATTTCGTCTTGTCGGTCGCCAGCCAGACGACCACCGCCGCCACCTGCTCGGGCTTGAAGCCCGTCGACTTGCCATCGAGCCATTCGTTGCCAACGGCGGGAATCCCGAACTGGCGCTGCGATATCCGCATCGTCTCGGCGATGTCGGCGTTCGACATCCGGGTCTGCGCCATCGGACGGATCGCATTGCACCTGATGCCATAGGGCCCCAGATCGCGGGCGATCGAACGGGTGAAGCCGACGACGGCCTCCTTGGACGAGGCATAGTTGGACATATGGAGATGGCCGAGACCCGACGCCGAGCAGGTGTTGATGATCACGCCCGATCTCTGCTGCATCATGATCGGCGCGGCATGCCGCACAGTGGTGAACACGCCCTTGGTGTTCACGGCGTGGACGATGTCCCAGTCCTCCTCGCTCATCTCGTAGATCGGGCTGAGCTTGGTGATGCCGGCATTGTTGATCAGGATGTCGAGCCGCCCGAAATGGTCCATCGCGCATTCGACCATGCGGCGGCCGCCCGCCATCTCCGCCACGGAATCGCCATTGGCGACCGCATCGCCACCGGCGGCCCGGATTTCGTCGGCCATGGCCTGGGCGACGCCGCCATCGCTGCCCTGCCCTTCGGTGGAGGTGCCGAGATCGTTGATCACGACCTTCGCGCCTTCGCGGGCGAGCAGCAGCACCTCCTCACGGCCGATGCCCCGGCCGCCCCCGGTCACGAGAGCGACTTTCCCCTCCAGACGTCCAGCCATTATGCGTGTCTCCCAGCCTCTCTGATATGCGGTCCCATCGGTTCCGACGTTCGGCTACCGCCCCGACCACAGCGCGCCGCCCAGATATCCGCCGTCCGTCGCGGAAAATCCATGCGCTAAGCGAAGCCGATGGGCCCGCTCGACGATGGGGGTTCCGGGCATGCCGCCGCTCGAACGTCATATTCGACAGGGCCGCGCATTCCTGCCCGGCGCTCTCGGAGCCTTTATGAAGCAAGCCTATATCGTCGCGGCCGCACGCACCGCCGGAGGCCGTCGCGGCGGCCGCCTGTCCGGCTGGCATCCCGCCGACCTGGGGGGGCGGATGCTCGACCATCTGGCGGCCACCACCGGCATCGATCCGGCCGCGATCGACGATGTCATCATGGGCTGCGTCAGCCAGGCCGGCGCGCAGGCGAACAATGTCGCCCGCTATTCGGTCCTCGCATCCTCGCTCCCGGAGTCGGTGCCCGCCACCACGGTCGACCGGCAGTGCGGATCGAGCCAGCAGGCCGTGCAGTTTGCTGCCCAGGCGGTGATGAGCGGCATGATGGACGTGGTGTTCGCGGCCGGCGTCGAAAGCATGAGCCGGGTCCCCATGGGCACTCCCGTCACGGCGGCAACCGCACAGGGGCTCGACGGCCCGTTCAGCCCGGCGATGGAGCGGCGCTACAAGGGCGTGCGTTTCAGCCAGTTCGCCGGGGCCGAGGCGATTGCCAGGAAGCATGGCCTGACCAAGGACGAACTCGACCAGTTCGCGCTCGACAGCCATCTCAAGGCGGCCGCCGCGACGCGATCGGGGGCGTTCGACGGCGAAATCCTGCCGATCGAAATCACCGGCGCCGATGGCGCGACGGAACTTCACCGGATCGACGAGGGCATCCGCTTCGATGCGAGCTTCGAAGGCATCGCCGGGGTGAAGCTGCTGCAGGAGGGCGGCATGCTGACCGCCGCCACATCGAGCCAGGTCTGCGATGGCGCCTCCGGCGTCGTGGTGGTCGGCGAGGATGCCCTCAAGCGCTTCGGCCTGACGCCGCTGGCGCGGCTCCATCACATGTCGGTCGGGGCCGAGGATCCGGTGATCAACCTCGAAGCCCCGCTGGCGGTGACCCGGCGGGCGCTGGACAAGGCAGGCATGCGGATCGGCGATATCGACCTTTACGAGGTCAACGAGGCTTTCGCGCCGATCCCGCTGGCCTGGCTGCGCGCCCTCGATGCCGATCCGGTGAGGCTCAACGTGCATGGCGGGGCGATCGCGCTGGGCCATCCGCTCGGCGCGTCGGGCACCAAGCTGATGGCGACACTGATCCACGCGCTCCGCGCGGGCGGCAAGCGCTATGGCCTGCAGACGATGTGCGAGGGCGGCGGCCAGGCCAATGTCACCATCCTGGAAGCGCTATAGCCGGCCGTCACCCGATCGTGGCGAGTTCCCACATCGCCCGGCTGTCCTTGTAATAGATGTCGCCGTCGGCGATCAGGCCATCCCGGAAACTGTAGAATTCGGTGACGGCCGTCTTCAGCACGCGCCCGCTCCTGTTCGAGGTCGCGGTGAGCTGCATCTGCGCGATCACCCGCTCGCCATCATAGGCCAGTTCATAGCTGTCGACGTGCAGTGCATAGGCCGCCGCGCATTCCTCCACGAGGCGAAGGAAGCCGTCATGGCCGACAAAGTCGCCGGGATAGGGCAGGCCCTGTGCCTCGCGGAACACCATGTCGGGATGCAGCAGGGCCAGCGTTCCCGCGACATCGCCGCTCGTCGAGCGCTCGATCATCGCGCGCACCGCGGCCATCTTCGCCTTGCCGTCCATCGTCGCGCTCCTCAGCCCATCTCGTCGATCTGCGCCCGCATCGCCAGCAGCGCCCGCGCCTGTTCCAGGTGCAACCGCTCGGCCATCTGCCCGTTCACCTTCAGCGCTCCCGCGCCGGCATTCTCGGGCGCATCGAACGCCGCGACAATCGCCCGGGCGGCCTCGATCCGGTCGTCGCCTGGCGTGAAGGCGCGATTGCAAATGTCGATCTGTCCGGGATGAATCAGCGTCTTGCCGTCGAAACCCAGCGCCAGCGCCTGGGCGCATTGCCGGACCAGGCCCTCCGCATCGCCGATGTCGTTGAACACGCCGTCGATGGCCGAAAGCCCATGGGCGCGCGCCGCCGCCACCGTCGACGACAGGAAGCCGACAAAGCC